>DASZZT010000043.1:0-14265 GCA_035543275.1 Luteimonas sp. | reverse complement strand
ACAAGCGGCCAAAGGGTTGCTGCTCGCACCCCCGAACACCATTCATCGGGTCACCGAGGCGTTGGAGCAGCTCATGGCCGAGGACGCGGCGGCCGGTTGCCCCTTCATCGCGGCCATGGTCATCAGCAAGGGGCGCGGCGGCTTGCCGGCGCCGGGCTTCTTCGACTGCGCAGCGCGGCTCGGACGCTTCGCCGGTGGCGCAACGGGGCCGGACGCCCGGGTATTTCATGCGGTCGAGTTCAACGCGGCGGTCGCCTTTTGGGCGCCGCCGAGCGGGGTGACTCTGGGCGACGAAAACGTACCCGCGGCAAGATAATCTGCGCGGCCGGGGTCGCCGCCTCGCCGGCCCTTGGAACATGACGCTCAAAGCCCATTCCTCGGTCATGTTGCGGTGCGCCATGCGCTGCTAGACTTTATCTATCCCAGTCGCGCGTCCGCGGACGGAGAACCAACATGCAATTGAACCTGCTCAAGGCGAAGATCCACCGCGCTACCGTGACCCATGCCGAGCTGCATTACGAAGGCTCGTGCGCGATCGACGGGCGGCTGCTGGATATCGCCGGCATCCGCGAGTACGAGCAGGTGCACATCTACAACGTCAACAACGGCCAGCGTTTCGTCACTTACGCAATCCGTGGTGAGGAAGGTAGCGGCGTGATTTCGGTCAACGGCGCTGCGGCGCACCACGCGGAGCCAGGCGATCTGGTGATCATTTGCGCCTACGGCGCCTGCGACGAGGCCGAGGCGGCGAAGTTCAAGCCGACGCTGGTCTATGTCGATCGCCAGAACCGGCTGACGCACACCAACCAGTCGATCCCGGCGCAGGCGGCCTGATCGCACACGTCAGCAGCGTGAGCCACGCCGCGGTCGCGATCCTCTATTGCATTGGCACCGCATGTTGCCGCAAGGCCCATGCGATGTGTTCTCGCACCATCCCATCTTCGCAATCGCGGCGCGATTGCAACGCCGCGACCACCTCCGGCGTCCCCGGCGCATTGCCCAGCGCAATCGCGATATTGCGCAGCCAGCGCTGGTAACCGCTGCGGCGGATCGCGGAGCCTTCGGTGCGCTGCAGGAATTCTTCCTCGCTCCACGCGAATAGCTCCGCCAGCGTCGCGCGATTGAGGTTGTTGCGCGCACGGAAATCCGGTTCGTCGGTCTTCTTCGCGAACTTGTTCCAGGGGCACACCAGCTGGCAGTCGTCGCAGCCGAAGATGCGGTTGCCAATCAGCGGCCGCAGTTCCTCGTCGATCGCGCCTTCGTGCTCGATAGTGAGGTAGGAAATGCAGCGCCGCGCATCGAGCCGGTAGGGTGCCGTGATCGCTTGCGTGGGGCAGATGTCGATGCAGCGTCTGCAGGTGCCGCAGTGCTCGCTGGCGGGTGCATCGACCGGCAGCGGCAGGTCGACATAGATCTCGCCGAGAAAAAACCAGCTGCCGCCGTCCTTGTCGATCAGGCAGGTGTGCTTGCCGATCCAGCCCAGGCCGGCATTGCGCGCGAGCGCGCGTTCGAGCACCGGCGCCGAATCCACGAACACGCGATGCCCGAACGGACCGATGACCTCCGCCACGCGATCGGCCAGTGCCTGCAACCGTTGCCGCATCAGCTTGTGGTAGTCGCGGCCAAGTGCGTAGCGCGCGACATAGGCGCGCTCGCCGTCATCGAGGTTAGCCCAGGCCTCGTCGCCGTCGCGACCATAGTCCAGGCCAACCGAGATCACGCGCACGGTGCCGGGGATCAGCGCGTCCGGTCGCGAGCGTTTGTCTCCGTGCTGCGCCATCCATGCCATCGATCCGTACAGGCCTTGCGTCAGCCAGTCGCGCAGGTGGTCTTCGTCAGCGCCGAGTTCGACCCCGCTGATACCGCAACGCTGGAAGCCGAGCTCGCGCGCCAGCGTCTTGATGCGCTGCGCGAGCGCGATCGGGTCGGCTGCCATTGGGAGGGTTCGGGCGGCGGGTGTCTGCACCTGCCAAGTATAGAATCGTGTGATGTCGCCGACAGCCGCGCTCTACGATCCCGATGCCCTGCGCCTGCTGGAGGCACGCGCCACCGAGGCCTGCGGCGGCTACGCGTTCACGCTGATGCAGCGCGCCGGGCAGGCGGCTTGGCGCTATTTGTTGGATTACTGGCCGCAGGCGCAGCGCATCGTCGTCGCCTGTGGCCCGGGCAACAACGGCGGCGACGGCTACGTGTTGGCTACACACGCGCAACGGTCCGGGCGCGATGTCCGCGTGTTGCGCCTGGATCAGCATGCGCCGCGCAGTGAACTCGCGCGGCGTGCCTGCCGCGAATACCTGGAATCCGGTGGACGCATCGAAAACTTCGATGAAGCGATGCCAGCGGCCGATCTTTTCGTTGACGCGTTGTTCGGCATCGGCCTGTCGAGTGCACCCGATGCCGCGACGACGGCCATGATCGATGCGACCAACGTGCAACCAGCGCCGGTGTTCGCGCTGGATGTGCCCAGTGGCGTCGATGCCGGTTGCGGGCATGTCCCGGGTACGGCGATCGTCGCAACGCGCACGCTGCAGTTCATCGCAGCGCATTGCGGACTTGCCACCGGCAAGGCGCTCGACCACACCGGCGCGTGCGATTTCGCATCGCTCGATGTTCCATCCTCTGCGTTCGACGGCATTCCCGTCGCTGCAACCGCGTTGGGCCCCGATGCGCTTTCCGGATGGCTGCAGCCGCGGCCACGCGACAGCCACAAGGGCAGCAACGGCCATGTGCTGTGCATCGGCGGCGATCACGGCAGCGGCGGGGCGGTCATGTTGTGCGCGCAGGCGGCATTGCGCTGTGGCGCCGGACTGGTCAGCGTTGCGACGCGCGGCGAGCATGTATCCGCGTTGTTGGCGCATTGCCCGGAAGTAATGGTGCATTCGGTTGAATCCGCCGATGCATTGGCCGCGTTGCTATTGCGTGCAACCGTGATTGCAATCGGACCCGGACTCGGCCAAGCCTCATGGGGGCGCACCTTGCTCGACTCCGCAACAACCGCCGGCAAGCCGGCATTGCTCGATGCCGATGCATTGAACCTGTTGGCCGCAACACCGCGACCGGTGCCGTCCGACACGATCCTGACCCCGCATCCGCGCGAGGCCGCACGCCTGCTCGGAACCACGGCATCAAACGTGCAGGCGGATCGCTACGCGGCCGCACGCGAACTCGCGACGCGCTTCGATTGCGTCGTGGTGTTGAAGGGCGCCGGCACGATCGTTGCTGCACCCGGCGAAATTCCACGCGTGATTGCGGCCGGAAATCCAGGCATGGCCGTCGGTGGCATGGGCGACGTGCTGAGTGGCGTGATCGCGGCGTTGCGCGCGCAAGGGCTGTCGGCATTCGACGCGGCCAGTTGCGGCGCGTTGCTGCATGCGGCCGCGGGCGATGCGGCTGCAGGCGATGGCGGCGAACGCGGGCTGCTGCCATCGGATCTGTTGCCGCATCTGCGCCGGTTGGCCAATCCACAAGTGCGCCCGCAGGTGCGTCGATGATGCAATTGCAGTTGCGGGATATCGAGGCTACCGAGGCATTGGGGCGTGCACTCGCGGCGACGCAAGCCATGCCGGCCGTGGTGCACCTGCACGGCGAACTCGGTGCCGGCAAATCGACACTCGCGCGCGCCTGGTTGCGTGCGCTCGGCGTGACCGGTGCGATCCGCAGCCCGACCTACACCCTGGTCGAACGCTACCCGTTGCCGGACGGCGGCGAGGCGCTGCATCTGGACCTGTACCGCATCGGCGGGGCCGGCGAGCTGGAATTCCTGGCGCTGGACGATGCCGCGGACGCGCTATGGCTGGTGGAATGGCCGGAGCGGGGTGGCGCAGCATTGCCCGCAGCCGACCTGCGCATCGACCTGGCGATGGAGGGCGCAGGGCGCAGCATCCGGTTGTCCGGAGCGACCAAGACCGGCCACGACTGGCTGCTGCGGCTGACCAAATACGGTGGGTTGCAGGCTGTTGCTGACCCCTGACAGCAGGAAGTCGCGCCAGCCTTCGGATAAACAAGGAAAAAGTGGTTGCAAAATTGGGAAGTTGGTGCTTGAATCCGGCCATGCGCGTGAAGGGGACCATCGTCCAGCAATACCTGCTTGGCTTGGCGCTGTTAGCCGCGCTGGCCTGGAACCTCGCGCACGCCGGCGAACTTCGCGAGCTGCAGCTCAACAGCGGTGCCACTGGGACCCGCGCCGAACTGAGGCTAGACCGCGAAACCGGTTTCAACGTGATCTCGCTGGCCAATCCCGACCGCCTCGTGGTCGACCTGCCCGATGTCAGCCTCGGCCACGGCCTCAAGCTGCCGGCCGCGACCGGCCTGATCAAGAGTGTGCGCAGCGGCCAGCCGCTGCCCGGCACCACCCGCATCGTGTTCGACCTGACCGCGCCGGTGGTGGCGCTGAAGCCGCATTTCGAGTCCGGCACGGACGGCGCGCGGCTGGTGCTGGAATGGCCGGACGACGGCGGCAACGCCGGCGTTGCGACCAGCAAGCCTGTGCCGGTACCGTCGCCCGCGAGTGGCGTGTCGGACACGGTCAGCACGACGCCTGATCCGGCGCTCACCTCGGCAGCTGCGACCTCGCGCCTGATCGCGAGCCTGCCGGCTGGTTCGGCGCAGACAACGTCGTCGCCAGCAAGCGACCCGGTCTTGCCGGCCGCAATGCCCGCTGCCAACCATGTTGCGACGCGCATCGCCACCGGTGTCCCGACCCGGGTCGCGACCGGCATTGCTTCCGCGTCGACCCAGACACCGTCGCCGCCGCCCTCACAAGAGCGGGCGCGAGCCCCGGTCAAGACGATGCAGGACGTGATGCATCGCGGCGGCCTGCGTCCCTTGGTTATTGCCATCGACGCCGGACACGGTGGCCAGGATCCGGGCGCGCGCGGCCCAGGCGGCAGCCGCGAGAAGATGATCACGCTGTCCATCGCCCGTGAACTGGCGCGTCAGGTCAACGCCACACCCGGGCTGAAGGCCTATCTCACCCGCGACACCGATGTCTTCATCCCGCTGACCCAGCGCTACCAGAAAGCGCGCGCGGCCAAGGCCGACCTGTTCGTGTCGATCCACGCCGACTCGTTCAGCAGCCCGGACGCATGCGGGTCGTCGGTGTTCGTGCTGTCGCAGCGCGGCGCCTCGTCGCAGGCCGCGCGCTGGCTCGCCAGCCAGGAAAACGCGGCCGACCTGGTCGGCGGGGTCAAGCTGCAGGACAAGGACGACACCCTGGCCTCGGTGCTGCTCGACCTGTCGCAGAGCGCGACCATGAAGGCGTCCGAGGACATGGCCAACCAGGTGCTCGCCGGCCTCAAGCGCCTTGGCAAGACCCACAAGGGCGGTGTCGAGCGCGCCAACTTCGTGGTGCTGCGTTCGCCGGACGTGCCGTCGATGCTGGTCGAGACCGCCTTCATCTCCAATCCGGACGAGGAGCGCCGCCTCAACGATCCGGATCAACAGCGCGCGCTGGCGCGTGCCGTGCTGGATGGCGTCAATGCCTATTTCACCCGGCAACCGCCGCCGGGCACGCTGTATGCCGCGCGCGCCGATGCCGGTGGCGCCTTGGGCGGCGGCAGCCCCTAGCCGGCAGCCTCCAGCCGCCACCCCTCGGCGAGCTATCATCACGGCTGTTGATTCGACGGCATCCACGGTGCCGCGCGCCGTGAGCATCCGCCAACTCTCCGATACCCTCATCAACCAGATCGCGGCCGGCGAAGTCGTCGAACGGCCTGCGTCCGTGGTCAAGGAACTGGTCGAAAACGCGCTCGACGCCGGCGCGCGCCGGATCGACATCGATCTGGAGGACGGCGGCGCGCGGCTGATCCGCGTTCGCGACGATGGCGACGGCATCGACGCCGCCGACCTGCCGCTGGCGATCCTGCGCCACGCCACCAGCAAGATCGCCTCGCTCGACGATCTCGAGGCCGTTGTTACGCTCGGATTCCGCGGCGAAGCGTTGCCGTCGATCGCCTCGGTCAGCCGTTTCTCGCTGGTGTCGCGGCGCGATGGCAGCGCGCATGGCACGGCACTCGAGGTCGACGGCGGTCGCGTCGGGACCGTCACGCCGAAACCGCACCCGCGCGGCACCACGGTCGAGGTGCGCGACCTGTTCTTCAATGTACCGGCGCGGCGCAAGTTCCTGCGTGCCGAGCGCACCGAACTCGGGCATATCGAGGAATGGTTGCGCTCTTTGGCACTGGCGCGTCCGGACGTCGAGCTGCGCGTCTCGCACAATGGCAAACCATCGCGACGTTACCGTCCGTTGTCGGAAGCAGGCGATCGTCAACTCCTGTCGCCCGATCGCCTGCTCGAAACGCTCGGCGAGGAATTCACTCGCAATGCCTTGCGCATCGACCACAGCGGTGCCGGCCTGCGCCTGCACGGCTGGATCGCGCGACCCGCGTACAACCGCGCCAGCGCCGACCAGCAATACCTGTACGTCAACGGTCGCAGCATCCGCGACCGCAGTGTCGCGCATGCGGTGAAGCAGGCCTATGCCGACGTGCTGTTCCACGGTCGCCAGCCCGCGTACGTGTTGTTCCTCGAGCTCGATCCGCGCGGCGTCGACGTCAACGTGCATCCGGCCAAGCACGAGGTGCGCTTCCGCGAGGCGCGGCTGGTACACGACTTCGTCTATCGCACATTGCACGAGGCGCTGGCGGAGACACGTGCCGGTGCTGCCGCGACATTCGTCGATGGCGAGAAATCGGCCCAGGTCACGCCGCCGTCGTCATGGGCGATGCCGCAATCCGGTCTCGCATTGCGCATCGACGAGGCGCGCACTGGCTATGCCGCGTTGCATGCGCACGATCGGTCAGCCGCCGGCGAGCCATTGCCGGTGGCGACTGGAGGTGATGCGCAGGACGCGACCTTGCCGCCACTCGGTCATGCCATCGCGCAACTGCATGGCATCTATATCCTTGCCGAGACGGCCGATGGCCTGATCGTGATCGACATGCACGCCGCGCATGAGCGCATCGGCTACGAAAAACTCAAGGCCGCGCATGACGGCGTTGGGGTGCGCGCGCAACCGTTGCTGGTGCCGCAAACGGTGGCCGTGTCCGAACGCGAGGCCGAGATCGCCGAGCGCGAGGGCGCGACGCTGGCGGAACTCGGCTTCGAGGTCTCGCGCGGCGGGCCGCAGACGCTGCTGTTGCGCAGCGTGCCGGCTTTGCTGGCTGACGGCGATGTCGAGGCCCTGTTGCGCGACGTGCTCGCCGATCTGCGCGAGCATGGCGCGAGCCGCCGCATCCATGAGGCGCGCGACGAACTACTGGCGACGATGGCCTGCCACGCCGCCGTCCGCGCCCATCGCCGCCTCACGCTTCCGGAGATGAATGCGTTGCTGCGCGAGATGGAAGCGACCGAACGTTCCGGACAATGCAATCATGGCCGCCCGACCTGGGCCCGGTTTTCCCTGGCCGAGATCGACCGCTGGTTCCTGCGAGGACGCTGACATGTCATACCCGATGAACGCATTGCTGATCGCCGTCGCCGTGCTCGCCCCGACCGCATGCCAGCGCGAAGGTGGCAAACCCGACGGCAGCGTCGCAAGCCCGAAACCCGTTGCCACGGCCAGCGACACCGCGTTCGCGCAGACCGAGCAGGACTGGCGCGACCAGCGTCGCGAAAACCTGCTCAAGCCCGACGGCTGGGCCAGCCTGATCGGCCTGCACTGGATCGATCCGGGCAGCCATTATCTCGGCAGCGATGCCGGCAACGGCATCCGCCTGGCGATGGGCCCGGCCCATCTGGGCATGATCGACATCGCCAGCGACCATGTCCGCTTCGTCCCCGACAAGGCGGCGACGCTGATGCTGGACGGACAGCCATTCACCGCCGCCGCGAACCTGAAGAGCGACGACGATGAGAATGGCCCGAGCGTGATCGGCTTCGACGACGGCAAGGGCCAGGCCACCGTAATCAAGCGCGGCGATCGCTACGCATTGCGGGTCAAGCATGTCGATGCGCCGACGCGCACCGGTTTCGTCGGGCTCGATTACTGGCCGGCGGATCCGAAGTGGAAGATCGACGGCAAATTCGTGCCGCATGAAGCTGGCAGGACGATCGAGATCGCCAACATCATCGGTACCACCGAACCGGTCGCCAATCCCGGCGTGGTCGAGTTCCAGCGCGATGGCAAGGCATACCGCATCGAGGCGCTGGACGAGGGCGAAGGCCGGCTGTTTCTGGTGTTCGCCGATCGCACCAACGGACACGGCAGCTATGGCGCCGGGCGCTTCCTGTACGCGGCGATGCCGGACGCTGCCGGAAAAGTGATGCTCGACTTCAACCAGGCCTACAGTCCGCCGTGCGCATTCACCGCGTTCGCGACTTGTCCGCTGCCGCCGCCGGAAAACCGGCTCGATCTGGCCATCACCGCCGGCGAGAAGGCCTATCGCAAACCGCTCCAGGGATGAAGCTGCCGATGTCGCTGAAGGTCATGCCGCTGAAGGTCATGCTGTTGTCCTGCGCCACTGCGGTCGTGATCGCGACTGCCGCCCATGCGTCCACGCCACCGAAGGCCAGTGCCAGCGCACCGGTGCCGCTGTTGTGGAAGGTGTCGGACGCCGACAACGCGGTCTATCTGCTCGGCTCGTTCCATCTGCTGAAGCCGGGTGACTACCCGTTGTCCAGGGACGTCGACGCCGCCTTCGCCGATGCCGAATCGCTCGTGTTCGAGATATCGCCAGAGGAAATGGCCTCGCCAACGCTGCCGATGCAGATGGGGCAGGCCGCGCTGCGTAGCGACGGAACGCAACTGGACAGCGAATTGCCGCCAGCGACCGCGGCCAAGCTGCACGCGTGGCTGGCCGCCAATGATGCCGACGTGCAGGCGAGCGGGCTGCCACCGCAGTTGCTGCAGAACTTCGAGCCGTGGTTCGTCGGGCTGACCATCAGCCTCATCGAGATGACCCGCGATGGGCTGGATCCCAAGCTCGGGCTCGACCAGCATTTCGCCGCCGCGGCCAAGACGGCCGGCAAGCCGACCGCTGGCCTGGAGACGGGCGCGCAGCAGATCGCCTTCCTCGACGGCATGGACAAGGACGAGCAACTGCAATTCCTCGACGAGACGCTGGAGGAAACCGGGCCCGGCAAGCGCGAGCTCGAGAAGCTGCACAGCGCCTGGCGCGCCGGCGATGTCGCGACGCTCTGGAATGGCATGGCCGCCGACATGCAGCGGCAGTATCCGAAGCTCTACCGGCACATCAACATCGAGCGCAACGACGCCTGGCTGCCGAAGATCGAGCAGCGCCTGCGCGCGCCCGGCAGGGACGACACCCTGGTCGTGGTCGGTGCGTTGCACCTGCTCGGCAGCGATGGCGTGGTCGAGAAACTGCGCGCCAAAGGCTATCGCGTCGAGCGCATCTGCTCGGCCTGCGCCGTGACAGCGACGAAATAGCCGCTAGACGGTCGCTGCCGGCGGCAGCATCACGATGCAATCCACCGGGCATGCCGGCAGGCACAGCTCGCAGCCGGTGCACAGCGGCTCGATCACCGTGTGCATGTGCTTCGCCGCGCCGATGATGGCGTCGACCGGACAGGCCTGGATGCACTTGGTGCAGCCGATGCAGTCGGCCTCGACGATCACCGCGACCAGCGGCGGTTTGTGTGCGCCACGTGCGCGATCGAACGGTTTGGCCGCAACGCCCAGTACATGCGCCAGGGCACGCGCACCGGCATCGCCGCCGGGCGGGCAATGGTCGATATCGACGTCGCCGCGTGCCAGTGCTTCCGCATAGGGGCGGCAGCCGGCGAATCCGCATTGGCCGCACTGGGTCTGCGGCAGGATCCGATCCAGTCGTTCGATCAAGGCATCGCGGTCGATGGCTTGCGCGATCACTTCACCGGCATGCCAGGCCGGGCTCCGGCATCTGCATCGAGCAGGTGCAACTCGCCACCATCGAATCCGGCGGACAGGATCATCCCTTCGCTGATGCCGAAGCGCATCTTGCGTGTTGCCAGGTTGGCGATGAACACGACATTGCGGCCGACCAGTGTTTCCGGTTCGCCGTAACTGGCGCGGATACCGGAGAAGATCTGGCGCTTGCCGAGTTCGCCGGCATCGAGTTCGAAGCGCAGCAACTTGTCGGAACCCTCGACGAATTCACAGGCCAGTACGGTGCCGATGCGCAGGTCGAGTTTTGCGAAATCATCGATGCCGATCGTCGAGGATTCGGCGACCTGCTCTGGCGTTTGTAGAGCCGAGCTTGCTCGGCTGCTCTCACTGCTGGTGCCGAGCAAGCTCGGCACTACGGGTGCCGTTGCCGCTACGGGCTTGAGTGATTCCTTGCTGGCTTCGGTCATGGTATCGATCTGTTTCGGGTCGATCCGGGTGAACAGCGGTGAGTAGGGATTGATGCGGCGCGCCAGCAACGGTGCATCCAGGTCCTGCCAGCGCACGACCGCTGCGCCAAGAAAGGCTTCGGCCTGGGCGGCGATGCGCGGCAGCACCGGCTTCAGCGCGGCGGCGAGCACACGGAACAGGTTGATGCCCTGCGTGCACACGGCCTGGAGTTCGGCATCGCTACCGTCCTGCTTGGCGATCACCCACGGTTTGCGCTCGTCGATCCAGCGGTTGGCCTCGTCGGCCAGCGTCATGGTCATGCGCAGCACGGTCGCGGGCTCGTTGCGGTCGTAGGCAGCAACGATCGCCGGCAGCTGCGCGGTGAAGCGCGCGTACATCGCATGATCCGGCAGCGCGTCCGCGAGTCGGCCTTCGAAACGCTTTTCGATGAAGCCGGCGCAGCGGCTGGCAATATTCACGAACTTGCCGACGAGGTCGCTGTTCACGCGCGCGACGAAATCCGACAGGTTGAGATCGAGGTCGTCGACGCCACCGGATGATTTCGCGGCGAAGTAGTAGCGCAATGCCTCCGGATCGAGCCCGGCGTCCAGATAGCTGCGCGCCATGACGAAGGTGCCGCGCGACTTCGACATCTTGGCGCCGTCGACGGTGAGATAGCCGTTGACGTGCAATCGCGTCGGCGCGCGCATGCCGGCGCCGTGCAGCACCGCCGGCCAGAACAGGCCGTGGAAGTTGATGATGTCCTTGCCGATGAAGTGGTGCAGTTCGGCATCGCTGCCGGGCGCCAGGAAATCGAAGAAGTTCAGGCCGTCGCGTTCGCACAGCGCCTTGAGGCTTGCGAGGTAGCCGATCGGCGCGTCCAGCCAGACGTAAAAGTATTTGCCGGGATGCCCAGGAATCTCGAAGCCGAAATACGGCGCGTCGCGGGAGATGTCCCAGGCGCGCAGGCCGCCTTCGCCGTCCAGCCATTCCTGCAGCTTGGCCTTGACCCCGGGCACGGCGACATCACCTGACAGCCAGTCGCGCAGGAAGGCATCGAACTGGCCGACCTCGAAGAAGAAATGCTCGGATTCGCGCAGTTCCGGTGCGACGCCGCTGAGCACCGAGCGCGGTTCCTTCAGCTCGCTGGGTGCATAGGTCGCGCCGCAGTGTTCGCAGTTGTCGCCGTACTGGTCCGGCGTGCCGCAGTTCGGGCAGATGCCCTTGACGTAGCGATCGGGCAGGAACATGCCCTTGGCCGGATCATAGAACTGCGCTACCGCACGCCGGCCGATATGGCCGTTGTTGTCGAGCTTGGCGTAGATCGCTTCGGTCAGGGCGCGGTTGCCGGGCGAATGGGTCGAATCGTAATGGTCGAAGGCGACCGAGAAGGCGGCGAAATCACGCTCGTGTTCGATCTGGATACCGGCAACGAACGCTTCCGGGGTGATGCCGGCCTTCTCCGCGGCGAGCATGACCGGCGTGCCGTGGGTATCGTCGGCGCAGACGAAATGCACGGTGTCGCCAGCCATCCGTCGTGCGCGCACCCAGATGTCGGCCTGCGTGTAGCCAACCAGATGCCCGAGATGCAGCGGTCCGTTTGCATAGGGCAGGGCAGTGGTGATGACGGCGGTGCGGGGCATGTGCGCGCTGCGACAGGGGGCTGGCGATTATCGCATGGCCCCAAACGACGAGACCCGACGCAAAACCGGGTCTCGTCGCGGCAGGCGCAGTAGCGCCTGATGATTACGGCTCGCGAGTCCACATCTGGTGCTTGCAGATGAAGGCAATACAGCCCGACACTTCAAACTTCTTGCCGTCTTCCAGCAAGCGCGCCTTCGACTTGTAGGTCTTGCCCGCCGACGGTTTCAGCACGGTGCCGCCGCTGTAGCCATCGCCGTCCTTCTTCAAGCCCCAGAGAATCGCCATACCCTTGATCGGCTTGTTCTTGTTGGCGCCGGTGCACTTGTCGCAGAGCGGATTCGGTGCATACAAGGTCTCGATCACCTTGCCAGCCAGGGTGCCGTCCTTCGCTTCGTAGACCTCGACGATCGATCGGGCCTTGCCGGTCTCTTCATCGAACGTCTTCCACTTGCCGACGGGCGAGTTCTGCGCGAACGCCGCCATCGGCAGCAACGTGAGTGCCAACACAAAAAGTTTGATACGCATGGTTCCCCTCCAAGGGATGCTGGACAGCCGAACGGCAGTAAGCCACCCGGATTGCTTGATTTATACCGCATCCGCCTGCGTATGGAAGCCGGAAGGCTGGCGTCATTTAGCCGCGACTGTGGCGGCCTTGGCCGGGCCGCCATGGGTGTCGCCGCTACAATGACGCCATGAACGACCTGGAACAGCGGATCGCCGCGATCGTCGATCCCGCCTGTGGCCTGCACCTGGCCGACACCGGTGCCCGCGTGCGCGTGGCCACGGAGGAAGGCCGCGCGGCCGTGGCGCTCACCCTCGGTTATCCACTGGCCGGCGAAGCAGCACAGGCGCTGCGCGCTGCAGTCGCGGACGCGTTGGGGGCGATGCCGCTGGCCAGCTTCGAACTCCACCATCGCGTCGTCTCGCACGCGGTGCAGCCGACCCTGTCGCCACTGCCGCGGGTGCGCAACGTGATCGCGATTGGATCGGGCAAGGGCGGCGTCGGCAAGTCGACCACCGCGGTCAACCTGGCGCTGGCGCTGGCCGCCGATGGCGCCCGTGTCGGCGTGCTCGACGCCGACATCTATGGCCCCAGCGTGCCGATGATGCTGGGGCTGTCCGGTCGTCCCGACAGCCCTGACGGCAAGTCGATCGAGCCGATGCGCGCGCACGGCATCGAGGCGATGTCGATCGGCCTGCTGGTGGAACAGGAAACCCCGATGATCTGGCGTGGACCGATGGCGACCTCGGCGCTGACCCAGTTGCTCGGCGAAACGCTGTGGGGCGGTGATGCCGGGCTCGACTACCTGATCGTCGACCTGCCGCCTGGCACCGGCGACATCCAGCTGACGCTGGCGCAGAAGATCCCGGTCGCCGGTGCGGTGATCGTCACCACGCCGCAAGACATCGCCACCCTTGATGCGCGCAAGGCGCTCAAGATGTTCGAGAAGGTGCACGTGCCGGTGCTGGGCCTGATCGAGAACATGGCCGCGCACGTGTGCTCGAATTGTGGACATGTCGAACACCTGTTCGGCCACGGTGGCGGCGAGCGCATGGCCGCGCAATACGGCGTACCGATGCTGGGATCGCTGCCGCTGGAGATCGGCATCCGCGAACAGGGCGATGCCGGCACGCCGATCGTGGTCTCGGCCCCGGATTCGCCCGCGGCCCAGGCCTATCGCCGGATCGCGCGGCGGATGGCAGCAACGCTGGCGGCACGGCCGCGCGCGGCGATGCCGATCGCCTCGTCACTGGTCGGCGGCTGACCGGGCCGTTGCAGCCGGTAGAATCCGCCCTTTCGCCGGGACAAGCCCAAGCATGAGCATCAAGAGCGACCGCTGGATCCGCCGCATGGCCGAATCGCAGGGCATGATCGAGCCGTTCGAGCCGGGGCAGGTCAAGCACGCTGCCGACGGCCACCGCATCGTCAGCTACGGCACGTCGAGCTATGGCTACGACGTGCGCTGCTCACGCGAGTTCAAGGTGTTCACCAACATCAACTCGACGATCGTCGATCCAAAAGCATTCGACCCTCGCAGCTTCGTGGACGTCCACGCGGATGTCTGCATCATCCCGCCCAATTCGTTCGCGCTGGCGCGCACGGTCGAATACTTCCGCATTCCGCGCGACACGCTCGTCATATGTCTTGGCAAGAGCACCTACGCGCGTTGCGGGATCATCGTCAACGTGACGCCGCTGGAGCCGGAGTGGGAAGGGCACGTCACGCTGGAATTCAGCAACACCACGCCGCTGCCGGCGCGCATCTACGCCAACGAAGGCGTGGCGCAGATGCTGTTCTTTCAGTCCGACGAAGTCTGCGAGACTTCGTACAAGGATCGTGGTGGCAAGTA
>DASZZT010000042.1:0-14978 GCA_035543275.1 Luteimonas sp. | reverse complement strand
CAGCTTCGGGTTGAGGTTGATCGCGTCGCGGTGCGCGGCAAACTTCGCCGAGTAGGCGGCCTCGATCTTGTCGCGGACGTCGTTGGTGTTGGCGCCGACCAGGTTGAAGAACACGGTGGTGGCGCGGCTGAGCGTGCGGCCCGATTTTTCCATCGCCACGATGGTGTTGTCGAAGGTCGCCTTCGCCGGGTTGCTGGCGATTGCGTCGATCTCCTTGAGCTGCTCGGCCATGCCGCGGTCGAAGGCCGGCGCGAAGTCGCTGTCCTTGATCTTGTCGAACTGCGGGTAGTGCAGCGGCAGCGGGCTTTCACCAAAGAACGGATTCGCCTGGGATGCGGGTTTGGCTTGGTCGTGCTTGTTTGAATCGGACACAGTGGCGTTGGCTTCGGCGGCTTTGGAGTTGGCGGCTTTGGATCCGGGCTGGGCGTAGACGGGCGCGGCGGCGGTCAGCGCGAGGGCCAGCGCCAGGGCGAGTGGGTGCTTCATGCAGTGTGTCTCGTCGAAGGTGAACAAGCAGCCTAGCCGATGTGCGCGGTCCCCGCCCCTGACGAAAGGCATGGCGCGGCGGACCCGGATTCAAATGGTGGAGTTCACATCGTGGCAACCCGGGGTGCGGCACGGTTGCGGTTCCCCAGACTCGGCAAGGAGCACGCGATGGATCTGAACAACGTGATGACTGCCAATCCCGCCTGCTGCGCCCGCGACACACCGCTGCAGCAGGTCGCGCAGATGATGATCGACAACGACTGCGGGCTGATCCCGGTGGTCGACGACCAGCGCAAGCCGCTGGGGGTAGTGACCGATCGCGACATCGCCACGCGCGCGGTAGCCGGCGGCAAGGACACGTCTGCCTGCTGCGCCGGCGACTGCATGACCACGCCGGTGCAGACCGTGGGCGTCGACAGCAGCTTGGCCGATTGTTGCGCGGCCATGGAATCCAACCAGGTACGGCGGGTGCCGGTGGTGGATGCGCAGGGTCGCGTCTGCGGCATCGTGTCGCAGGCCGACGTGGCCTTGAGCGGGCGCGACGAGAAAACCGCCGAGGTGGTCAAGCAGGTGTCGCAACCCTCGGGCGCATAATCCAAGTCCGACCGGCGCCAAGAGGCCCGCATGAGTACCGTCTACGATTTCAGCGCCAACGACATCAACAGCCAGCCGCAATCGCTGTCGCAATACGCCGGCAAGGTGCTGCTGATCGTCAACGTCGCCTCCAAATGCGGCTTCACCCCGCAGTACACTGGTCTGGAAAAGCTGTGGCGCGACTATCGCGACCGCGGCCTGGTGGTACTCGGCTTTCCTTGCGACCAGTTCGGCCACCAGGAGCCGGGCGACGCGACCGAGATCAAGAATTTCTGCTCGCTGACCTATGAGGTCGACTTCCCGCTGTTCGCCAAGATCGAGGTCAACGGTGGCGACGCGGATCCGCTGTGGAAGTGGCTCAAGGATGAAAAGAGCGGCCTGCTCGGCATCGATGCGATCAAGTGGAACTTCACCAAGTTCCTGGTCGGGCGCGACGGCCGCGTGCTCAAGCGCTATGCGCCGACCGACAAGCCCGAGTCGCTGGCGAAGGACGTCGAGGCGGCGCTCGGATGAACGCCGTCGAACGCGAGCCGGATGGCGCCGGCTTCAAGATCGCCTTCCGAGCGATCCCGGGCGGACTGCGCGCGCATGTCGTGGGTACCAGCTCGTTCGAGACGACGGTGGCGAGTTGGCGCGCGATCCTGGTCGAGGTGCGCAAGCGCCGTCCCGACGTGTTGTTGCTGATCGACGAACTGCGTGGCCCGGCGCTAGCGGCGGCGCAATGGCAGGCCCTGGTCGAGGCATTGTCGGGGCAGGGACTGGAAGAAGTGCGCATCGCGCACGTCAAGCCGTTCGGCCTTGAAAGCGTCGAATACTGCGAAATCTTCGCGCGGGAAGCCGGTTTCGACGCGCGCGTGTTCGACAACGAGACCGCCGCCGACCTGTGGCTGCGTTACGGCGGCGAATGACAACGCCGGCGTGACAGGCTACTGGAGCGCGGAATCGCCGCCAGGGTGTTCCCCCGACGAGTCTTCGGCGCTGGTCTGGCTGCGTTACGGCGAGCGCTGAGCGCGCTCGGCATCGACCGCGGCCAGGATTTCGCGCGTCGCTGGCGTCCATACGGTCCAGGCATGTCCGCCTGCACGTACAAGCACATGCGAGGACGGCAGCAGCGGGACCAGCAGCGGCATCGCTTCGCGCAGGCGATCGTGGTCGCCATACGCCAGCCACACGTTGCGCGCACGCGCCGGGTCGTGCGTCCAGCCCTGCAGGGAACGCCAGAGCTCGCGCTGGAAGTTGTTGCTGTCGACCATCGAAGGCTCAGGACCGGGCTGCCAGTGCGCCAGGCCGCCGGCCGCGACGATCTCGTCCAGCAATGGCCGCTCGCCGAGATACGGCGCCAGCAACACCAAGCCATCGATGTCGCCGGGGTGGGCGCGGTCGTACATCAGTGCGCCCATGCCGCCGAGCGAAACCCCGAGCAGCCAGGTTTCGCGATAGCCATGCGTTTGCGCCGGAGCAACCACGTCGTGCAGTCGCTGCGTCGCGTTGCCCTGCAGGTAGTAGCCCAGGGCCAGCCCGGTGAGGAGGACGTCGGCATCGGGCCATTGCGACTGGATCGTCTGGGCGATGCCGGCATGTCGCAGTCCGGCGAGGTCGTCGCCACGGCCCGGCAACACCACCACCAGTCGCTGCGCCGGTTGCGGAGCTGGCAAGAACACGGTTGGAATCGGCTTGGACGGTTCGCCCTTCGGATAGCAGCCGAACAGCATGCCGAGTATCAGCAGAAGACCGGACCAGGTCGGCGGGCGCATCGTCATCTCCATTGCCGTTTGCAGGGATGATCCGGAGCGCGTCGTCATTGCGTCGTGAGCGGATACGGCTTTCCTGCGACTACCTCAGCGGAAATCGCGTGAACTGGTCGCCAGCCCGGACAGCAGCGGCGACAGGTTTTCCAGCCGCGTGGCGATCAGATGCTGGCTACCCTGCTCGGATTCCATCCGGCCTTCCACCGCCAGCAGTTGCGATTCCAGCAGCACGCGGCGCTGGCGCTCGGCGAGTTCATTCCAGACGATCACATTCACCAGGCCCGATTCGTCCTCCAGCGTGAGGAAGGTGACGCCGCTGGCGGTCTGCGGACGCTGGCGCAGGATCACCAGCCCGGCGAAACGGGCGCTGCGTCCGTTCGGCAGCTGCTTGAGTTCCGTCGAACCGCGATAGCGGCGTTGCTGCAGCTGGCGCCGGATCAATGCCAGCGGATGCGCATCGAGGGTGAGGCCGGTGCTGGCGTAGTCAGCGCGGGTGTTCTCGAACGCGCTCGGCGGCGGGATGGCGATGCGGCTTTCAGCAACTGACTGCGTGCCGGCGAACAGCGGCAATTGCTGCTCGGTGCCGGCACTGCTCCAACGCGCACGATGGCGATGGCCGGCGAGGCCGCGCAGCGCGGCGGCTTCGGCGAGCTGGTCGAGAGTGGCGCGATCGAGCCCGGCACGAAAGGCGAGGTCGTCGAGGTCGCGAAAGGCCGCCTGCGTACGCGCAGTGCTGATGCGTTCGGCCGCGTCCGAGCGCAAGCCATGCACCAGTCGCATACCCAATCGCAGCGCCGGCTGTCGTGCATCGTCGGGCCAGGGTTCCAGCGTGCAATCCCAATCGCTGTAACGCACGTCGATCGGGCGCACGTCGATGCCGTGGCGGCGCGCGTCGGACACCAGTTGCGGCGGCTGGTAGAAACCCATCGGCAGCGAGTTCAGCAGTGCGCAGGAGAACGCCGCCGGCTCGTGGCATTTGAGCCAGCAACTGACGTAGGTGATCAGCGCGAAGCTGGCGGCATGCGATTCGGGAAAACCGTAGCTGCCGAAGCCCTTGATCTGCTCGAAGATGCGTTCGGCGTACTCGTGCGTGTAACCGCGTGCGGCCATGCGCGTGACCAGACGCTCATGGTGCGGCTCCAGCCCACCATGGCGCTTCCATGCCGCCATCGAGCGCCGCAACTGGTCGGCTTCGCCCGGTGTGTACTCGGCGGCGGTGATCGCCAGTTGCATCACCTGTTCCTGAAACAGCGGTATGCCGAGCGTGCGTTCGAACACCGGCCGCAATTCCTCCGACGGATAGTCGACCGGCTCCAGCCCCTGCCGCCGCCGCAGGTAGGGATGCACCATGCCACCTTGGATCGGGCCGGGGCGCACGATCGCGACCTCGATCACCAGGTCGTAGAAACACGCGGGCTTGAGCCGCGGCAGCATCGCCATCTGCGCGCGTGATTCGACCTGGAACACGCCGATCACATCGCCGCGCTGGATCATCGCGTACGTCTTGGCGCATTCGGCGGGAATCGTCGCCGGCGCGAGATCCTGTCCACGATGCGTGCGGATCAGGTCGAGCGCCTTGCGCACGCAGGTCAGCATGCCCAGCGCGAGCACGTCGACCTTGAGCAGGCCGAGGATGTCGAGGTCATCCTTGTCCCACTGGATGATGGTGCGCCCAGGCATCGCTGCGTTCTCGACCGGTACCAGCGTATGCAGCGGTGCCTCCGAGATCACGAAGCCGCCGACGTGTTGCGAAAGATGCCGCGGCTTGCCGAGCAGCTGACCGACAAGCATGACGAGGCGACGCAGCACCGGATTGCCGGGGTCGAAGCCGTATTCGCGCAGGCGTTCCTCGGCCGGCACGTCGGTGCTCCACGAGCTCACGCTGCGGCTGAGCTGCGCCAGCTGGTCTTCGGGCAGGCCGAGTGCGCGCGCGACATCGCGTACCGCACTGCGCGCGCGGTAACGAATCACCGTCGCCGTCAGTGCCGCGCGCTCGCGGCCGTAGCGGCGGTAGATGTACTGGATCACTTCCTCGCGCCGCTCATGTTCGAAGTCGACATCGATGTCGGGTGGTTCCTTGCGTTCTTCGGACAGGAAGCGCTCGAACAGCACGTTCATGCGGCCCGGGTCGATCTCGGTGATGCCCAGTGCGAAGCACACCGCGGAGTTGGCCGCCGAGCCGCGGCCCTGGCAGAGGATGCCGCGACTGCGCGCGAACACGACGATGTCGTGCACGGTGAGGAAGTAGGGCTCGTAGCGGAGCCTGGCGATCAGCGCGAGCTCCTTCCCGATCAGCGACAGGGCCTTCGCGCGCGCCACGTCGTGCTTGCCTTCGCCGGTTTCCGGCCAGCGCCAGCGAACACCGTCCTCGGTGAGCTTGCGCAGCCACGTCGCCGGCGTGTGGCCTGGGGGCACCAGTTCGTGCGGATATTCGTACTTGAGTTGCTCGAGCGAGAACGTGCAGCGTGCGGCAATGCGCAGGGTCTCGTCCAGCAAGTGCCGCGGATAGATCGCCGCGAGCGCACGGCGCGTGCGCAGGTGGCGCTCGCCATTCGGGAACAGACGCCTGCCGGCTTCGGCGATCGTGGTGCGATGGCGGATCGCGGTCATCGTGTCCTGCAGCGCGCGGCGGCCGCGCATGTGCATGTGCACATCGCCGCTGGCGACCGCCGGAATGTCGAGCGATTTCGACAACGTCAGCAGCTCGCGCAGGCGCCGCGCATCGTCGGGGCCGCGATGCAACTCGACCGCCAGCCACAGACGGCCATCGAAGCGTTGCTTCAGCCACAGGCCGTCGGCTGGCGAGGGTTCGGCATCAGGCAGCCACAGAACCAGCAGGCCAGGCAGGCCGGCGTCGATGTCCGCGCGTGAGAGCGAATACTCGCCCTTGGCCGAACGGCGACGACCCTGCGTGAGCAGGCGGCAGAGGGTGGTGTAGCCGGTGAGGTCTTCGACCAGCAAAACCAATTTCAGGCCATCGTCGAGTCGCACCTCGCTGCCGACGATCAACGGCACGCCGGTCTCGCGCGAGGCCTCCAGCGCGCGCACGATGCCGGCGAGCGAACCTTCGTCGGTGATCGCGAGCGCGTGGTAACCCTGTTGTTGCGCGCGTTCGAACAACTCATGCGCGCTCGATGCACCGTGTCCGAAGCTGAAGTCGGACAGGCAGTGCAGCTCGGCATAATCAGGCGCGCTCATGCGGGCATGCCTATGCAAACCAGCCGTGCAGCATGAACGGGCCGTCCGCATCGCCGGCAGGCCGGAACGCCCACGCGCGCTGGCCCGCGCTGGTCTGGACCAGGTAATAGTCGCGGCGCACGTCGCCACCATCCCACCAGCCGCTTTCGACGCGCTCGGGTCCGGCGAGAAGGCGCGGGGCGTGGTCACGCAAGGGCAGCGGCCGTGGCAGTAGCCAAGTCGGGCGCGGCGTGGTTTCGACCGACGACTTCGCCACCGAGGGCAGCGGCACGCGTCGCCACGCCTGCTCGGGGCGGTGGTCTTCCGCCGGTGCGAGACCGTACACAGCCTCGTCGCCGAGGCGTGCGCGCAGGCGCTCGCGCAGCGTGTCCCACGGCATCGCCTGTGCCGGCCGATCGTCGAACAGTTCGCGACCGGCCGGCACGAATGGCGGCAGTTGCTCGGCGACCAGTCGCATCCCGCGTGTTGGCGCGGGTGTGCGCGCCTGCTCCAGCCGGCTTCGGGCCAGTTCGAACAGCAGCGCAGGATCGCGCTCGGCGGCGAGCAGGCCGACCACCACGCGGGTGTCGGCATGGCCTTCGTGTTCCAGATGCACGACGAAGCGCTGCACGCCGCCGTCGCGGCCGGCGAGGTAGGCGGCGAGGTCGGCGGTCATGCGCCGCAGCGGGAACAGCAGCGCCTGCGAACTTTCGACATCGAAGGCCAGCTCCAGCCGCAGGTCGAAACGGTCCGGCGGGCGATACAACGCGAACGGATCCGGCGCTCCACGCAGGCGGTCGAGATGTTCGAGCAGGCCCGCACCGAAGCGTTTGCCCAGCGACGCGCGCGGCGCCGCGAACAACTGCCCGAGCTGGCGCAGGCCCATCGCGTGCAGCGCATGCGCGGTCTTCGCGTCGAGCCGCGCGCGTGCCACCGGAATGCGGGCGAGGGCGGTGTCGATCGTCGCCGGATGCGTCAGCGCCAGGCCGTCGTGCATGCCGGCCAGCACCCAGGCCGCGCGCGCGTTCGGCGCTACCGCGATGCGGTGCGAGAAGCCGAGTGCGTCGAGATCGTCGCGCAACTGCCGCTCGAATGTCGGCCATGGCCCGAACAGACCGAGGCTGGCTTCGATCTCCAGCACGATCGCATCGTCGAACACGGTCGCGACTTGCGAGCTGTAGCGATACGCCCATGCGGCGAGGAAGTCGCGCCAGCGCGCGACCTCGGCAACGTCGTACTCGACCGTCGCGAAATCCGACAGCAGCGCATGCGCGGCCGCCAAGGCTTGTCCCGCATGCATGCCGGCGCGCGCGGCGGCGGGATTCACCGCGGCCAGCGTGCGCCGTTGCACCGGTCCCGTGACCAGCGCGAGCGGTCGATCAGGCTGTGGATGGCGACGTAGGACGCCGTCGAGCGCCAGTTGCGGCAGGAGGACACAGGCCCAGAGCATCTTGCTGCCTCCGCATCAGTGCAGCGCGTGCGGGAATGGAATCGGCCGCGTCGGCGCGAGCCCGCCGCGGCACTTGAGCACACGCAATTGCGCAGGCGCACTTTCGATCAAGATCCGCAACGCCGCCGGCGACGGATTGCACGCCGCGCGCGCATCGCGAAACACGAAGCCCAGCGTCTGTCCGGTTTCCGCCGCGACCTGCAATCGTCGCAAGGCGCGATCGTCGACCTGCTGCGGCCACGACAGCACCGCCGCGGCGCAACCGGCGCGCAGGCATTGCTCGGTCGCCCATAGCGCATCACGCGCCTTGGCCTGGATCAGGTGCACGTGCGCGAAATCGACGCCGGCCTGGCGCCAGCCTGCGGGGTAGGGCAGGTAAGGCGGGGCGATCAGCACGATCGCCTGTTTCGATTGCGTCAATCGCGCCAGCGTCGGCAGCAGCAGGCGCAGTTCACCGACGCCATCGGCGGGCAGTAGCAGTTCGGTCAATGCGGACTCGGGCCAGCCGCCGCTGGGCAGCGCAGCATCGAGCGCCGCAAATCCGCTCGGCTGTGCTGCCGACGGCAGAGATACCGGTTGGCCGCGCCAGACCCTGCGATCTGACAACAACGCATCAAGCGCGATGAGCTGGCCCACTTCAGTGCTCGCGGATCAAGCCGCAGTAAAGGCCTTCGATGGCGAAGTCCTGCCCGGGTTGCACTTCGATCGGCGCGTAGTCGGGGTTGCGCGGCAGCAGCCGGATGCGGTCGCGTCCGAGTTTCAATCGCTTGATGGTGATCTCGCCATCGATGCGTGTGACCACCACCTGGCCGTCGCGCGCCTGCGGCGTGCGATGCACCGCGACCAAGTCGCCGTCGAGGATGCCGTCGTCGCGCATCGAATCGCCATGCACCCGCAGCAGGTAGTCGGGCGTCGGTGAGAACAGCACGCGATCCAGGATCAGGTGGCGCTCGACCTGCGCATCGGCACCGATCGGCGCACCGGCGGCGACGCGCCCGAGGATCGGCAGGCGCAGCTGCTCGTCGCGTTGCCGTGGCCTGGACGTGCCCGTCAACCGGATGCCGCGCGCCTTGCCCGGCAGCAGGGTGAGGTAGCCCTTGGCCGCCAGTGCCTGCAGGTGTTTCTGCGCAGCGCGGGTCTGGCGGAAGCCGAAGGCCTGCGCGATCTCGGCCCAAGTCGGGGGCAAGCCATCCGCCGCGATGCGCCCGCGGACGAAGTCGAGGATGGCCTGCTGGCGGTCGGTGAGGTCGGCGGACATGGTGCTTATTTTAGTACCTATTGGCCTGAGAAAAGACCCCCGGAAACGTCTGCCACCAATTCAATGACTTGCGCGTCTCACTGCACGCGACGGATGAGCTTCTGGAGCGCATATTTCTCGACCAAGGCGCGCTCGAACACGTACTGCCGGGCACGCCACGCGTGGTGAAACCGCAGCTGTCGCGCCGCTTGAGCCGCTATCACTGCACGAGCGCCACGTCGATCTCGCGTTCGTCGTGGCGACCATGGTCATCCACGACCGAGAGGCGAAAGTGGCCGGCGCGATCCGGGGTCCAGTTCAACGTGGTGCCGGGATCGGCGCCGCCGATGTAGCTGTCGCCGACGAACCAGTACAGGCGCGAGACGTCGGCATCGACGGTCGCGGCGAGATCGAGGTCGACCTGTTCCGGATGCGACAGGCGCAGGGTGTAGCGCGTGGCGCGGTAGGGCGAGGTGATCTGCGGCGGTGAGCCGAGCCAGGCCTGCGTCTCGGCGCAGTCGCTGCCGGGCGGCGGACGTCGGCGCGGGATGCCGGCCTGCGCGAACACGTGCGCGAGGTCGGACGGCCAGAACTCGAACACTTCCATGCGCATCGTGCGCGGATCGAACGGGCCGCAGGCGACGCGGCCGCTGCTGCGATCGATTGCGACGGCGCGATGGACGCGGCTGATCCGGATCGGCGACTTGCCAGGAATGAACCAGGTCTCGCCGCGCTGCGGGCAATCCGCATTCGGAAGGTCGCCGCTGGCACGGCAGATCTGCACGCGCTTGAGGTTCAGCGGCCACTGCCGCGGTGGTTCGGCAAGATCCACGCCTGCGGCCTGCAAACCGTCGACGATGTCGAAGAACAACGGCGCCGCCGCTTCGACGCCGATCAGCGCCGGATTGCCGGAGCCGTCGAAATTGCCGAGCCACACAACGAGCGCATACGGGCCGACCAGTCCCGCGCTCCATGCATCGCGGAAGCCCCACGAGGTTCCGGTCTTCCAGTACACGGGCAACGTGCTTGCCGTGGGCAACGCACCGGCGTCGGGACGCGGATTCTGGCGCAGCATGTCGCGGGTGATGAACGCGGCTTCCGGGCTGAGCAGGGCGGTGCCGACTTCCTGCGGATCGTCCTGGCGCCAGCGCAGCGAACGCAGGCGGCCGTCGTTGCCGAGCATCGCGTACAGGCCAATGAGTTCCTCCATCGTCACTTCGCCGCCGCCCAGCACCAGGGCGAGGCCGTAGTGTTGTTCGCTGGCGAGCTGGCTGATGCCGGCGCGACGCAGGAATTCGTAGAAACTGGGTTGCGACAGTTGCGCGGCGACACCCACGGCGGGAATATTGCGGCTGCGGATCAGCGCGTCGGTCGCAGTGACCGGGCCGAGGAAGCGCCCGTCGAAATTCTCCGGCGTGTACGGGCCGAACGCGGTCGGCACATCGCGCAGCACCGTCGCCGGATGCAGCACGCCCTGGTCCAGCGCCAGTGCGTAGATGAAAGGTTTCAGCGTCGATCCCGGCGAACGCTTGGCTGCGGCGCCGTTCACTTGTCCGTCGATGTCCGCGTCGAAATAGTCCGCCGAACCGACCAACGCGCGCACGCCCATGTCGCGGGTATCGACGAGCATGACCGCGGCATTGCGCAGGCCGCGGTCGCGTTCGCGTTGCAGGTGGTTGCGCACGCGCTCTTCGAGCAGGCGTTGCAGGCGCGGATCGAGCGTGGTGTGCAGGTCAGGGCCGGTCAGCGGATGCCAGCTGCGCTCGGCGAGCACGCGGTCGACCAGGTGCGGTGCCTTGAACGGCAGTTCGTGCGGACTGCGTAATCGCAACGGGAGTTGCAGCAATGCGTCCTGTGCGGCATCGCCGCCGTGTTCCGCCCGCCATCGTTTGTAGAGGCGTGCACGCGCTACTTCCAGTCCAGCGCCGAGATAGGTTGCGCCGGCATCGTCGCGTGCGCCGAGCTTGCCGCGTCGCGACGGTGCCTGCGGCAGCACGGCCAGCGCCAGTGCCTCGGACAAGGTCAGTTGCGCGGCAGGCTTGCGGAAATAGATCAGGCTCGCCGCCGCGACACCTTCGATGTTGCCACCGTAGGGTGCGAGGTTGAGATAGGCCTCGAGGATGTCGTCCTTGCCATAGCTCGCCTCCAGTTGCAGCGCGCGCAGAATCTGCACGAGCTTGCCTTGCGCGCTGCGGGTGTCGAGGTGCCAGCGCAGGCGCGCCAACTGCATGGTGATGGTGGAACCGCCGATGCGCGCGCCACCGCTGACGTAGGTGCTCCATGCGCCACGCACGAGACTGACGGGATTGAAGCCGGGATGGCGGCGAAACCAGGCGTCCTCGTGCAACAGCACGGCATCGATCAGCGTCGGCGAGATATGGTCCAGCGGTACCCACAGGCGATAACGCTGGTCGGCGGCGGTGGTGAGTCGCAGCAGGTAGTCATTCCGGTCGTAGACCGCCGTCGACAACGGCATCGACTGCGACAGCGGCTGTCGCGGCCAGTAGCGCACGGCTGCCAAAGCGGCAATGGCAAGCGCCAGCAACAACAATGGCCTTTGCCAGCGACGCATGAACGCGCGCGGCGTCATCGGTCGTTCCTCGCTACAAAATGGCCGCCTGTTATTTGCTCGTCATTCCTGCGAAAGCAGGACAAGCGAAGCGCAGATCGTCCGAAGGACGACCCGAAGGGCGAGCGCTGCGAATAATCCAGTGACTCTGCGCGCATCAAAATCGAAGTCACTGGATCCCCGCTTCGCGGGGATGACGAGCAAAGGCAGGACTCATGGCTGCTTCGGTGCGGTCACCTGCAGCGTGCCGGCCGGACCGCCCTGCGCATACACCGCGCGTTCGTACATCGATTCGGCGAAGATCGGCGCCACGGCGAAGTGGCCGCTGTTGTTGGCGCGGACGCGGTAGCGGAACTCGCTGACCTGCGCGCTGACATAGCCGTACAGCACGATGCGATCCTCGCGCTGCTCGACGTGCTGCGGCTGGAAGCTGGAACCTGGTAGCGCCAGCGTCGGTGCCGGCGGTGCATTGCTGGGTCGGGTCGATTTCTCGCCTTCATCGCCGCAACCTTCGTCTTCGCATTCTTCGTAGTCGGCTTCGTCGCTGGCTGGTGTCTTCACCACCAGCGCGGCTTCCGGATACTGCAACACCGGCTCGAAACCGCCAGGCAGCAGATCGACGATGGCGATGTCGCCGCGCGCATTGGCGCCGAGCGCACGTATGCGCAGGCGCACGGTGACTTCGTCGCCCTGGATAAGCGTGGTAATCGGCTTGCCGGCGCTGTCCAGATAGTCGCGGATGACTTCGAGGCCGTGGCTTTGCGCGGCATTTGGGGCGACGAAGTCATAGCCGCTCTGGTTGAGCAGATACCAGGCCGGCTTGTTGTCCGCAGGCGCTACCCAGAGTTTTGTGTCGCGGACGGTGAATGTGCCACGCGCGATCTGGCCCATCGCGGTGGCGATGTTGCGCAGCTTGCCGTCCTTGCCGGCGGCTTGGAGGGTCGGCAACGGCAATTGCTTGTTGGCGGTGGCGTAGGCATCCATCGCCAGCACCGTCAGTGCCGAGGACAAGGTGTTGTAGCTGTTGTTGCGCAGCGGATCGAGCAGGTGCTCCAGCGCGGCCGTCTGCAACTGCTTCGCCATCGATGGGAAGTGCTTGTTGACCAGGTACACGGTCCAAGCATGGTCGATACCCGCGTCGTAGAAATACGCATAGTCGGGGGCGTTCGCCGGCGCGGCGCTGTTGGCGCGGATGATCGCCTTGCTGGCGAGGCTGCGTGCCGCCTTGTCCTGCTGCAACAACTGATAGCTGGCCGCGATGAACAATCCGGCGACATCGTTCTCCCAGGTCCTGGGCTGGTCGCGCTTGAGCTGCTCATGCACCGCGCCCAGCAGGTTGCTGGTCGTGCGGCCCTGGCGGATCAGCAGGTACACGGCAAGCGCGCGACTGCGCAGCACAGGCAGGTCGTTGCCGGAACGGTCGGCGGCCTGCGCTTCCAGATAGCGATTGAGCGAAGCCAGCATGTCGTCCGGGACCGGCCTGCCGCGTTCGCGCGCTTCCAGCAGGTACACAGCTGCGTAGCCGGACACGAACGGGTCGGCGTCCGGTGTTGCCATCCAAAGCCCAAGTCCGCCTTCGCTGTTCTGGCGCGAACGCAGCACGTCGATGAGGTCCGTACGCGGTTGCTGCGATGTTGGCGTGGTCACGATCTTGCCGAACTCCGGATGCGCGCCCAGCACCAACGCGGGCATGGCCTCGCTGAGTAGCTGCTCGGTGCACAGATGCGGATAGTCGTTGAGGTAGGCGGTGAGGCCGTCGAGCGCCACCAGCGGCGACACCGAGGCTGAGAGTTGCCGCGTAGCGCGCTGGTCGAACATGGTGCGCAGGTTCTTCAGCAGGATTCGATGATCGGCGCGGCCGACAAGGATGTCCTGACGCGCGACGATCGCCGGGCGCAGCGACAGCTCGATCCGCCGTTGCGCGCGGTATTTGCCTGATTGCGCGACCACCACGATCGGCGCAGCGCCCAATGCGTTGCCCGCACGCAACCGGAAGCGCACGGTGCCTTCGCGTCCCGGCGCCAGTGACAACGCCGCCGGTGCTGCACCCACCAGGGTCAGCGATGGCGGCAGTTGCAGTGTTGTTGCGATGGTCGCTGCCGACTTCGCACCCGCGATCGTATTGGCGACGCCGACCGGCAATTCGAATTCGTCGCCGGGCGCCAGATGTGTCGGCACCGTCGGCGTCAGCACGAAATCGCCGCGGATCAGCATTTTTGTCTCGGCCAGACCGATCCGTTCCGGCGTGACCGCCACCGCAACCACGCGCACCTGGCCGTTGAAATGATCCGGCATGGTGAACTTGAGCTGCTTGTGGCCATCGACATCGAAGATGCCCGACCACCACACCGCCGGTTTCTCCGACTTGCGCTTGAACGGATTGAGGTGCTTGGCCAGATCGCCTTCGGCGTCACCGCCGGGCGCACTGAGCGCGGCGATGCGGCTGAACTCGGGCAGCATCAGGTCGAGAATCTGCGCCGTGCCGACCTGCAGCATCTTCTTCTTGAAGAAATGATCGAGCGGATCGCCGACGCGGTAGCGCGCGACCTGCAGGATGCCTTCGTCGACCGCGAACAACACCACCCGCGCCTTGCCCTGTGTGGTGACGTCGACCGTGATTGGTACGCCCGGCTTGGCCACCGCCGGCACGCTGACGCGCAGCGGTTGCGTGCGCGCGGCGCGGTCCACCGCGAACGGCGCCACGCCATAGGACAGCGGGCTCATGAAGATTTCGTCGGAGTTCGGGTCGCGCAGAAACTGCACGTTGACGTAGCCGTTGCCCTCGAAATCCGCCGGCACCTGGATCTTCTGCACGCTGCTGGTGGTATCGGCGCGGAACCAGACGTGCGCGTAGACGCGGTCGCGTTCGAGCGTGATCAAGCCGCTGCCGGGGTAAGGCGCACGCACGCTCACATCGATGGTTTCGCCGGGGCTGTAGCTCGGCTTGGACAGGCTGAGCGCGAGTTCGGCGTTGCGCTCCAGCGAGCGCGACAGGTTGGCCGCGCCCGCGACCGAGAAATTGATCTGGTTGAGCGCCTTGCCATCGCTGCCGCGCACTTCCAGCACGAATTCGCCGGGCTGGTCGGTCGGCAGCGTGACCACCTGGCGTCCCGCGGCGAGTTGCAGCGGTTGGTCCTTGCGGTCGAAGCGACGCTCGTGCGAGACGTAGCGATAGATGCCCGAGTCCTGCTTGGTCAACACCGAGACGTAGCGTTTTTCGACCACCACCGCATGCAGGCCCGCGACCTGCTTCGGCTTGCCATCCTGGCCGATCGTGAGCAATTGCACCACGCGCCTGGCGTTGCGCTTGACGAAACCGAGATCGTCCTGCGACTTGATCCCGACCAGATAGTCATTGCTCGACACCAGCGCTTTGGTCTGCGCGGCGACATTGCGGCCACTGCCCGGTTCGTAGGCGAGCGCGAGGAAGTTGAGCTGATAGGTCGCGCGTTCGTACTTCTTCAGATCGATCGCGAATTTTGCGTGGCCATCCTTGTCGCTCACCGCGTCACTGAGCGTCTCGTCGTAGCCTTGCTTGGCGAGCTGCGGATCGAAGAAGCGGTAGTCGGGATATGCGGGGAAGCTCGGGAAGGCGGGGCGCAACACGATCGTTGCAGCCACCCGGCGTTGTTGCGCCGGCGTGCCGAACAGGTTCTCGACCGTGACCGCCGCGGACAGGTCCTCGGGCTTGATCCAGCCTTGCGGATTCTCCGACGA
>DASZZT010000041.1:0-10027 GCA_035543275.1 Luteimonas sp. | reverse complement strand
AGTTCGGTGGGTGTCGGTGTTTGCGCAGCGGGCGTGGGGGTGGCAGTGGCCGAGGCGGCTTCCTGCTTCTGCGTGCAACCGATCAGGGCGGCGCTGATGGCGAGGGACAGCAATACGAACTGGGGCTTGCGAACGATCACGTTGGACTCCGGCTGGTGGGCGGCAGTGTTTGAAAGAATCCGGCCGGGCTGGCCGAGGGCTGTGTGGAAACAGGCAGGACAATACGCAGGAAAATCAGCGTGCGGGCACCCCGCGACTGTAGCGGCACCAGTGATGAGCAGCGGGTGTCGAAGGTCATGCCAGCGAGCTAACGGTTTCTTTACGCTGGCGATTTGCGGCTGCGTGCTAACGTGCGGCGGGTCACGTTTAAGCCCGCCAACGGGCAAAGGACACAGCATGCGCGTGCATTTCCACGGCGCCGCCGGCGAGGTCACCGGTTCGATGCACGAGGTCGAGGCGGTGGGCCGTCGGGTGCTGCTGGACTGCGGCATGATCCAGGGCAGCCGCGAGGCCGAAGCCCGCAACGCCGAGGCGTTTCCGTTCGACGTCGCCGCGATCGACGCACTGGTGATCAGCCACGGCCACATCGACCATATCGGCCGGGTGCCGTTGCTGGTCAAGCGCGGCTTCGCCGGCCCGATCTACGCCCAGTCCGCGACCGCCGACCTGATGCCGATCATGCTGCTGGATTCCGCGTCGCTGGCAGAAAGCGACGCCGAGCGCGCCAACCGCCATCGTCGCGACGGCGAGCCGGAAGTGTTGCCGTTGTATAGCCAGGACGACGTGCAGGCGGTGCTGCGCCAGCTCAAACCGCTGCCTTACGACACCCGCACGACGATCCTCGACGGCATCGAGGTCGCCTTCCGCGATGCCGGCCATATCCTCGGCTCGTCGATCATCGAACTGTGGGCGGACGGGAAAAAGCTGGTGTTCTCCGGCGACCTCGGCCCGAAAGGCACGCCGATCCTGCGCGATCCGGAAACGATCACCACTGCCGACATCGTATTGATGGAATCCACCTACGGCGATCGCAACCATCGCGACCGCGCGGAAACCATCACCGAGCTTGGCGAAATTTTCGCCAGCGCCTGGCGCGACCAGGGCAACGTCTGCATTCCCGCGTTTGCGGTCGGCCGCAGTCAGGAGTTGCTGTACTGGTTCGCCAGGCACTGGGATGACTGGCAGATGTCGCGCTGGCAGATATTCCTCGACAGCCCGATGGCGGCCAAGGTGGTCAGCGTCTACGACCGCCATGAGGATCTGTTCGACGTCGACGCACAGCAGGTATGGAAGCAGAAACCCAATCCCTTCACCCTGCCGAACCTGCACATCACCCAATCGCCGCAGGAGTCGATGGCGATCAACGCCATCACGTCCGGCGCGATCATCATCGCCGGCAGCGGCATGGCCAACGGCGGCCGCATCCTGCACCACCTCAAGCAGAATCTCGGCCGTCGCCAGGCGCACGTGGTGTTCGTCGGTTACCAGGCCGAAGGCACGCTCGGACGCAGGCTGGTCAATGGCGCGCCGTGGGCGCGCATCCACGGCCGCGACTATCGCGTCAACGCGCAGATGCACACCGTCGGCGGCCTGTCCGCGCATGCGGACCAGAACGGCCTGATGGACTGGTATGGAAATTTCGACGGTCATCCGCCGCTGGTGCTGGTGCACGGCGAGGACAAGTCGCGCGAGGCGCTGGCCGGCGAGATCGGCGAGCGCGACGGCATCCAAGTGCGACTGGCGCGACCGGGGATGACGCTGGCCGTATAGGTGCCGCAGCGCGCAGCGGCACCACATCACCAGCGAAACCCCACGATCACCGTGGTGGTCGACGGCGCGCTGTACGAGGCGGGCCTGGATTCCTACAACAAGCTGATCGACCGGGTGTCCGAGGACAACCGCAAGCGGATTTCACTCTGAGCGCCGCAACGACGGCCGCGTGACACCGCGGCGCGTGGCCGTCAGGCTGAACGCGCGGACGCCGTCCACTGGCGACCGCAGCCGGTTTCGCGTACAGTCCGCCGGTTCGCGCACGGCTGATCCGTTTTCCTAGGTAAGCCTGCCGCAGGTCGAAGCTTCTGTTTCGATCACTCGCGGCCTTCTCCCCGCACGCCTTTCGTCGCGCAGACACGGTCCGGAGCATCCGGCACCGTTTGATTCGTTACTCGCAGCGCGGTTCAGGGAACGCTCGGGTATCCACCGATTTGCCATCACCGATGGGCCGCACACACGTGTTGGCTTTGCGGTGTTCCAGCGGTCGGTTACTTGGAGCTACACAACATGACGTTTGAATCCCTTGGGCTGATGCCCGAGTTGCTGCGCGCGCTTGCCGAGAACAACTACACCACCCCGACCCCGATCCAGACCGAAGCGATTCCGCTGGCACTGGCTGGCAAGGACCTGCTCGGCGGCGCCCAGACCGGCACCGGCAAGACCGCCGCGTTCGCGCTGCCGCTGCTGCAGCGCCTGTCGCAAACAGAGGTCGCGCCGGGCGGCCCGCGCAAGCCGCGTGCGCTGATCCTGACCCCGACCCGCGAACTCGCGGTGCAGGTCAACGACAGCATCCGCACCTACGGCAAGCACCTGAAGCTGTCGACCGCCGCGATCTACGGCGGCGCCGGCATGGGCCCGCAGTTCGACCTGCTGCGTCGCGGCGTCGACATCCTCGTCGCCACCCCGGGCCGCTTGATGGACCACATGGAGCGCGGCAGCATCAAGCTCGACCAGATCGAGATCCTGGTGCTTGACGAAGCCGACCGCATGCTCGACATGGGTTTCCTGCCGGCGATCAAGCGCATCCTCGCCAAGGTGCCGGTGCTGCGGCAGACGCTGCTGTTCTCGGCCACGTTCGAGGCCGAGCTCAAGAAGCTGGCGCTGGATTTCATGCGCAATCCGCAGCAGGTGCAGATTTCCACCGGTACGGTGGCCGAGAACATCGCCCATCGCGCGCATCCGGTCGACGGCAGCCGCAAGCGCGACCTGCTGATCGAGATCCTCGCCAAGCGCCACACCGACCAGGTGCTGGTGTTCGGCAAGACCAAGCACGGTTGCAACCGTCTGGCCGAGCAGCTGGAAGCGGCGGGCCTGAAAGCGGTCGCGATCCACGGCAACAAGAGCCAGGCGCAGCGGCAGAAGGCGCTGAACCAGTTCAAGGCCGGCAAGGCGCGGGTGCTGGTGGCGACCGACGTCGCCGCGCGCGGCCTGGACATCCCGAACCTGCCGCTGGTGATCAACTTTGATCTGCCGATGGTGGCCGAGGACTATGTGCACCGCATCGGCCGCACCGGCCGTGCCGGCTTGACCGGCGAGGCACTGTCGCTGGTGTCCCCGGACGAAGGTGGCCTGCTGCGCCAGATCCAGCGCATGCTGAAGATGGACATCGCGATGGAGCCGATCGCCGGCTTCGAGCCGAGCCGTCCGATCCGCATGGACGCGGCGCCGTTCGCGCAGCAACGCGGCAGGCAGGACAACCAGCGCCCGCCGCCGCGCGCCGCTCATCGCCCGCACGGCAAGCCGGCACCGCGTACCGCGCACGCTGGACCCAAGCAGCATCGTTCGGGTGGACAAGGCGCTTGGGCCGGCCCGAAGCACAGCTCGCGCGCCTGATTGCTCGCGACTTGAAGCAACAAGAAAGGGCCGGCATTGCCGGCCCTTTTCTTTTTTGACACGCCCGACATCAAGGCGCTGGAGTGGTCGAGCGGTCGTTGACGCGAAGCCCGGTCTGGTGCCCGCCCATCTTCAAGAGCCGATGTAGATCACAGCCGGGTACGCAACTCGCCCGGTGTCGAGAACGGGATCGTGTCCGGCGATACCGCGCCGCCGGAGATGATGAAGCTCATCGCCTGGTCGACGGTCCAGTCGGTCGGGGTGAGTTTTTCCACCGGCACCACTTCGAGATAGCCCGACGTGGGATTCGGTGTGGTCGGCACGTACACCGCCGCCAGCTCGCGACCGGTGCCCTGCTCGCGCAGGATGCGGGTGACGAAACCGACCGACTTCATCTCGGTGTGCGGGAAGTCGATCAACACCACGCGCTGGGTGCCGTCGGGTTGCGTCTGCAGGATGTCCAGCAGCTTGCGTGCGCTGCCGTAGATGGTGCGGGCCAGCGGAATGCGGCCGACCAACGCCTCGAACCAGCGCAGCAGGCGTTGCCCGACCACGCGCCGCGCCATGACGCCTGACAGCAGGATCACGCCCAGCGTCGCCAGCAGCGCGATCGCGGTCTGCACCCAGGGGTCGTCGAGCCAGCCCAGCGCCGCGTTGCCGGCGGCGAGGTTATGCAGCAGCGGCCCGATCAGCGGCCGGCTGGTATCGGACAGCAGCACGAACACGAACTTGACCACGACCCAGGTCAGCCAGATCGGCAGCAGCGTCAGCAGTCCGGTGAGGAACAGGCGCTGGAAGGTGGGACGTTGCAGCCGCGGGCTGCTGGGGGCGGGGGCGCTCGGGTTGAGGTCAGGCATCGCGCGATTCTACAGAGCGTGAAGCGTGCGCGGCTGCCGCGATGTCAAGGGCAATCGAGGATGGGCGGATCGATCCGCGTTACGGATCGCGCACCAGGCGGAAGCCGACGTCGTCGTAGCCGCGGGTGGCCTCCAGCGGACGTGCGCCGGACGGGCCGCGCCAGCTGCGGCCATCGGCGAGGCGCTTGCGGCAACCTGCGCTGCAGTCGCTCGACCATACCGCCACCGGCTTTGCCCCGCCTGCGGCCGGCAGCGCACGCGCTTCCGCGGCGCTCGGCAGGCGGTAGCGATGGCTATTGCGCTGGCCGAACCAGCGCGCATAGGCCTCGGCATCGCTCCATGACACGCACACCACCGGCTGCTGCGGCGATTGCGCGAATCCAGGCGACTGCCACGAGCGCGGTGCCACGATCCGCAGCAGCGATGCCCGTTCGCGGCACAACGCCGCCGCGCGTCCGGTGGCACTGGCGAAACGGGCGTAGTCCGCGTGGCTGACTTCATTGCGTGCAGCCACGATCAGCTTGCCGCCGGCGCGCACCAGGCGCATGCCGGGATCGCCGGGAATGGCGTCGCCCGCCTGCGGCACTGCGCGGGCGCGCTTGCCGAGCATGGCGACAGTGGCGGCGTCGAGGCCGAGCGTTTTCGCGCTGTCGACCGTGCGGATGGCGGCGGCGCGGTCGTAACTTGCGATGGCTCGGTCGACGCGGGCGGTCAGCGCCTTGCCGATGCGCGCGTGCAGTCGTGTCATCGCCGCGCTGTTGTCCTGGTGTGTCTGCGTGGCCAGGTGATTCGCGCGATCCAGGTAGTCGCGTGCGCGGCCGTCGTCGCCGGCGTGCAGGAGGCGCTCGGTTTCTTCGCCGAAGGCATCGAGCAGCCCGCCGATCGCGGCCGGCAATCGCGCATGTGCAGGGTCGGATTGCCATGCCGCGAGCAGGCTGTCGTAGGCATTGTTGCCGGGTGGCGCGCTGAGGTTGCGTTGCCGCAGCTGCTGTTCGGCGGCGCTGACCAAGCGCTCGGCGGCGGATTCGGGCAGCGGCCGCAGCAGCGATTCGGTGGCATCGCCGACGATGGCCTGGCCCGGCTGCGCGGTGGGCGTCGGCAAGCCATCGGTCTCGGCATGCAGTGCCCGGAAGAAGTCGTCCGGCTGCGCACCATCCATCTGCCGCAAACCGATGCCGATCCCGGCCGCGAGCACCAGCAGTACCGCGACCCACGCACCCTTCGGCAAGCGCCGGATCGCGGCGATGCCGTGGTGCATGCGCTCGGCGGCCCGCAGCAACAGTGGCTGGCCGCCGCGGTGCGGCACCCGCTCGAGCGCGTCGCGCATCTGCTGCGCATTGCGAAAGCGTTGCGCCGGCGATTTTGCCAGCGCCTTGTCGACGAAACGCTGCCAGTGCCGAAGTGGCCGCGGCAGTCGCGGGATCGGATCCTGCGCGTGCATCACTGCCATCGACAGCGCGTCGCCAGCCATGTACGGCAGCTTGCCGGTCAGCATCTCCCATGCCAGCACGCCGACGCTGTAGAGGTCGGCGCGACTGTCGACGTCCTCACCACGCGCCTGCTCCGGCGCCATGTAGGCGGTGCTGCCGACCGCCAGCCCGGCGGTGGTGACGCGCGGCCCGAAACCCTTGTGCAGGGCGATGCCGAAATCGGCGAGCAACGGCCGTTCGGCCTCGTCGAACAGCACGTTTTCGGCCTTGACGTCGCGATGCACCACGCCGCGCGCATGCGCGTATTCCAGTGCTGCGAGCAAGGCCTGCAGCACGCGACGCACGCGCACATAACCCTGCGGGCCGTCGACGGTGAAGTCGCGCTGGCCGAGATGGCCGCGCGCAAGAAACGGCATCGCATAGTAGGGCAGGCCGTCCCTGGTGCGGCCGACCTCATGGATGCCGACGATGTGTGGATGCTCGAGCCGGGCGATGGTGCGCGCCTCGTTCTCGAAGCGGCGGCGGCTGACCTCGTCGGCCAGCGCCTCGGGCAGCATCACCTTGATCGCCACTTCGCGGGCGAGCGAGACCTGCTCGCCGAGGTAGATCGTCGACATGCCGCCATGGCCGAGCACGCGCGACAGCTTGTAACCGGCGATCTCCGGCAATGCGCTGTCTGTGTCGTGTGTGGACGACTCGGTGGTCATCACGGGCCCCTGTTCCGGATTCCGGAGCATACGCCGGGCCGCTGTATCCCGTGAACCTGCGACTACACCAGCAGCAGCGAGGACATCTTCCTGCGATAGCGGCCGACCAGATCGTCGTCGTCGATGACGCGGAAGGCGTCGATCAGCACTTTCTTCGGCAGCCCGTCCTCGAAGCCGCGATTGCGGCGCAGCATCTCGATGAACTGTTCCAGCCCGGCTTCGGCATCGCCGGCGACGATGCGTTGGACGCCGAGCAGGTGGCGCGCGCGCAGGTCGTCGGGATTCGATGCGATCGCGGCTTCCAGCACTTCGGCCGGAGGCGCATCTTTCAGCAATGTGGAAAAGCCCAGGCGCGCGTGCGCCTTGACCGCGCGATCGTCGGTAGCGAGGTTGGCAGGCAGGGCGTCGAGCAATTGTCCGGCCTCGTGCGCGCCCCCGGTGGCGAGCAGCGCCAGGGCGAGGTCGAGTTTCAGCTCGGCCTTGTCCGGCTCGGCCTCGACCGCCTTGCGCAGGCGCATCACCTCGGCGTGCGGATCGGCAGGCGTCACGGTTTCTGCCGGCGCTGGGTCTTCTTCGACCGGCGCGGCGGGCTCGATACCGTGATGCGTGAGGAACTCGCGCAACTGCGCCTCCGGCAGCGCGCCGGGGAAACCGTCGACCAGTTGCCCGTCCTTGACCAGCATCACCGTCGGGATCGAGCGGATCTGGAATGCCGTGGCGAGCTGCTGCTCCTTCTCGACGTCCACCTTGGCCAGCAGGAACGCGCCGTTGTAGTCGGCGACGAGCTTCTCCAGGATCGGACCGAGCTGCTTGCACGGTCCGCACCACTCGGCCCAGAAATCGACCAGCACGGGGGTCTCGAGCGATTTCTGCAGGACCTGCGCCTCGAACGTGTCGGTGGTGGCGTCGAAGACAAGGGCGTTGCCGTGGGCGGTGTCGGTCATGGCGGGGATTCGGTTTCTGGTTGTGGCAGATATGGTGCGGCGGATATGGAGGCGGCAGCGGCGAAGGCAAGCAGTGCACGCAGCGCCACGCTAGCATGCGGTGATGAGGATACGGCCGGGTTCACGGGCATGGGGTTCACGGGGATGGATCGCCGCAGTTGTGGCCGCGGTTTGTTGCGTCGCCGCAGCGATCGGGTTCGGCGCGGTGTTGCCGTACTACTCGCACCTGGCCTATCCGCTCGGGCTGCTCGGGGCGACCGGGATGCCGCATGCGCTTGGGTTCAACCTGAGCGGGTTCGTGCTGCCGGGCATGCTGCTGGCCTGGGTCGCGCTCGGATTGCGCAGCAGCCTGCCGGACGGCGTCGGCGGATCCGCACGCATCGGCGCGTGGCTGCTGTTGTTCTCGACGCTGGCGTTCGCAGCGCAGGGCGTGTTTTCGCTGGATAGTGACGACCTCGATGCCGCCGGCAGCCGCCGCCATGTCGCGGCGTGGGTGCTCTGGTGGCTGGCCTTCGCCGCCGGCGCAGGCCTGTTCGCGGCGGGAACGCGACGCGTGCCGGGTTGGCGGACGCTGTCGATCTCCGGCGTGGCCGTCGCGGCCGCGATGCTGGTGTTCGTGCTGTTCACGCCGGCGACGTGGGGCGGCGCGGTGCCGCAGCGGATCGCGTTCGCGTTGTGGTTCGGCTGGTGGCTGTTCGCCGGCCGCGCGCTCACCCGTGACGCAGCTTGAACCCCAGGATCGTCCCCGCCAGTGCGAGGGTGGCGATATTGGACAGGATCATCGGCAGCGATCCCAGCACGATGCCGTAGGCCAGCCAGAAGCAGACGCCAATGGTGAACACCACGTACATGCCCAGCGAAATGCTGCTGGCATCCTTGCTGCGGATCGTTTTCACGGCCTGCGGCACGAACGCGAGCGTGGTCAGGATGGCCGCGACGTAGCCAGTCCATTCGGCGCTCATTCGCTGACCGCGTGGCCGGATTGCTTGACCACCGCGCCGCCCTTCATCACGAACTCGACCCGCTTCATCAGCGCGATGTCGGCGGTCGGATCGCCGGGCACGGCGACGATGTCGGCGAACTTGCCGGCGCTGATACTGCCGACCTTGTCGTCAATGCGCAGCAGCTTCGCCGCGTTTTTCGTCGCCGCCTGCAACGCGAACGCCGCCGGCATCCCGGCCTGCACCATCAATTCGAACTCGTGCGCGTTCTCGCCGTGCGGATACACCGCGGCGTCGGTGCCGAACGCGATCGGTACGCCGGCGCGATAGGCCTTGCCGGCGGTGGCCATGATCATCGGCCCGACCATCATCGCCTTGGCGGCAACCTGCGCTGGATAGTAGCCGGGCACCTTGGCTTTTTCCGCGACATACGCGCCGGCGATGATCGTCGGCACGTACCAGGTGCCGTGCTGTTTCATCAGCTTCATGTCAGCGTCGTCCATGAAGGTTCCGTGCTCGATCGAATCCACGCCACCGAGCACCGCGCGACGGATCGCCTCGGCCCCGTGCGCGTGCGCGGCGACGGTGAAGCCGTAGTCGTGCGCCGCGGCCACCACCGTCTTGATCTCCTCGATCGTCATCTGCGCGTTGTCCACGCTGGCGCTTTCGTCGAGCACGCCGCCCGACGGCATGATCTTGATCAGGTCCACGCCGTCCTTGTAATGCTGGCGCACCGCCTTGAACGCATCGTCGGGACTGTTGATGATGCCGTCGCCGGGTTTGGGGTCGCCCATCAGGTCCGCGCGATAACCATCGGTGGGATCGGCATGGCCGCCCGTGGAACCGATCGCCTTGCCGGCAGTGAAGATGCGCGGCCCCGGCACGATGCCGGCGTTGATCGCGTTGCGCAGTGCGATCGATTCGTTCGCGCCATCGCCGACATTGCGCACGGTGGTGAAGCCGGCCATCAATGTGCGCTGCGCATATACCGTCGAGCGGATCGCGTAATCGGCGATGTTCCAGCGGAACTGGTCGCTGTACTGGGTCGGGCTGGTCTGGCTGGTGAGATGGGTGTGGCTGTCGATCAGGCCGGGCAGGCAGGTGGCGTTGCCCAGTTCGATCGTCTGCGCGCCGGCGGGCGCCGCCATGGCCCCGGGCTGCACCGATTCGATCCGGTCGCCGCGCACCAGGATGCTGGTTTCGCCGAGCAGGCGGCCGCTGGCCGAGTCGAACAGATGTCCGCAGTGGACCACGCTGGCAGCGATTGGGCTGGCAGTGGTTGGCACGGCGGCGTCCTGTGCCTGTACGGCGAACAGGGCGGTGAGCGCGAGCAAAATGGAAGCGGACAGGATGCCGGTGATGAATCGGTGCATAGCGTGCGGGTCTCCCCTGGGGTTTGCCGATCATAGCGACTCGTTGGCGGCTGTTTGTGCGCTGCGGTAGGCTTCCCGGTTCCTCCTGCCTGCCGAACGCCGTGTCCACCGAGCCTGCTCCGAACGACCCCGTCCCGCACGACCCTGCCGCCTATCGGCATGCCAGCGT
>DASZZT010000040.1:0-10537 GCA_035543275.1 Luteimonas sp. | reverse complement strand
TTCGGCAGGTACTGCAGCGGATCCACCGGCTTGCCGTTGTAGCGGATCTCGAAGTGCAGCATGTCGCGTGCGGCCCCGCTGTGGCCCATCTCGGCGATCTGCTGGCCGGCCTTGACGATCTGGCCTTCGTTGACCATGCGGCTGCGGTTATGGCCGTAGGCCGACAGCCACTGATCGTTGTGCTTGATGATGATCAGCTCGCCGTAACCGACCAGGCCCGAGCCGGAATACACCACCACGCCATCGGCGGCGGCGCGCACCGGTGCACCAGCGTTGCCGGCAACATCGATGCCCTGCTGGGTCGGCTCGCCGGGCACGTAGCGTCCGATCAGCTGGCCGTCGACCGGCCAGCGCCAGGCGAACGGGCTCTGCTCAGGCGTTGCGGCCACTGGCGCAGGCGTCACTGATCGCGTTGTCGCGACAGCGCGGCGCGGCGGTGCGACGGCTGACGATACCGCCTGACGCGCTGCGCCGCCGGGATACAGGCGCAAACGCTGGCCGGGATAAATCGTGTAGGGCGGCGCGATGTTGTTCCACACCGCCAGATCGAGTGCGCTGATGCCGTTGTCGGTGGCGATGCGGTATAGCGTCTGCCCGCGTTGCACGGTGGCCGCGGCGCCGTATCTGGGCGTCGATACCCGCACCGGCTTGCCGCTGCGCGTCCCGTACTCGCGTACCACATGGCTGCTGCCGCAGGCAGCGAGCAGCAATGCCACCGCCAGCAGCGCAATCGCACGCACGATGCCAGTCATCCGCCTGGCTCTCATCAGGCTGGCTCTCATCAGGATTGCGCCCTCCATACGAGATACCCGGCCGCAGCCAGCAACAAGGCCGTGGCGGCCCAGCCGACCGGCTCGATGTAGCGTCGCAACGCGGCTTCCGCGCGTGTGCCGCCGAGACGGATCGCCGCGGCGATCAGATAGACGCGTTTGCCACGGCCCACCGCCATGCTCGCCATGAAGGGCAGGAACGGAACACCGACGATGCCCGACGCCCAGGTGAAGAACTTCAGCGGGATCGGCGTGAATCCGGCCAGGACGAGAATCCAGAATGTCTTCCACGGCGATTGCGCGGCGATGACACGCAGGTATTCGACCTGGGCCTCGATCTTGTCGATCCAGCCCAGAGACACGAACAAAGGCTTGATCAGCTCATAGGCGTAATGTCCGAGCGCGTAGCCGAGCGCCGCACCCGCCAGTGAACCCAGCAGGCTCAGCGTCGAGAACCAGAACGCGCGACGTGGCTGCGACAACGCCATCGGTGCCAGCATCACTTCCGGCGGCACCGGGAAGATCACCGCCTCGGCAAAGCTCAAACCGGTGAGCAACGCCGGCGCCCGCGGACTGCGCGCCCATGTCAGCGCACGTTCGTAGATCGGGCCGAAGATCTTCATGACGGCCGGGACTGCATGTCAGTCGCCTTCATCCGTCGATCATCCCCGACAACAGGGGCACGAACACCACCGGGCCGAGACTGCCCTGTTCGACCACGCCGTCGGCATCCTTGCGCAGGCGCAGCAACGACTGCGAACCGCTGCCACCGACCGGCGCCACCAGCGTGCCGCCGGGTGCGAGCTGCGCGGTCAATGCGTCGACCAGCGTCGGCGAGGCCGCGGTGACAACGATCGCGTCGAACGGTGCGTTCTCCGGCCAGCCGATGCGGCCGTCGTCGTGCTTGCTGCGCACGTTGAGGCCGAGGTTGCGAAAGCGCTTGCGCGCGGTACGCAGCAACTCGCCGATGCGCTCGACCGTGTACACCTCAAGCCCGAGCGCAGCGAGGATCGCACCTTGGTAGCCGGAGCCGGTGCCGACCTCGAGCACCTTCTTCGGCTGCGCGCCGTCGGCGAACAGCGCCTCGGTCATCTTCGCCACCACCCACGGCTGCGAAATGGTCTGGCCGTGGCCGATCGGCAGCGCGGTGTCCTCGTAGGCGCGCGTGGCCAGCGCCTCGTCGACGAACAGGTGCCGAGGCACGGTGCGGATCGCGTTGAGCACCCGCTCATCGACAATGCCGTTGCCACGCAGGCGCTCGATCAGACGATCGCGCACGCGTTGCGAGGTCATGCCCAGGCCGATCGCCTCGGGTTGCAAGCGCAGGCGTGGGGTCATGCGTGCGGCTCCACATCAGCAGGAGTCAGCGAGGCCGCGAGGCCGCCGACCCAGCTCGCGATCTGCTCCAGCGCCTGGTAGCGGGTCAGGTCGACGTGGATCGGGGTGATCGAGATGTGACCGGTACGCACGGCATGGAAGTCAGTGCCGGGACCGGCGTCCTGCGCGGCACCGGCGGCGCCGATCCACCACCAGGTGCGACCGCGCGGGTCTTCCTGCGACACGCAGGGTTCGGCGCGATGGCGATTGCCCAGGCGCGTGACCTCGAAACCGGCGACCGCATCCCAGGCCACATCGGGCACGTTGACGTTGAGGATGGTGTCCGCCGGCAACGGATCGGTCGCAAGGCGGGCGATGATCTCGACCGCAGCACGCGCGGCCGTTTCGTAGTGACGTCCCTTGTGTTCGGACGTGGCCAGCGACAGCGCCAGTGCCGGCAGCCCGAGGAAGCGGCCTTCCATCGCCGCGGCGACGGTGCCCGAATAGATGACATCGTCGCCGAGGTTGGCGGAGCTGTTGATGCCGGAGACGACCATGTCCGGCTCCAGTTCCAGCATGCCGGTGATCGCCACGTGCACGCAGTCGGTCGGCGTGCCGTACACGCGCCAGCTGCCCGGATCCAGTTGCACCACGCGTACTGGCATGTCGAGCGTGAGCGAATTGCTGGCGCCGGAACGGTCGCGATCCGGAGCGACGACCAGCACTTCGTGTCCGGCTTCGCGCAGCCCTTCGGCGAGGATCCGGATGCCGGGGGCGTCGACGCCGTCGTCGTTGCTGACCAGTACGCGCATGTGCTTCCGCTGCTTCCCGCGAGATGCGAGTGGCCATGATAACGGAAGCGCGATGGCGGCCGGCGCGCTGCATTGCCGCTCATCCTGAGCCTGTCGAAGGACGACCGCGCCACGCTGGCTCGCAGCACGCTAGGCTTGCCGCATGCGCAAGCGCCGCGAGCCGCCAGTGAACGAATCGGACGACGATGCAGCCTTGTTTCGCGCCGCGGTCGGCCCGCTGCGCGAGCTACCGCCGGTGCCGACGCCTCCGGCCAAACCAAAACCACGCCCGTTGCCACGCATGGCCGCGCGCGACGAGGCGGAGGCACTGGACGAATTCCGGCGTGCGCTCGGCGCCGACGTGCTGGAGGCCGGCGATGCGCTCAGCTATCGCCGTGACGAGGTCTCGGGGCTCGTGCTGCAGCGACTACGACGCGGCGAGTATTCGGCGCAGGACGAGATCGACCTGCATCACGCCGACGCGGCACAGGCCGAGGCGCTGCTGCGCCGTTTCCTGAAGGAATCCCGGCAAGCCGGGCTGGGCTGCGTGCGGATCGTGCACGGCAAGGGGTTGCATTCCGACAGCGGCGTGCCAGTGCTGAAGAACCTGGTCGACCGGATCTTGCGCCAGCGCGCGGATGTGCTGGCGTACCACTCCGCGCCAGCCGCGCAGGGCGGCCACGGTGCGGTCCTTGCCTTGTTGAAGCGTTGATTCCTGGTGACAGCCTGCCTAATGGCAGCCTGCCTCACGAAGGCCTGGGGCTTTCCATGGAGTGTCGACGCACGGCCCCTGTGCGCGGGTCATCTCACGCTTATACGGCGCATGTCGACCGCTAATGCCAGGCGTTTTTTTCCGACGAACGGTCCGATCGGCCTCCAGCGGCGTCCGTCGTATCACCCAATTCGGCAAGCACGGTCGTGGCATAGGTGCCTGGCGGCAATGCGAAACGGAGCCCCAAAACGCACGCACCGCTTCCCCACTCCCAGGTCATTGCCAGCGGCCGCAAGCGCGTGGCGCGGCGCTCCTGCTTCAGGCCCGCGGCTTCCAGGCCGGCGCGCAATGCCAGGCTTTCGTCATCGGCGAGGGCGGCTTGCTCAAGCTCGCGCGCCGCGTCGGTCGTGCGCAATTCGCCCCGGCCCCACAACGGCGCGGTCGGGTGGATGTCGAACGCTGCCAGCCGCGCCGCCAGCGCGTCGTTCCAGGGCTCCGGGCCGAACACGCTGCGGCTTCCATCCAGCATCCAGACCTCGCCGTTCAGGCCACGCTCCCAGCTGCCGTCGCTGGCGCGCGCGGCCAGCACTCGATTGAACAAGGCCGAACGCGCCGCGGACAACAGGTAACCACGCTGCTCGCGACCGACACGACGACCACCGAACATCGCCAGCGCGTTGCCAAGATTGTCGCCATCGCGACCGAAGCGCTGTTCGCCGAAGTAGTTCGGCACGCCACGCGCGGCGATCGCCTGCAGGCGTGCCTCGATGTCGGCGCGTTCGCCCTGCACCTCGCGCAATGTCAACACGAAACGGTTGCCGGCGAGTGCGCCACGCGGAAGCTTCTTCGCATGCCACTCGCTCTTGAGCACGCGCAGGTCATCGATTTGCAGACTGGCGATGTCGGGCGCGACGCGCTTGGGCAGATGCACGCTGAAGCGCTGGCGGGTCACGGCGTGCCGATCCTTCAGGCCGGCGTAGCTCACCGCCATCTCCGGCAGATCCGCCCACTGCGCGATGCGCTTGGCGGCGAACGCGGTGTTCATGCCGCGTTTCTCGATTGTCAGCAGCAGGTGCTCGCCGCTGCCGGAAGCCTCGAAGCCGTCGATTTCCTCGACGATGAAATCCTCCGGCGTGGTGCGGGTCACCGCCGACAACACCGCCGGGCCGTGCGCCCGCGGCTGTACGTCGCTCATGCGCGCACTAGCAGGCACACCGCCTGTGCGGCGATTCCCTCGCCACGGCCAGTGAAGCCCAGGGTTTCGGTGGTGGTGGCCTTGACGCTGACGGCGTCGATGCCGACACAGAGCTCATCGGCAAGCACGGCGCGCATCGCCTCGGCGTGCGGACCGATCTTGGGTCGCTCACAGATCACGGTGATATCGGCATTGCCGAGCGTCCAGCCGCGTTCGCGCAGCAGCATGTTGCAGTGGCGCAGGAACGCACGGCTGTCGGCATCCCGCCATTGCGGATCGCCATGCGGAAAATGCCAACCGATGTCGCCCAGCGCCAGCGCACCGAGCATCGCGTCGCACAGCGCATGGATCACCACGTCGCCATCGCTGTGCGCCTTGAGGCCGCGATCGAACGCAATGCGCACGCCACCGAGCATGACGTGGTCGCCATTACCGAAGGCATGCACGTCGAAGCCGTGGCCGATGCGGAACATCATTGTCAAAGCGCCGTGCTCATTGCTGCGCCAGTATGAGCGCGAACCGCGCCAGGTCCGCTGGCGTGGTGATCTTGAAGTTGTCCTCGGCGCCCTCGACCAGCAACGGGCGCAGGCCCTGGCGTTCCATCGCCATCGATTCGTCGGTCACTGCAACATCGTCACGCTGCGCAGCTTCCAGCGCGCGGGTGAGCTGCAGGCGCCGGAACAGTTGCGGCGTCAGCGCGCGCCACAGCCGCTCGCGCGGCTCGGTGCCGTCGATGCCGCCGTCGTCGCCGGCGCGCTTGAGCGTGTCGCGCACCGGCGTGGCGAGAATCGCGCCGACCGGATCGTTGCGGCCGCGTTCCAGTAGCTGGTCGAGATCATCAAGGTGCAGGTTCGGGCGTGCGGCGTCGTGCACCAGCACGAAGTCGTCGGCGCGCACGCTGTCTGGCAGCGCTGCCAGACCGGCGAGTACCGAGTCAGAGCGCGCAGCGCCACCTGCGCAGGTCAGGATCGGCTTGCCCGCGAATGTCTCCCAGCCCGGCCAGTACGGATCGCCTTGCGCCAACGCAATGACGACGCCCTCAACCGTGCCGTGCGCCAGCAGCGCGCGCAGCGTGTGCGCCAGCAGCGGCTCGCCGGCGACATCGAGATACTGTTTCGGCACCTCGCCACCAAAGCGCGTGCCACGACCGGCTGCAGGTACGACCGCCCAGGTCACGGCGCGTCGCCCTTGTCCTGCTCACCGGCGGGCGCGGGCGTCATCTCCGACTCCACCACGCGATAGAACGTCTCGCCCGGCTTGATCATGCCCAACTCGCTGCGGGCGCGTTCCTCGACCGCGGCCTCGCCGGACTTCAGGTCCTCGACCTCGGCCGCCAGTGCCTCGTTGCGTTGCTTCAGCCCGGCGTTGTCGCGCGCCTGCTGCCACACCTGCTGCTGCAACGCTTCCACTTCGCGCTCGCCACCGCTGCCGAACCACAGCCGGTACTGCAGCCAGCCCAGCAAGGCGAGCAGCACCAGCAGCAGGACCGGCCAGACCGCGCGTGGGTGCATCGCAGCGTCCGCGTCAGCGCTTGAGCGAGACGAACGCGTCGCGGCCGGCGTATTTTGCCGCACTGCCAAGCTGTTCCTCGATCCGCAACAGCTGGTTGTACTTGGCAACGCGATCGCTGCGGCACAGCGAGCCGGTCTTGATCTGGGTCGCGGTGGTGGCCACGGCGATGTCGGCGATGGTGGTGTCCTCGGTTTCGCCGGAACGATGCGAGATGATCGCGGCATAGTTCGCAGCATCGGCAATTGCGATCGCTTCCAGCGTCTCGGTCAGGGTGCCGATCTGGTTGACCTTGATCAGGATCGCGTTGGCCACGCTGCGCTCGATGCCGTCCTTGAAGATCTTCGGGTTGGTCACGAACAGGTCGTCGCCGACCAGCTGCACCTTGTTGCCGAGTCTCTCGGTCAGCAGCTTCCAGCCGGCCCAGTCGCCCTCATCCATGCCGTCTTCGATGGTGACGATCGGATATTGCGCGGCCCAACCGGCCAGGAAGTCGACGAACTGTTCCGAGGTCAGGCGCTTGCCCTCGCCGACCAGGTGGTACTTTCCGTTGTCGAAGAATTCGCTGGCAGCGACATCGAGACCGAGCAGCACGTCCTCGCCAGCCTTGTAGCCGGCCTTGCCGATCGCTTCGAGGATCGTGTCGAGTGCCTCGGAGTTGCTGCGCAAGTCGGGCGCAAAGCCGCCTTCGTCGCCGACCGCCGTGCTCAGGCCGCGGCCCTTCAACACCGACTTCAGCGCGTGGAAGATTTCCGTGCCCGCACGCAACGATTCGGCGAACGAGTCGAAGCCGACCGGCAGCACCATGAATTCCTGCAGGTCGACATTGTTGTCGGCATGCGCGCCGCCGTTGATGATGTTCATCATCGGCACCGGCAGTACCGGCTGGCGACCATTGGCCAGGTGCTGCCACAGCGGCATCTTTTTCGACGCTGCAACGGCATGTGCGTTGGCCAGCGACACCCCGAGCAGCGCGTTGGCGCCGAGCCGGCCCTTGTTCTCGGTGCCGTCGAGATCGATCAGGCGACGGTCGAGCGCGACCTGGTCGCTGGCGTCGAATCCGTGCAGCGCCTGCGCGATCGGCCCGTTGACGTTGGCGACTGCCTTGAGCACGCCCTTGCCGAGATAGCGCGTCTTGTCGCCATCGCGCAGCTCGACCGCTTCCTTGCTGCCCGTGGACGCGCCGGACGGCACCAGCGCGCGACCGAAGCTGCCGTCGGCGAGCGTGACTTCGGCTTCGAGTGTGGGATTGCCGCGGCTGTCGAGGATTTCGCGGGCGTGGATCTTGGCGATCTTGGTCATCGTTGCGTAACTTCGATTTCAGGATTGGGATTCGAGGAAGCCGTTGCGCTTGGTCACTTCATCCAGCGCCACCAGCGTTTCCAGCAGCGCGCGCATCTTCGCCAGCGGCCATGCGTTGGGGCCATCGCTGAGCGCCTTGTCCGGATCTGGATGGGTTTCCATGAAGATGCCGGCGATGCCGACCGCCATCGCCGCGCGCGACAGCACCGGCACGAATTCGCGCTGGCCGCCGGACTTGCCGTCCATGCCGCCGGGCAGCTGCACCGAATGGGTCGCGTCGAACACCACCGGGCAACCGGTGTCGCGCATCACCGACAGGCTGCGCATGTCCGAGACCAGGTTGTTGTAGCCGAAGCTGGCGCCGCGCTCGCAAACCATGATCTGTTCGTTGCCGGTCGCCTTCGCCTTCGCCGTGACGTGCTTCATCTCCCACGGCGAGAGGAACTGTCCCTTCTTGATGTTGACCGGGCGGCCGGCGCTGGCGACCTTCTGGATGAAGTCGGTCTGCCGGCACAGGAACGCCGGTGTCTGCAGCACGTCGACGACGGAGGCGACTTCGTCCATCGGCGTGTACTCGTGCACGTCGGTGAGCACCGGCACGCCGAACTGCTTCTTCACCTCACTGAGCACCTTCAGCCCTTCCTCCAGGCCCGGACCGCGGAAGCTGGTCCCGGAGGTGCGGTTGGCCTTGTCGAAGCTGGACTTGAAGATGAAGGGAATGCCGAGCGAGTCGGTGATTTCCTTCAGCGTGCCGGCGGTGTCGAGCTGCAGCTGCATCGACTCGATCACGCAGGGGCCGGCGATCAGGAAGAACGGTTGGTCGAGGCCGACCTCGAAACCGCAGAGGTTCATCGCGCCCCCCCTGTAGGAGCGCCCCATGGGCGCGAAGGCACTCCATCGCAATCGGGTCGCGCCCATGCTCCACGGAAGCATGGGGCGCTCCTACAAAAAGCAATCACGCCGTGGCCTCCTTCAGCAACCGCCCGCCGGCCCGGCCCGCATTGGCCTTGAACTCGCGCGCCGCGCGGATGAAGCCGACGAACAGCGGGTGGCCATCGCGCGGCGTCGACAGGAATTCCGGGTGCGCCTGGCAGGCGAGGAACCACGGGTGCTGCGATTGCGGCAACTCGATCATCTCCACCAGCAGGTCGTCCATCGACTTGGCCGAGATCACCAGGCCGGCGTCCTCCAGTTGGGTGCGGTAGCGGTTGTTGAATTCGTAGCGGTGGCGATGGCGCTCGCCGACGACGTCCTTGCCGTACAGCCGGTGCGCGAGCGTGCCGGGCTTGATGCGCTGGTCCTGCAGGCCAAGGCGCATGGTGCCGCCGAGATCGCCGTCCTCGCCGCGCCGCTCGACATCACCGCTGGCGGTGCGCCATTCGGTGATCAGGCCGATCACCGGATGTCCGGATTGCCTGTCGTTCTCGGTGCTGTTGGCGTCGCCGAGGCCAAGCACGTTGCGGGCATAGTCGACCACCGCCGCCTGCATGCCATAGCAGATGCCGAAATACGGGGTGCCGGACTCGCGCGCGTACTGCGCCGTCAGCACCTTGCCCTCGAAACCGCGATCACCGAAGCCGCCGGGGACGAGGATGCCGTCGACGCCTTGCAGCGCGTCCGCGCCATCGCGTTCGACTTCGCTGGATTCCAGCCACTTCAGCGTGACCTTGGTGCGCTGGCGCAGGCCGCCGTGCTTGAGCGCCTCGGCCAGCGATTTGTAGGCGTCCTGGTGGTCGACGTATTTGCCGACGATGCCGATGGTGACTTCGTCGACCGGATGCTCGGCGGCGTCCACCACAGCTTCCCACTCCGACAGGTCGGCGACCGGCGCGGCCTTGGCGTCCAGGTGCAGATGCTCGACCACGATCTGGTCGAGATGCTGCTGGTGCAACCACATCGGGATCTTGTAGATGTTGTCGAGGTCAACCGCGGAGATAACCGCTTTCTCCGGCACGTTGGTGAACAGCGCGATCTTGCGGCGCTCGCCGTCCGGCAGCGGCCGCTCGCTGCGACACAGCAGGATGTCCGGCTGGATGCCGATCGAGCGCAGTTCCTTGACCGAGTGCTGGGTCGGCTTGGTCTTCAGCTCGCCGGCCGCGGCGATGTACGGCACCAGCGTCAGGTGCATGAACAAGGCCTTGTCCGGACCGCGCTCGGTGCGGATCTGACGGATCGCCTCCAGGAAAGGCAGCGACTCGATGTCGCCGACGGTGCCGCCGATCTCGACCAGCGCCACGTCATAGCCGGCGGTGGCGTCGTCGATGCAGCGCTTGATCTCGTCGGTGATGTGCGGGATCACCTGCACCGTGCCGCCGAGATAGTCGCCGCGGCGTTCGTTGCGGATCACGGCCTCGTAGATCTTGCCGGAGCTGATCGAATTCTTGCCGGACAGGCGGGTGCGCAGGAAGCGCTCGTAGTGGCCCAGGTCCAGGTCGGTCTCCGCGCCGTCGTCAGTGACGTAGACCTCGCCGTGCTGGAACGGGCTCATCGTGCCCGGATCGACGTTGATGTAGGGGTCGAGCTTCATCATCGTCACGCGCAGGCCGCGCGCTTCGAGGATTGCCGCCAGCGAGGCGGCCGCGATGCCCTTGCCGAGCGAAGACACCACGCCGCCGGTGACAAACACGAGCGGGGTGACGGAACTGGGGGAAGTCATGGCAGCAACGGTGGCTGGAAAGCGCCATTCTACCGGCTGCCGGCTCCGGCGGCGACGTATCGCCCGCAACCGCTTGTTCCATAGGTAAAAAAGCAAACACCCCGGCGAGCCGGGGCGTTTGCGGACGGGCGATACAAAACCGGATCAGGGCGTCTTGCCGCGCTCTTCCGGCTCGGCAGCCTTGAGCTTGCCATGATGTTTTCTGCTCTTGGTCGTCTTGGCGGCTTTCTGGCCGGAGGCAGCGGATGCCGAAGTACCAGACGTGGCGGAGGCATCGGATGTCAC
>DASZZT010000039.1:0-10057 GCA_035543275.1 Luteimonas sp. | reverse complement strand
CGTTTTCAGGCGCCCAGCCTTGCGCAGCGCATCGCGCAGCACGTATTCGATCTGCGCGTTGAGGCTGCGCAACTCGTCGTCGGCCCAGCGTTGCGCCGCCAATAGCACGTCGGCATTGATGCGCAGCGGATAGGCTTTCTTCTCGCTCATGGGACCCGATCCGCCCGGTGCCTGTAGGAGTCGACCGGATGGCCGTGCGAGACTGATATCAAATTGATATCAGTCTTTGAAGCGGCGACCGACGAACGGCTAGGGATTGAGCTGAAACAGCGGCGCCGGGCTGAGCTCGCCGGTGGCGTATAAGGCTTGGCTGTCGGCGCTCCAGCCCAGTGCTTCGGCCTGTGGCAGCCACGGCAAGGCATGCACCTGCGGAGGCCTTGCCAGCGCCTGCGTCCAAGTTTCGTCGGTGCGCCGCAGATACACCAGCACGTCGTGATAAGTCAGCACGGCGATGGCATGGCGGTCAGGCGCGAGATCGGCGGCGGTGACCTGGCTACGGATGCGCGCCAGCCGCGGGTTGGCGGCCAGTTCCTCGGCGCTGGGCTGCGGCACGCCGGCCAGGGTGCCGAGCTTGCGCGCGACCTGCAGTGCGTCGCCGCGAGGATGCAGCGGCAGCGCGAACACTTCCGGCGGTTGCCGCTTCTTCGAGATCAGCAGCACCTGGTCGCGCGCCGCATCCACCGCTACCGCCTCGCAATCGCGGGCGCCGTCCGGCCAGCGGAACACGATCGACCAGGCCGGTTTCAGGGTGGCATCGGTGAGCATCGCCGGTTCCTCAACCACGTGCAGTTGCAGGCTGCGGCGCAGGCCACCGTTGTCGCCGGTGTCGGCAATCAGCAGGTAATGCCTACCGCCGAGGTCGAAGGCCGCGAGGTCTTCCCAGTCGGTGTTGGCGACGCCATCGATGCGGAACGTCGCCAGCTTGCTGCCGCGCTTGCTCACCGCGAACAGGTGCGCGGCGTTGCCGCCATCGTTGAGCATCCACAGCACGTCGCCATGCGTGCGCGACGCGGCCAGGCCGCTGACTTCGTTGACGTCTGCGTCGAGGATCAGCCCCGACAATTGCGCGAACGGCGGCTCCGGCGCGCTGCAGCTCGTGGCCGCCAGCGTCGCGGCTGTCAGCATTGCGGCCAGTAGCGCAACTGCGATCAACGGTGGGGAGCGTGATGCCATTGGCAAAGCATGGCATGGCGTCGTCGCGTGCGCGAAGTAACGACCGGCGCCCCTGGACGGGCCTGCCGCTAGACTAGCGCCCTGCTTACCGGATCACCGGAATTGTCATGGTCACGATCGGCACGCCGCTGTCCCCGCACGCCATGCGTGTGCTGCTGCTGGGCTCGGGCGAGCTGGGCAAGGAAGTGGCGATCGAGCTGCAGCGCTTCGGGGTCGAGGTGATCGCGGCCGACCGCTACGCCGATGCGCCGGCGATGCAGGTCGCGCATCGCAGCCATGTGCTCGACATGCTCGATGGCGCCGCGATCCGCGCGCTGGTGGCCGCCGAACGGCCGCACCTGATCGTGCCGGAGATCGAGGCGATCCATACCGAAACGCTGCTCGAGCTGGAACACGAGTTCGCCGAACGCGGAACCCACACTCGCATCATTCCTACCGCCCGCGCCGCACGCCTGACCATGGATCGCGAAGGTATCCGCCGCCTCGCCGCCGAGACGCTGCAGGTGCCCGTGTCGCCGTACTGCTTCGTCGATACGGTCGAGGACTACCGCGCCGCGATCGACGTGCTCGGCTTGCCATGTGTCATCAAGCCGGTGATGTCGTCGTCCGGCCATGGGCAGAGCGTGGTGCGCAATGCCGAAGACATCCAGGCGGCTTGGGACTATGCGCAGACCGGCGGCCGCGCTGGTGCCGGTCGCGTGATCGTCGAGGGCTTCATCGACTTCGATTACGAGATCACCCTGCTGACCGTGCGCCACGCCGCCGGCACCACATTCTGCGAGCCGATCGGCCACCTGCAGCGCGATGGCGACTACCGCGAGAGCTGGCAGCCGCAGCCGATGTCGACGCGCGCGCTGGCGCTGGCGCAGGGCATCGCCCGCCAGGTCACGGACGAGCTCGGCGGCTGCGGCGTGTTCGGGGTTGAACTGTTCGTCAAGGACGACGAGGTCTGGTTTTCGGAAGTCTCGCCGCGACCGCACGACACCGGCCTGGTGACGCTGGTGTCGCAGGACCTGAGCGAGTTTGCGTTGCATGCACGCGCGATCCTCGGACTGCCGATCCCGGTGATTCGCCAGCTCGGTCCGTCGGCCTCGTGCGCAGTACTCGCCGAAGGCCACGGCGTGCCGGTGTTCGGCAATGTCGAGGCCGCGCTGCAGCAGCCCGACACCGCGCTGCGGCTGTTCGGCAAGCCGCGCGTGGCCGGCCATCGTCGGGTCGGGGTGACCCTGGCGCGCGGCGATGATATCGACGGCGCACGCCGGGTTGCGCGCGATGCGGCGGCCGCGCTCGCGATAGAGTTGACCTGAGCGCAACGACAGGATTCGGCAAATGAACGAAAGCAACGGCTACGCCGTGTTCTTCTTCCCGCAGGCGCTGGAAGCCTTGGGCGATGCGATCAAGCCTTACCTGCAGGACGGGCCGGTCGGCCTGCATGTGATCTGCAACGAGATCGACACCGCCGGCGCACTGCTGGAAATGACGATCCAGGGCACCGCCAACGACGGCAAGCAGGTGATGCTGGAGCTGATGGTGCCGGGATCGATGGTGCGGATGATCGTGTCCAGCCAGAGCGATGCGCTGTTCGGGTTCGGCCCGCGCCTGCACGCGGACTCAGTCCCGGAGTTGCCGCCGGTCGGACCCACCGCGGAACCCGCGCAGGCGCGACCCCAAGCCTTGCCGAGCAGCGATGCCGCGGAACCGTCGCCTGCAGGCACGACGCCTTCCGCGGCGCCAGCTGAGGAAGCGGCAAAACCGTCGCCTTGACCGGATCGTGCAAGGTCGCAGTTACGCCGGCTGCGGCGCCTCGACCCGCGGAAACTCCAGCCGCCGCCAACGGCGTCCGTCGAAGCCTTCCAGCGGCCGGAAGCGGCGCTTGTAGTCCATCTTGCCGTGGCCGGCGATCCAGTAGCCCAGGTACAGATGCGTGCGGCCGTCGCGCGTGGCCCATTCGATCTGTTTGAGGATCGCCAGCGTACCGAGCCCGCGTGTGGTTTCGTCCGGATCGTAGAAGGTGTAGACCGCCGACAGCGCATCGCCGACCAGGTCGGTAACCGCGACCGCGAGCAGTCGATGGCTACCGCGTGCGCGCAATTCCAGGAAACGCCCCTGCGCCCAGGCGCCGATCAGGAACTGCTCGAATTCGGGGGCGCCGTGGGTGTCCATGCCGCCGTGTGGGTGGCGTTCGACCAGATAGCGTCGGTATAGCGCCAGTTGTTCCTCGCTGCGTTCGGCCGGCAGCACGCGAGCGTCGATATCGGCGTTGCGCGCCAGGCAACGGCGCTGGCTGCGATCGGGCACGAAGTCCGCGACCGGGATCCGTACCGCGACGCAGGCACGGCAGCCGTGGCAATGCGGCCGGTAGACGATGTCGCCCGAACGGCGGAACCCCCACTTCAGCGCCAATGGATACAGCTGCGGCAGACGCGCGTCCCGCGGATCCAGGACCAGGTCGCGGGCAGTGCGTTCGGGCCAGTAACCGCAGGCGTGCTCGCCGGTGTGGAACACGCGCAGATCGTCCTTGCACGGATCATTTTCTTCGCGAAGGGATTTGCTGCCCATGTTCGCCAGCATAGCGCTGCACGGCGGCTGTCCGCGTGCTGAATGCGTCCGGCAACGCGTCAACCCGATTGCGCCCGAGGCGTTCACAGCAGTAATGGCGGCGTCCGGCCGCCGTGCCCACGGAGTCACAAAATGAATCGTATCGCCCTGCTTACTCTGGCGCTGGCCGCCGCCGCGATTTCCGCCGTCGCCGTCGCGCAACAGGCCAACGCCCCGACGCACCACACCCGGGTCGACGCCAACAGCGATGGTGTCATCGATCGCGCCGAGGCCGCCGCGCATCCGCGGTTAGGTGCGCGCTTCGACCAACTCGACAAGAACCACGATGGCCGACTGGCCGCCGACGAGCGTCCGCAGCGGCATGGTCGCCGTGGCGGTCCCCATGGCTCCGGCGGCATCGCAGGTCTCGACGCCAACGGCGACGGTCGCATCGGTCGCGACGAAATGGTCGGCAAGGAAAAGCTGGTGGCGAAGTTTGCCGAGATCGACGCCAACCACGACGGTTACCTGGTGCGCAGCGAGTTGCGCGCGCACCACGAGCGCATGCGGCCGCAGCGCAAGGCCGAGCACGTCAAGCGTTCCGACCAGCATTTCACGACGGCCGACCTCAACCGTGACGGCAAGCTGAGCCGGGTCGAGGTGAACGAGAAGATGCCGCGGCTGGCTAAAAGCTTCGCCTGGATGGACGAGAACCGCGACGGCTTCCTCAGCCGTGAGGAACTGCGCCCGTCGCGGCACTGAACGCGCGCCACCACCCCTTGGAGTCGAGTGCCCGCGTCCACGAGACGCGGGCTTTTTTTGTTTTAGAGGCGGCCGGAGTTGATCAACCCGACCAGAAGACCGTCGAACCAGAACACCAACCCGAGCGCCGCGCGGCGTAGCCGATGTGACCTAGAACGCGCGCAACAACGCCATCGCGATCACCACCGCGATCGCCAGCAGCAACCCGAGCTTGATCCGGAACGCGCGTCGCGCCGCGGGATCGTGAACCGGTTCAGCGTCCTGGCTGCGGAACACCGGCAGCGTGTAGCCGGTCTGCATGCGCGTGCTGTCGAGCAGGCCGGCTTCGCGCAGGATTTCGCGCGCCTGCGGCTGGTCCTCGGACTTGACGATCCACACCGCCGGGATCGGCTCGCTGCGGGTGTGGTCGCGATAGCTGAACCCGGCGCGGTGATTGCCTTTGTATGAGCGGCCATGGGTGATGCGGGTATCGATCCCGGCGTCGCGCAGCAGCTCGGCGACGCGCTCGACGTTTTCGAGCCTGGCGCTGGAGAAGACCTGCCTCATCCTTCAAACCTTCGCTGGAACATGGAATGCGGCCGCAGCATCCGCGATCACGCGGATCAGGCCTTCCTGCGCGCTGCTGGCGACCAGCTTGCCGTCGCGGTCATAGATCAACCCGCGTGCGAGGCCGCGCCCGGCTTGCGCGCTGGGGCTGTCGATCGAGTACAGCAGCCACTCGTCGGCACGGAACGGGCGATGGAACCACAACGCATGATCGAGCGAGGCCATCTGCACGTTCGGCTGGTAGTAGCTGATGCCGTGCGGAAAGGTCGCGGTGCCGAGCAGGTGGAAGTCGGACGCGTATGCGAGCAGCGCGCGATGCAGTTCCGGCGCATCGCCGACGCGCTCGGACAGGCGGAACCACACCTGCTGGAACGGCGGCCGCTTGGGCGGATTCAATTCGTCACGTGGATACACATGGCGGAACTCGAACGGACCCATCCGCGACAGCCAGCGCTGCACCTTGGTTGGAAGTTTCGCGAAAACCTCGGGCGGCACCGCGGGCGTCGGTTCGATGTCCTCGGGCCTGGGCACTTCCGGCATCGACAGCTGGTGCTCACCGCCGTCCTCGGGCTTCTGGAACGAGGCAGCGAGGAAGAAGATCGGCTTCCCGTGCTGGATCGCGGTCACGCGCCGCACCGAGAAGCTGCCGCCGTCGCGGGTGCGGTCGACTTGGTAGACGATCGGATGTTCGATATCGCCGGCCTTGAGGAAGTAGGCATGCAGCGAATGTGCGGCGCGTGGCGCGTCCGCGGATTCCAGCGTCGCCTGTGCAGCCGACAGCGCCTGCCCCAGCACCTGGCCGCCGAATACGTACTTGGTGCCGATATCGCGGCTCTGGCCGCGGAACAGGTTGTCCTCCAGGCGTTCCAGCGACAGCAGTTCGATCAGTTCGGAGACGGGGGAGGGCATGTGTCAGCAGGCTTGGCGGGGTCCGCGATTATAGCGGCGCGGCGTCGAGGCCAGAGGAAAGCCCCTACGTTCCGACGGCCCTACGAAGAAAGGCCGGGTCTTTAAGCTATGGCTTGAGCCGCGTCAGGCTCACCGATTCCATGACCCGCGGCCATGGGAACAACGGTCCCGGGTCGCGCTTGCGTGGTACGAGCACGGCGGGATCATCGACTGCGGTTTCCGTCTCTGTGTCCAGATCTTCGTGACCTGCGATCCAGTGCAGCGTGGGCAGTTCCGTTCGCAGCTGCTGCAGCAATTGGATCAACGCCGCGATCTGTGCCTCGGGGTAGGGCTCGTTCATCGCCTGGTGCTTCGCGTCGCGCCAGTACGGGTAGCGACCGGTGTTCACCAGTTCGATTCCAACCGAGCGTGGGTTGTAGCCGCGCACGTGGTTGGCGATGCGGTCCGGGCGCACGTACAGCACCACGCTGCCGTCGCGGTCGATATAGTAGTGGCCGCTATTGCCGGTGCCGCTGCCTGCATAGAGCACGCGCTCGCCGTATTCGCGCGAGAGCTGCAGCGTCGGCACTTCGGTGCAGTGGATCACCACCAGGTCGATCTGCGACAGCGGCCGCACATCGAGTTTCAGTGCGTACGGCAGCGGATCGATCAGCACGGGAGGCGTGGGCGGCAGGTCCGGCAACATGCGTCGATGCTAGCATTCACCGATGCCGCAGATGCCCGCCAACGTGTCCGACCTCGCGATCGCAGCCATCGCCATGCAGGCATGAGCATGCGTGGTCACTGCATCCTCGCGCACGGCTTCGAGAGCGGGCCCGATGCGACCAAGGTGACGGCACTTGCAATGGTCGCGCAGCGCCTGGGCTGGAGTTGCGAGCGGCCCGATTTCACCGACCTCGACGCCAGGCGCGAGGTCAGCGCACTCGGCGACGTGCCTGCCCGGCTGCAACGCCTGCTCGAGCTTGCCCGCGATGCTGCGATGCGCGGCCCGCTGGTGCTCGCCGGCTCCAGTCTCGGCGCATGGATCGCCGGTCACGTCTCGCTGCAGGTGCCAGTGGCGGGACTGTTCCTGATGGCGCCGCCGATCGTACTCGACAACGCGCACCCGCTCGACGCCGCCCGCGTGCCGACCGCGATCATCCATGGCTGGGACGATGAACTGATCCCGGCCGCGGACGTCATCGGCTGGGCGCAGGCGCGACGCGCGCGATTGCTGCTGGTCGACGACACCCATCGCCTGTCGGCGTATGTCGATGCCAGCGCCGAGGCCTTCGCCGCGCTACTCGCGTCGTTGCCGGCATGAAATTCTTCGCCAGCTGCGGCAAGGGCCTGGAATACCTGCTGGCCGACGAACTGCTCGCGCTCGGCTGCGCCACCGCCACCGCGACCGTTGCCGGCGCCAACGTCGAAGGCACGCTCGTCGATGCACAACGCGCGGTGCTGTGGTCGCGGCTGGCGAGCCGCGTGCTGTGGCCGCTGACGGAGTTCGAGTGCGCTGACGAACACGCGTTGTATGCCGGCGCCGCCGCAGTGTCGTGGCCGGAACACCTGTCGGCCGACATGACGCTCGCGGTCGATGCGCACGTCTCCGGTGACGCGATCACCCACGCACGCTACGCCGCGCAGCGGGTCAAGGACGCGGTGGTCGATGTCTTGCGCGCACGCACCGGCGCGCGGCCAAACGTGGATGTCGAGTCGCCCGACCTGCGTCTGAACCTGGTCGTGCGCAAGGGCAGGGCGATCGTGTCGGTCGATCTCGGCGGCGGGCCGCTGCATCGTCGCGGCTGGCGCCGCGCGCAAGGCGAGGCGCCGCTGAAGGAAAACCTCGCCGCGGCGGTGTTGCTGCGCGGCGGCTGGCCGCAGGTGTACGCCGATGGCGGCGGGTTGCTCGATCCGATGTGCGGCGGCGGAACCCTTCTGATCGAAGGGGCCTTGATGGCGGCGGATGTCGCGCCGGGATTGCTGCGTCATGCACAGGCCGTGCCGTCGCGCTGGCTCGGATTCGATACTGCCGGATGGCAGGTGTTGGTGGCGGATGCGCGTGAGCGCGAACGTGCAGGCCGCGCCGCATTGCGTCCGGTGTTCTTCGGCAGCGATGCCGATCCGCATGCAATCCGCGCCGCGCATGAGAATGTCGAGGCGGCGGGTGTAGCCGATGCAGTCCACTTCGACGTACGCGATATCGCGGCCTTGCCGCCGCTGGAAGCCGCACGAGGCGTGGCCGTCTGCAATCCGCCCTACGACGCGCGGCTCGCCGCCGATCCGGCGCTGTATCGCGCGCTCGGCGATGCACTCAAGCGCGCGGTACCGGCGTGGCGCGCGAGCCTGCTGTGTGGCGATGCCGAACTCGCGTACGCCACCGGCCTGCGCGCCGCGAAGAAATACCAGCTGTTCAATGGCGCGCTGGAATGCGTATTGATCGTCTGCGATCCGATTGCATCGCCGCAACGCGAACGTGTCGATGCGCCTGCGGTATTGTCCGAAGGCGCGCAGATGGTCGCCAACCGCCTGCGCAAGAACCTGAAGAAACTCAAATCCTGGCGCGAGCGCGAAGGCGTCTCCTGCTACCGCGCCTACGACGCCGACCTGCCCGAATACGCCGCCGCGATCGACGTCTATACCACCGACCCGGAAGGCCAGACCTGGCTGCACGTGCAGGAATACGCCGCGCCGGCCGAGATCCCCGAGGTGGACACCCGGCGCCGCCTCAACGAACTGCTCACGGCCGCGCGTGAGGTGTTCGCGCTGCCGTCGGCGCGCGTGGCGCTGAAGACGCGTTCGATCGGCAAGGGCGGCGGCAAGTACGGGCGTTTCGCCCAACGCGGCGAATTCCTGGTCGTGCGCGAAGGCGATGTGCGCCTGCGCGTGAACCTGTTCGACTATCTCGACACCGGCCTGTTCCTCGACCATCGTCCGCTGCGCCTGCGTATTGCGCAGGAGGCCGAGGACACGCGCTTCCTCAACCTGTTCGGCTACACCGGCGCGGCCACGGTTCACGCCGCCGCCGGCCGCGCGCGCCAGACGACGACCGTCGACCTGTCGGCCACCTACCTGCAGTGGTGTGCGGACAACCTGCGCAGCAACGACTTCAGCGGCGCCAAGCACCGGCTGGTGCAGGCCGATGCGCTGCAGTGGCTGGAGGCCGACGGCGGCCAGTACGACCTGGTGTTCTGCGACCCGCCCACCTTCTCCAACTCCGCGCGTACCGACGATTTCGACGTGCAGCGCGAGCACGTGCGCCTGCTGCGCGCCGCGGTGGCGCGGCTGGCGCCGGGCGGCGTGTTGTACTTCTCCAACAACTTCCGTCGTTTCCGCCTCGACGGCGACGCGCTGGCGGAATTCGCCGTGGTCGAGGACATCACCGCGCAGACGATTCCGCCCGACTTCGCCCGCGACGCGCGCATCCACCGCTGCTGGCGGCTGCGGCGCCGCAGCTGAATCCCAGCAGATGCCGGCGCGCCGTTTTAACGCGCGGCGAACATCTTCCCGGTCAAGCTTGCCGCATGCACAGCGAAACCCTCGGCCGCCATCGTCACGCCCAGCATTGGGACTTCTTCCGGCGCTGGGTGCGCAATCCGCGCCGGGTCGCCGCGGTGGCGCCGTCCAGTCGGCGATTGGCGGCGCGGATGGTCGATGAAGTGCCTGCCGGAACGACGCGCGTGATCGAGCTCGGCCCGGGCACCGGCGTGATGACCGAGGCGCTGCTCGCGCGTGGCCTCGCGCCGGAGGGCCTGCTGGCGGTCGAACTCGACCCGGCGTTGCACGACACCCTGCGCGCCCGGTTCCCGGCCCTGCACCTGGTCCGTGGTGATGCCCGCCATCTGGACGAGCTCGCGACGGGTTTCGCCGGGCCAGGCGAGGTCGATGCGGTGATCTCCAGCCTCGGCCTGCTCGGCATGGACGAGGCCGACCGCGGCGCAATCCTTTCCGTGGCCTTCGCGCTGCTGCGTCCGGACGGGCGCTTCATCCAGTTCACCTACGGCGTCAAGTCGCCGGTGTCGCGCGCGCAATTGCACGCGCTCGGCCTGCGCATGCGCCGCGGCGCCTTCATCCTGCGCAACCTGCCGCCGGCGACGGTCTATGTCTATACAAGGGCGCCAGCGGCGCACTGACCGCGATCCCGCAATCC
>DASZZT010000038.1:0-10010 GCA_035543275.1 Luteimonas sp. | reverse complement strand
GCTGCTCGACGGCAAGACCTTCGACAGCACCTACGATCGCGGCGAGCCGGCCGTGATCCCGCTGCAGCAGGTCGTGCCGGGTTGGCAGGAAGGCATCGCGCTGATGTCGGTTGGCAGCAAGTACAAGCTGTGGATCCCGGCCAATCTCGGCTACGGCGACAAGGGTACGCCGGGCGGTCCGATCCCGCCCAACGCGACCCTGGCGTTCGAGGTCGAGCTTCTCGACATCGTGAAACCGGGCGCAAAGTAAACTTCGGCTCAGCTCGACGCCGGTGGCGTGATTGCCGCCGGCGTCGTTGTTTCCACAGCAGGCATTCGATAGCAGGGAGTCCCGATGCGCGTCACCATCTTCGGCACCGGCTATGTGGGACTGGTCACCGGCACCTGTCTGGCGGAAGTCGGACATGACGTGGTCTGCGTCGACATCGACGCGGCCAAGGTCGATGGCCTCAACCGCGGCGTGATCCCGATCTATGAGCCGGGCCTGGCGCCGATGGTCAAGGCCAACCACGCCGCCGGCCGCCTGGCTTTCACCACCGATGCGGCGGCTGCAATCGCGCATGGCGACGTGATCTTCATCGCCGTCGGCACGCCACCCGACGAGGACGGCAGCGCCGACCTGCAATACGTGCTGGCGGTGGCGAACACGATTGGCGCACATCTGGCGCGGCCGGCAGTGGTGGTCGACAAATCCACGGTGCCGGTCGGCACCGCCGACAAGGTGCGCGCGGCGATTGCCGCCGCGCTCGCTGCGCGCAATGCCAATGTCTGTTTTGACGTGGTCTCCAATCCGGAATTCCTCAAGGAAGGCGCCGCGGTCGAGGACTGCATGCGTCCGGACCGCATCATCATCGGCGCCGACAATGCCGCTGCGATCAACACGCTCAAGCGCCTGTATGCGCCGTTCAACCGCAACCACGACCGCATCGTCACCATGGACGTGCGCTCGGCGGAACTGACCAAGTACGCCGCCAACGCGATGCTGGCCACCAAGATCAGCTTCATGAACGAGATCGCCAACATCGCCGAGCAGGTCGGCGCCGATGTGGAAATGGTGCGTCACGGCATCGGTTCGGACCCGCGTATCGGCTGGCATTTCATTTATCCCGGCGCCGGCTATGGTGGCTCGTGTTTCCCCAAGGACGTGCAGGCGCTGGCGCATACCGCAAAGCAGAACGGCTACGAGGCGAAGCTGCTCAATGCCGTGGAAGCGGTCAACGTCGCGCAGAAGGGACACCTGTTCGAACTGATCCAGCGCCATTACGACGTCGGCGAGGACGAAGGTGTGCGCGGCAAGACCTTCGCGGTCTGGGGCCTTGCGTTCAAGCCCAACACCGACGACATGCGCGAAGCCTCCAGCCGTCGCCTGCTGCAGCAGTTGTGGGAGGCCGGAGCCAAGGTGCGCGCCTACGATCCGGAGGCGATGCATGAGGCGCGACGCATCTTCGGTGAGCGCGACGACCTGGTGCTGTGCGAATCCGCAGGCTGCGCACTGGAAGGCGCTGACGCGCTGGTAGTAGTGACCGAGTGGAAACAGTTCCGCAGCCCCGATCTGGCGAAGTTGAAAGCCGCACTCGGCGACGCGGTGGTGTTCGACGGGCGCAACCTCTACGCCCCGGCCGAGGTCGAGGCCGCGGGGCTGGCCTACTACGGCATCGGCCGCGGCCGTTCGATCGCGCAGGCTTGATGCCATGGATCTGACCGCGCTCGAAAATCGCCTGACCGAGCTGGAAACGCGCATGGCATTCCAGGAGCATGCACTGACCGAGCTCAGCGACGCGCTCGCCGCCTCGCGCGCCGAAACCGCGCGCAACGCCGAACTGTTGCGGCGTGCGCTCGATGACCTCAAGCAGTCGCGTGGCGATTTTTTTGCCGACCCGGCCAGCGAACCGCCGCCGCCGCATTACTGATCGAGTACTGATCGAGTACTGATCGAGTACTGATCGAGAGCCTGCCGATGAGCGATTCCCTCCGCGACCAACTGCTCGGCCTGGGCTTCAAGCCCGCGCCGGCGCCTGCGCGCAAGCCAGAGCAGCGACCGGCGAACACGCCTGTATCCGCGCACCATCCGAATCCAGCGGCCAAGCCGCGGCATCGCAAGCCCGCGGAAAAGCTGCGCCGGGAGCAGGGCAGGCCGCAGCCTGCGTCACCGCGCACGCGCGAGGAGATCGATCTGGCCAAGGCCTATGCGATCCGCGCGCAGAAGGAAAAGGACGAACTCATCGAAGCCGAACGCCTGAAGCAGGAGGACGCACGCGAGCGCCGCGAGGCCAAGGCGAAGCTGGCTGAGCTGCTCAAGGACCAGGCACTCAACGATCCGGCTGCGGAGATCGCGCGGCATTTTGATTACGGCGGCAAGATCAAGCGCATCCATGTCACCGTGGAGCAACTCAAGGCGCTCAACGCCGGCGAGCTCGGCGTGGTCCAGCTCGACGGACGCTATCTGCTGATCCCTGCCTCGTTGCTGGCACAGGCCGAGGCGCTCTTCGCCCCGGCCATCGCGCTCAAGATCGACCCATCCGCGTCGGCCGCGGACGATCCCTACGCCGATCCGCAATACCAGGTGCCCGACGACCTGGTCTGGTAGCCGGGAGTTAACAGGACCTGATGGCCGGCCTTTGCCGGCACTGGCGTTTCCTCTTAGCCAGCCTCCCCCGGGGCTGCGGGAGACCGCCGTGGGCGATGTGGCCCGTTACTGGGCGTTCCTGAGCTACAGCCACGCCGACCGACGCATCGCCGAGCGCCTGCATCGCGCGCTCGAGAATTACCGCATTCCGCGGCGCCTGGTCGGCCGCCACGGTCCGCAGGGGACGATTCCCGCGCGGCTGTCGCCGATCTTTCGCGACCGCGACGAACTCACCGCCAGCGGCCGCATCGGCGCGGCGGTTGAGGCTGCGCTCGCCGACAGCCGCGCACTCATCGTGCTGTGTTCGCAGGCATCGGCGCAGTCGCCCTGGGTGGATGCGGAAATCGCCGCGTTCGAACGCAACCATCCGGAACGCCAGATCCTGTGCGTGCTGCTCGATGGCGAGCCAGCGGCATCGCGCGTCGCGGAGGCGGCAACGCGGGAATGCCTGCCGCCGGTGTTGCGTCGTCGCTTCGGCATCGGCGCAGGGGTTGCCGACACGGCGCCTATCGCGGTCGATCTGCGCCAACAGGGTGACGGCTGGCGGCTGGGCGTGCAGAAACTCGTGGCCGGCCTGGCCGGATTGCCGCTGGATCAGCTGGTGCAGCGCGATGCGCATCGGCGCCATCTGCGAATGGCCTGGTTGTCGGCAGCGCTGGCGGTGATCGCACTCACCCTCGGGGCGATGGCGATGTTCGCCTACCGCGCCCGCGACGAGGCGCGGACACAGCGCGCGCAGGCCGAGGGACTGATCGAGTTCATGCTGGTCGACCTGCGCAAGAAGCTGGAACCGGTCGGCCGCCTCGACGTGCTGGACGCGGTCGGGCTGCGTGCGCTGCGTTACTACGACAGCCAGGACCTGCGCACGCTCGACGCCGACGCGCTTGGGCGACGCGCGCGTGCCCTGCATTTGGTCGGCGAGATCAGCGATAACCGCGGCGACCTGACCGGCGCCGGCAAGGCGTTCGACCAGGCCGCCGCTTCCACCGGCGAGTTGCTGCGGCGCGCGCCAAACGACCCGCAGCGCCTGTACGAGCATGCCCAGAGCGTGTTCTGGTTGGCGATGCTGGAACGCGAGCGCGGAAAGCTGGCAATCGCCGAGCGCGGCCTGCGTGAATACGCGGCGCTGGTCGCACGCCAGGTCGCGTTGGAACCGGGCAAGCCCGAATGGCGCAAAGAGAGCGGCTATGCCGACAGCAATGTCGGCACGCTGCTGCTCGACCAAGGCCGAGCGCAGGAGGCGATCACGCTGTTTGACGCCTCCATGCGCAAGGCGCAGGCGATCGTCGCCGACGATCCGGCCGTCGATAACCAGCTCGATTTCGCGCAGGGCCTGTCGTGGCTGTCATCGGGGCACGCGGCGGCCGGGCAGCTCGCTGTCGCAAGTCGCGACCGGCAGTCCGAAATCGCGCTATACCGGCAATTGTTGCGTAACGACGTCAACAACCACCAGATCGAGGAGCGCCTGCTGTTCGCACTGCGCTTCCTGGCCGAGTTGCACCTCGGCGTGGGCGACATCGGCGCGGCCGACCGGGACCTGGACGAGGCGGCAACGCTCTCGGCGCGGCTGCTGGCGATCGAGCCGGACAATGCCGGCTGGATCAAGGCGGCTGCGCATGTGTCGCTGGATCGGGTCGAAACCGCGCTGGGCCGCCATGATCCGGCCGCCAGCCGCGAATTTGCACGGGCCCGTGCGCAGATCGCGGCGTTGCTTGCGCGCGATCCGAAGAACTTCATCTGGCGCCGCGACCTGCAGGCACCGGCGTTATTGCTGGCCGGCCGGCTCGCCGGCAGCAGCGCGGATGCCGATACCGCGCAGGTGGCGGCGCTGCGCGAACTGGATGCGTTGCATGCGCAGGCGCCGCACGATCGGCGCGTCAGCAGCCTGCTCGCGCAGGCGCTGCTACTGGTAGGCGACGGCTTCGACCGTGGCGGCAACGCCGCCGGCGCAGCCCAGGCATGGCGGCGTGGACTCGGCCTGCTGCCGGCGTTCCCCGCGCCGCTGGAACCGGACAGCCGCTGCATGCGGGTCGGCCTGCTCACGCGGATCGGCAACGCCGCCGGTGCCTCCCGGGACTTCGCCTCACTCCAGCACGCCGACTACCGCGATCCAGGATGTCTAACCATCGCCGAAAGCTCCAGCCACCCACTACCAGCCTTTGTCCAACCCACGACAGCAAGGAGATCGCAATGAACAAGATCAATCCCGAGATCCGCATCGAAGTGACACTGACGCGGCACAACGGCAAGCCCAGCGGCTACCAGTTCCGCTATACCTCCGACAGCGGCCTGGTCGCACCCGACGGCACCATCGACCTGAGTAATTTCGGCAAGGACAACGTTGATCTCGTGTTCGTGCTGATGGCGGTCGGTGCCATGCAGCCGTCGTTCCCGCCGAGACCGGAAGACGCGGTGTGGTTCGCCGATTGGCCCAAGGGCGCAGCGCCGCCGCCGCCTTGCCCGGATGCGCCAGGCCTTGCCCACAGTTCGTTCAGTGGTTTCCAAGTGAGCAATGCAAGTACGCTCAAGTTCACCGACAAGAATAACGACAACAAGCGCTATACCTATGCCTTGCGTTGTCAGGTGCCCGGCGAGGCCAAGCCGGTCGTCGATGACCCGATCATCATCAACAAGTGACGTCGATGATGAGCGTACCTGGCGATCCGCTTTCCCCGGCCACCGCGCTGGTGGTCGGTGTCACCAGCCATCGCGACCTCGACCCGGCGCAATTGCCGGAGCTGACGCAGCAACTGCGGCTCGCGCTCGGCGGGCTGCGCAATCAGTTTCCAGAACTGTTGCTGATCGTGCTTTCGCCGCTGGCCGAGGGCGGCGATCGCCTGGTCGCGGAAGTTGCGCTGGAACTGGGGGCGCGCCTGATCGTGCCGCTGCCGTTGCCGGTCGAGTTGTATGCGCAGGATTTCGCCACGCCGGAGTCGCGTGCGCAATTCGACCGCCTGCTGGCGCAGGCCGAAGTCGTGCCGCTGCCATTGCCACCCGGCGATACGGAACAGCTGCGCCAGCCCGGGCCGCTGCGTGATCGCCAGTACCTGCTCGCCGGGCTGTATGTCGCCAGCCATTGCCATGTGTTGCTGGCGTTGTGGGATGGCGGCAACGATGGCGGACTCGGCGGCACCACGCAGATCGTGCGCTACTATCTCGGCGGCCCGTTGCCGGGTGCACGTCGTGCCGGCGACAATCTGCGGCAGATGCTGTCCGGCGACGACGACAGCCTGGCGTTGCATCTGCCGGTACGGCGCGAATCGGACCAAGGCACCGACGCACCCGCTCCGGAACCGGCGTGGCTGACCAGCTCCGGAGGCAGGCCGTTGGCCGCTGGCATGCCCCCGGACTATCGCCGCATCTTCGAGCGCATGCAGGTGTTCGAACGCGACCGCCGCCATCATGCCCCTCCCTTGGCGTCGGACCCGGCACAGGATCCGGCCGAATTCGCCTTGCATGCGGTTGATGCCATGGCCGTGTATTACCAGCGACGGATGCTCACGGCGATGCGGGCGATCCATGCGCTGGCGGTGCTGATGGGGCTGTCGTTCCTGCTGTATTCCGACCTCGGTGCGCCGGACTGGATGTTGTGGGTGTTCCTGCTGTTCTTCGTGATCGGCCTGCTGATCACGGTCGCAGCGCGCCGGCGCGACTGGCATCGCAAGTACATCGACTACCGCGCGCTGGCCGAAGGCCTGCGGGTGCAGTCGTTCTGGCGTCGCGCCGGGCTATCGATGACCGGTGATCCTGAGTTCGCGCACGACAACTTCATGCAGAAGCAGGATGTCGAACTGGGCTGGATCCGCAACGTGATGCGCCAGATCGGGTTGTTGCCGTTGCCCGATGCCGACGATCCGGCGCAGGCGGTGGATGCCGTGATCGAGGAGTGGGTGGGCCGGCCGGGCACGTCCGGGCAGCTGGCCTATTACGAACGCAAGGCCGCGCTACGCGAACGTCATCACCTGCGCACGCGGGCACTCGGCGCCGGCTGCCTGTGGGCCGGCATTGGCATCAGCCTGTTCCTGGCGTTGTTCCATGGTGGGCTCAGCGGCGCCATACGCAACGTGCTGGTTACCACGATGGGCGCGTTGTCGCTGGTCGCCGCGGTACACGAGGCCTACGCCTATCGCAAGGCGGACAAGGAGCTGGTGAAGCAGTACCGCTTCATGCACCGCATCTACCGCAACGCGCGCATCGCGCTGGACGCCGCGGAAAGCACGCAGGCGCGGCGCGAGATCCTGCGCGCGCTGGGCGAGGCGGCGCTGGCCGAACACGCGGAGTGGGCGCTGATGCATCGCGACCGCCCGATCGAGCACGGTCGGCCATAGCGACTGCGCCGCGACGACATCCGCTTGCGAGAGCGCTCCAACGCGCCGCAGCGCGCGATGTAACCACGGGTGCGGGCTTCGCCCTTACCCGGCTATTCCGGGTCGTAATCCAGGTTGGACGCCGCGCCGCGATAGCTCGCGCTTGCGGCCCCGCTGCAACGCGCCGCCGCGCGCGATGAAACCCCGGGTGCGGGCTTCGGCCCTTAGTCCGCTATTCCGGGTCGTAATCCAGGTTGGATGCGAGCCAACGTTCTGCTTGAGCCAGCGACACGCCCTTGCGCCGCGCGTAGTCCGCGGCCTGCTCCTTCGACACCCGGCCGACCACGAAATACTGGCTGCCCGGATGGCTGAAGTAGTAGCCGGATACGGCCGACGCCGGGTACATCGCGAAGTTCTCGGTCAGGGTGATGTCGGCGTTGCTGGTGGCATCGAGCAGGCGGAACAGCGTCGCCTTCTCGCTGTGCTCGGGGCAGGCGGGATAACCCGGCGCCGGGCGGATGCCGCGATACTTCTCGGCGATCAGTGCTTCGCTGTCGAGCGATTCGTCCGCGGCGAAGCCCCAGAACTCCTTGCGCACGCGCTGGTGCACGCGCTCGGCCATGGTCTCTGCGAGGCGGTCGGCCAGTGCCTTGAGCATGATCGCGTTGTAGTCGTCGTGGTCGGCCTGGAAGCGGGCGATATGCGGCTCGATGCCGATTCCCGCGGTGACCGCGAAGGCGCCAATCCAGTCGCGCTTGCCGGAATCCCTGGGCGCGATGAAATCTGCGAGGCAGAAGTCGGGGCGCTCGACCGGTTTGTCGACCTGCTGGCGCAGGAAGTGCAGGGTGGTCGGCGTGCCGTCGACATCGACCACCACGTCGTCGCCGATGCTGTTTGCTGGCCACAACCCGAACACCGCCTTCGCCGTCAGCCATTTTCCGTCGACGATCTGCCGCAGCATTTTCTGTGCGTCCCCGAACACCTCACGCGCCTGCGCGCCGACCACGGCGTCGTCGAGGATCGCCGGATAACGGCCGGCCAACTCCCAGGCATTGAAGAATGGCGTCCAGTCGATCAATTCGACCAGTTCAGCCAGCGGGTAATCGTCGAATACGGTGAGGCCGGGCTTGACCGGTGTCGGCGGCGTGTAGTTGTCCCAGTCGCCATCAAAGCGCTGCGCGCGTGCTTTCTCCAGCGACACCAGCCGCTTGGCATCGCCGCGATTGCGATGGCGGGTGCGGATTTCGGCGTAGTCCGATTCGTTGGCTGCCACGAACGGTCCGCGCAATTCGGGGCTGATCAGCGACTGCGCCACACCAACCGCGCGCGAGGCGTCCTTCACCCATATCGTGGGCGACTTGTAGTGTGGATCGATCTTGAGCGCGGTGTGCGCGCGCGAGGTGGTGGCACCGCCGATCAGCAGCGGGATGGTGAAGCCCTGGCGCTGCATCTCGCGGGCGACGTGGCTCATTTCCTCCAGCGATGGCGTGATCAGGCCGGAGACACCGATCAGGTCGGCGTTCTCTGCTTTCGCCCGATCGAGGAGCGTTTGTGCCGGCACCATCACACCCAAGTCGATGACCTCGAAGTTGTTGCAGGCCAGCACCACGCCGACGATGTTCTTGCCGATGTCATGCACGTCGCCCTTGACGGTCGCCATCACGATCTTGCCGTTGGACTTGCCGGTGTCGCCGGTGCGCAGCTTTTCGGCCTCGATGTACGGCAGCAGGTGGGCCACCGCTTTCTTCATCACCCGTGCCGACTTCACCACCTGCGGCAGGAACATCTTGCCGGCGCCGAACAGGTCGCCGACCACGTTCATGCCATCCATCAACGGCCCTTCGATCACGTCGAGGGGACGCGTCGACTGCGCGCGCGCCTCTTCGGTGTCGTCAACCACGTACTGGTCGATGCCGTGCACGAGCGCGTGACTCAATCGTTCGCGTACCGGCTTCTCGCGCCAGGCAAGGTCTTCAACCTTCTGCTCACCTCTCTTGCCCCTGTACTTGTCGGCGATCTCGAGCAACCGCTCGGTGCCGTCCGGACGGCGGTTGAGCACCACGTCCTCGACCCGTTCGCGCAGGTCGGCATCCAGATCGTCATACAGCGGCATGGCGCCAGCGTTGACGATGCCCATGTCCATGCCGGCCGTGATCGCGTGATACAGGAAGACGACGTGGATGGCCTGGCGCACCGGCTCGTTGCCGCGGAACGAGAAGCTGACATTCGACACGCCACCGGAAATATGGCTGTGCGGAAAGCGCCGCTTGAGCTCGCGTGCGGCCTCGATGAAATCGACCGCGTAGTTGTTGTGCTCCTCGATGCCGGTGGCGATCGCGAAGACATTGGGATCGAAGATGATGTCCTCGGGCGGAAAGCCGATTTCCTCGGTCAGCAGTTTGTACGCGCGCGACGAAATCTCGACCTTGCGCTCGATGGTGTCGGCCTGGCCAACTTCATCGAACGCCATCACCACCACCGCGGCGCCGTAGCGGCGCACCAGCCGTGCCTGGCGCAGAAACTCGGTCTCGCCTTCCTTCATCGAGATCGAGTTGACGATGCCCTTGCCCTGCAGGCATTTCAGCCCGGCCTCGATCACCGTCCATTTCGATGAATCGACCATCACCGGCACGCGCGCAATGTCCGGCTCGGCGGCGATCAGGTGCAGGAACTCCACCATCGCCTTTTCCGAATCCAGCATGCCCTCGTCCATGTTGACATCGAGCACCTGCGCGCCGCTCGCGACCTGCTGCCGCGCGACCGCGACGGCTTCATCGAAGCGGTTCTCCAGGATCAGCTTCTTGAACTGCTTGGAACCGGTGACGTTGGTGCGTTCGCCGACGTTGATGAAGTTGCTCTGCGGCGTGATCTGCAGCGGCTCAAGGCCGCTGAGGCGGGTCTGGCGGGGGAGAGCGTTCATGCTGCGTCGGCCAATTGCGGAATCCGTCGCGGCGGCAGCCCGCGCACTGCTTCGGCAATGGCCGCGATATGTTCCGGCGTGGTGCCGCAACAGCCACCGACCAGGTTCAGCAGGCCGGCGTCGGCGAATTCGCGCAGCACCGTCGCCATGTCCTCGG
>DASZZT010000037.1:0-4566 GCA_035543275.1 Luteimonas sp. | reverse complement strand
ATGGTGTCGCAGGCCGCATCGACGGCGATGTCGGCCGAGGGCGTGACCGGAGCGCCCTCGTTGGTGTCGGCCGATGACCGAGTTAATCCCCACCGCGGCGCGGCGTCACTCGCGCATGTCCTCCAGCTCCATGCCCTTGGTTTCGCGCACCGCGGACAACACGAACAACAGCGACACCAGGGCGAATCCCGCGTACAGCGTGTAGGCGAACGTCAGGCCGATTTCGGCCAGCGCGGGGAAGGTACTGGTGATCACGAAATTCGCCAGCCATTGCGCCGATGCGGCCACCGCCAGCGCGAGGGCGCGAATGCGGTTCGGGAACATCTCGCCCAGCAATACCCACACCATCGGCCCCCAGCTCAGGCCGAAGAACACCACATAGGCATTCGCCGCGACCAGCGCGATCATGCCCCACGCTCCCGGCAGGCTGAGTTGCGCACCGCTGCCGGTCGAATGCGAAAAACACCAGGCCATCAGGCCCAGCGTCACAGCCATGCCGGCCGATCCGACCACGAGCAGCGGCTTGCGCCCGACCTTGTCGACCAGCGCGATCGCCACCAGCGTGACCAGCACGTTGACGATCGAGGTGGCCACAGTGATCGTGAAGGAATCCGCCTCGCTGAAGCCGACCGAATGCCACAGCGTGGAGGAGTAATAGAAGATCACGTTGATGCCGACGAATTGCTGGAACACCGAGAGCAGGATCCCGATCCACACCACCGGCAGCAGGCCGGAACGCGGTCCACGCAGGTCGCGCAGGGTCGGTCGATATTCCTTGCGCAGGCTTTGTTCGATGTCTTGCAGCTTGTGCTCGAGCGCGGCTTCGCTGCGCAGGCCCAGCACCTCTCGCAATACCGTCCTGGCATCGTCGAGCAGACCTTTGGCGACCAGATGCCGCGGCGACTCCGGCAGGCGGAACACCAGCGCGCCATAGATCAGGGCGGGAACGAACGCGACGAGGAACATCCAGCGCCACGCCTGCAACCCGAGCCACAACGGCTGCGACGCGCCGCCGGCCGCGCCCGCGAGCCACGCATCGCTCAGCAGCGCGGCGAAGATACCGAGCACGATCGCCAGCTGTTGCAACGAACCCAGCCGGCCGCGGACATGCGCCGGCGACACTTCGGCGATGTAGGTCGGGGCGATCACCGAGGCCACGCCAACGCCGATGCCGCCGACCACCCGCCACAGGATCAGGTCCCAGACGCCGAACACGAGCCCCGCGCCCAGCGCGCTGATGGCGAGCAGGAATGCCGCGATCTTCATCGTCCGCACGCGGCCGAACCGGTCCGCCAGCGGCCCGGCGTACCACGCTCCCAGCGCGGATCCCAAGAGCGCGCACGACACCGCGATGCCGACCCACAAGGCATTGAGGCCGAATCCATTGCGGACCGCATCGACCGCGCCGTTGATGACGGCGGTATCGAAACCGAACAGGAAGCCGCCCAGGGCTGCAGCCGCCGAGATCAGCAGCACCCGTAGCGTGGCGTGCTGCTCCCGGTCGCCCACCGCATCCACTTTGCTCATCGCATTCTCCCCAACGGTCGACATTTGAAGGTGCGGTCGATTCTGGCGTGCTGGCGCGCTGCGTCCGATTGAATACGTATGCAGCCGGCGTCCCGCGATCGCGCGACTACGGCAACGTGATCACGGCCGTATCGTCCATGACCAGGGGATCGAATGCGCCGTCGCCGCCGCTGAAGGCAGAGGATTGGGCGAGCGGCGTCAACGCGCGGTAGCCGCCGTCGTAATCCCAGGTGGCCACGTACAACTTCACCCCGGACAGCGACTTCAGGCCGCCCAGCGAGCCGGCGGGCAAGGTGAAGCCGACGGTGTTGCGGGCCTGGTCGACCACGATGCCGGCCGCGGGCGTCACCGACGTGCCGTCCTGGCTGGCTGACGCACCCGCGGCGGCGAACACGGCGTTCGACCAACCATGCGTGCGCAAGCGGTAGTTCCAGCGCATCCCGTCCGGCAACCTGGCGTTCTGGAACGGCATGACATCGATGCCACCCGCCGCACCGGGCAGCTGCAGAAAGATGGTGAAAGCGACATGGTCGAAACCGTTGGGCGGGTTCCATGCCGCGACCAGCTTGTGCATGCGCAGCTCGATCCTGAGCGCGCCGCCCGCGCCGGACACGCGCACGCCTTCGATGTCGAGCGGGCGGTTCGCGCTCCAACCGGCGTCGGTTGGATAGCGATAGCGCCCGTTCGGGCCGCGATCATCGCCGCGCGGATCGCTGACGTCGGCAAGCACGGTCCACTGCCGGGCAACACGAAAGCTGCGGTTCGCGGACACGGCCTGTGGCGACCAGGCCACCAGGCTGTGCCGGATCGACGGGTCGACCATCGACCCGGTGTCGACCTGGGCCGACCAGCGTCCGTCTGGTCCGGGCCGCAGTGTTTGCGCCGCGGCCAGGTCGCCATCCACCACCAGCTTGAACTCGGGGACGTCCCTGGCGATGCCGTGGACTTCGAAGTCGTCGCCGAAGTCGCCATCGCGCAGCGCTTCGAGCGTGACGGCGGCAGGCACCGTCGGCACCGCCGCGATCCGGCGCGCCGGCTTCCACACCAGCCCGCTGCGCGCCGGCAGCGTCATCGTCATGCGACCGCCCGCACCGACCACGACATCCGGCGGCGCGGCATCGATGCCGAACAGACCTTCCAGCACCGTGCCAGACCGTAATCCGGTCTCCAGATTGTCCAACAGCGCCTCGTGGTCGGAGGAGTTGAAGACAACGATCGCTGTGTCGTGGCCCTGGGTCATGCGATAGACCAGCACACCGGCAGCGGCCGCATTGCCCCTGAGGACGGTCGGCGTGCCGCGCGAGAACACGCGGTTGGTGCGGCGCAACGCGGTCGTACGGCGGATGAATTGATAGAGCGGCGCGCCGGTGTCGAAATGATCCTTGCCCGCCGACCCGAATCCCGCCTTGAACATCGCGCCGCGCTGTTCGCTGAAGCCCTGCTCGGTGCCGTAGTAGAGGGTGGGGATGCCCGGCAGCGTCATGATCGCCAGCAGGCTCTGCTTCAGCGCGTCCTGACCGCCGCCGGCGAGGAACCGGTCGACATCATGGTTGTCGACGAAGCTCGGCATCAGCCATGGCTGCGCGTGCAGCTGCATCATGCTGCGGATGCGGTAGGCCAGCTCGGCCGTCGGTCGCCCGCGCGCGAACACGTCGGCCAGCGTGCCGTAGAGCGGAAAGTTGAGCATGCCGGGCAGCAGCGGCTTGCCATGCGCGTCGCGCATGTAGCGGTCGATCTTCCTTTCCAGCACATCCGAATACGGCTTGTCGATGCCGAAGCCTTCGCCGAAGGCAAGGAAGTTGCGGCGCCCGGTTAGCGCCGCGACGCGCGCGATGCCCGGGTAGCGCGGATCATCGGAATACAAAAAATCCGCGAAGAAATCCGGGGGCACGTAGAACGCGGTGTCGACGCGGAACGCGTCGACACCCACCTCGCGGATCCAGTAGCCGTACGACTGACGCAGCGCATCGCGTACCACCGGGTTCTCGGTATTGAGGTCGTCCAGGTCGGCGAGCTGGAAGTTGGATTCCTGATCCGGGTTGCCGTAATCGCTGATCGTCGGCGTCCAGTGATAGATGGCGGCCTTGCGGTCGCCGGGATCGCGCGCATCGTTGCGGTCGAACGGCGGCTGGGTCGGTGCGGTCCGGCCTTGCGCGTCGGGTTGCAGCTGGAAGTGCGCCGCAGGATTGGCACGATCCCAGCCGCCTGCGTAGGAGAAGAAATTGCCGGTGTGGTTGACCACGATGTCCTGCACCAGGTACATGCCGGCGGCGTGGATGCGGTCGGAGAGTTGCCTGTAGTCGTCCAGTGAGCCGTAGTGGGCGTCGACCGCCATGAAGTTCTCGGCCCAGTAGCCGTGGTAGCCGCCGTAGCGGCTGCCGGCGTCCCACCAGCGGTTCGCGACCGGGGGCGTGATCCAGATCGCGGTGGCGCCCAGATCGCGGATGTAGTCGAGCCGCCGCGCTACGCCTTTCAGGTCGCCGCCGCTGTATTTGGCGTTACTAGAGGGATCGAACTCGCCCGCGCCGTGGTCGTTGTTGCCTGGATCGCCGTCGTCGAACCGATCGGTCATCAGGAAGTAGATGACCTGGTCGCGCCAGTCGGGCGACGGCACAGATAGGGAGGCTGTGGCTGCTGCCGGCCCGGCCGCCCGCGCACCGGAGCCCAGCACCGCCAAAGCCATGCCCAGTACCGCGCGCAACGCTACCGAACGCACGAAATGCATCGGATCCTCCTCGCCGGACGCCCATACCCTGGGTGTTGCCGGAGCGGCCACGCACCCACGAATCCTGCGCGTGCAGGGCCCGCCTCACTATTCCATGCCCACGTGTCAGCTGCCGCCGAGCCGATTGCGGCGGTGCAATGAATACGTATGCAAGGAAAGTTGTGCAGGGATCGCTGCGCATACCATCGTCGTGCGCCTTGGGGAGGGGACTCGCCTCGGACGTACGCGATTTGGACCTGCGCCTGTGAGAGCGCAGGCAGGACACAAAACACTTTCGAGGCGGGGAGAGGGCGATGTTGAAACTGAAGCGCAAT
>DASZZT010000036.1:0-28473 GCA_035543275.1 Luteimonas sp. | reverse complement strand
GGGCTTGCCCGCGACCGCGGACGCTGGCGACCGCACGCGCGTGCCGGCCGGCGGGGTCGGCTTGTTCGGGGCGCCGCTGCAGGCGGCGAGCATGAGGACGATGGTCGCGAGCGCGAGCGCCTTCATCATCGCGGAACGTTGCCGCGGATGGACTGCGCCAGCTGCTGCACCGCCATCGCGTACATCGGCGAGTGGTTGTAGCGCGTGATCACGTAGAAGTTGCGGTAGCCGAGCCAGTATTCCTTGCCGGCGTCGCCATCCAGGGTCACCAGCGTTGCGCCTTCTGCACGTGGTTGCCCCGGCTGCGGCCGATAGCCACGCTGCGCCAGCGCCGCCAGCGGATACACCGGATCGAGCGATGCGGAAATGAAGTCGGCGGCTGCCGCATCGCGCGAGGCACGCGCAACCACCGGACCGCCGCGCTGCCAGCCGTGCACCACGAAGTAGTTCGCTATCGAGGCGAACACGTCGGCGGTGTTGTTGATCAGGTCGCGACGGCCATCGCGGTCGCCGTCGACCGCCCAGTTCCGATAGCTCGAGGGCATGAACTGGCCCCAGCCCATTGCGCCAGCGTAGCTACCGGTGAGCGTGGCCACGTCGATGCCCTCGTCCTTGCCCAGCGCGAACAGCTGCGCCAGTTCGCCGGCGAAGAATGGCGCGCGCTTGGGCCAGCCGAACGCAAGCGTGTACAGCGCATCGAGCACGCGGGTGTTGCCGGTGATCTTGCCGTAGCTGGTCTCCACGCCGATGATCGCAACAATGTATTCGGCCGGCACGCCGCTGCTCGCGGCGACACGCTCGAGCGCGTCGCGGTTGGCGGCGTAGAACGCCTTGCCACCCTCGATGCGCGCGTCGGTGAGGAAGATCGGTCGGTAGTCGCGCCACGGGCGCACCGCTTCGGCGGGACGCGAGATCGCAGTGATGGTGTTCTGCTTGAACTGCGCCTGTGCCAGCTGCGCGCGGATCGTCGCAGGATCGACGCCATACGTGCGTGCGGTGTAGTCGACGAACGCATCGATGCGCTGCGCCTGCGGGATCGCCGGATCGGTCACCGAAGGCGGCGCGAGCGGGCGTTCCGGCGGCTGCGGCACCGGCGGTAGCAACACGGTGGACGCAGGCGACGTCGCAGTGGACGTCCTCGACGCGGGCGGCCGTGCCTGCGTCGCGCAGGCCGCGAGCGCGAGGCACACGATGACGCAAGACAGCAAACGGAACGAGGCGCGTCGGATCATCGGCGCGAGGGTAGCACGTGACTCCGCAGGCTCAAGCGTGCCTGTTCAGTCGTTGTGCACCTGTTCTACGTCCAGCGCGAAGCGTTCACCGGCAACGCAACGCATCAATACCCGTGCACCGGCTTGTGTGCCCGCACCGCCATCACCACGCCGAGCCCGGCGAGCAACGACACCGCGGAAGTACCGCCGTAACTCAGCAGCGGCATCGGTACGCCGACCACCGGCAGCAGCCCGGAAATCATGCCGCCATTGACGATCACGTAGACGAACATCGCCAGCCCCAGCGTACCGGCGAGCAGCCGCGAATAGCCGTCGCGCGCCGCGCTGGCGATCCACAGGCAGCGCCCGATCACGAACAGGTACAGCGCCAGCACGGTGGCCACGCCGAGCCAGCCGAATTCCTCGCTCAGCACCGCAAAGATGAAGTCGGTGGTGTGCTCGGGCAGGTAGTTCAGGTGCGACTGCGAGCCCTGGCCCCAGCCCTTGCCGGTCATGCCGCCGGCGCCGATCGCGATCTTCGACTGGATGATGTTCCAGCCGCTGCCCAGTGGATCGGATTCGGGATTGAGGAAGATCAGGATGCGATCCTTCTGGTAGGGCCGCAGCAGCCACAACCACGCCACCGGCGTGGCCGCGGCGACGCCGCCGAATGCAGCGACGAACCACCACCACGACAGTCCTGCCAGGAACAGCGCGAACGCGCCGCTGATGCCGACCAGCATGGCCGTGCCGAAGTCCGGCTGCAGCAGGATCAGCAGCGTTGGCAGCGCGATGATCACGCCGGCAACGAGCACGGCACGGAATCGCGGTGGCAGGATCTCGCGGTTGAGATACCACGCCGCCATCATCGGCAAGGTCAGCTTGAGCAGTTCCGCCGGCTGGAAATAGAAGACCTTCAGATCGATCCAATGGCGACCGTGCCTGCCGGTGCCGATCACCAGCACCAGCAGCAGCGGCAGCAGCGACAGCGCATAGGCGATGGGGGTGGCATTGCGCAGGCGGTTCGGCGGAATCCGCGACAGCGCCCACATCGCGACGATGCCGATCGCATAGCGCACGCCCTGCGCCAGCACCAGCCGCGGCGATTCACCGCCGGCGCTGTACAGCACCGCCAGGCCGATCGCCATCAGCGCTGCCAGCGCCAGGCACAACGACCAGTCGAGCGTGCGCGTCAATCGCGCCGCGAGGTCGAACAGCCAGCGCAGGATCGCGTTCATGGCGCGCGCGTTTGCGCAACATCGGCCGATTGCGCCGCAACCGTCGTCGCAGCCGCGATGACGTTGTCGAACACGACTGGCGGCGATGTCGGGATCGCATCCGGCGGCGGCTCCGGCATCATGCCGAGCAGCCACGCGTCCATGATCTTGCGCACGATCGGCCCGGCGGTACTGGCACCAAAACCGCCGTGCTCGGCCATCACCGCGACTGCGATGGTGGGGTTGTCCGCCGGCGCGTAGCTGATGAACCACGACTGGTGACGCAAGGCCAACGGCAACGCATGCGGGTTCACGCTGACGTTGCCCCTGCGGCCGACGTTCTGCGCGGTGCCGGTCTTGCCGGCCATCAGGTAGGGCGCGCCACGAGCCACGCCAGCGCCGGTGCCGCCGGGCTGCATGGTTCCCATCATGCCTTCCTGCACCGCACGCAGATGACCGGGGTTGTCGGTGATGCGCTGTACCGGCGGTTGCGGCAGCGCTTGCCACGGCGCGTTGTAACCATCGCGGCGCTGCGCGACCAGGTGCGGGCGATGACGCAGGCCGCCGTCGGCGATCGAGGCGGTCGCCTGCGCCATCTGCAGCACCGTGACTTTCCAGAAGCCCTGGCCGATGCCCGCGATCACGGTCTCGCCGGGGTACCACGGCTCCTTGCTGTGTGCGGCTTTCCATTGCGGCGAGGGCACGATGCCGGCGCTCTCGCCGACCAGGTCGATGCCGGTCGGCTGGCCGAACCCATATTTGCGCATCCACTGGTCGAAGCGCGCGATGCCCATGTCGTAGGCGAGCTTGTAGTAGTAGAAGTTGACCGACTCGGCGATCGACTTGCGCAGGTCGGTCCAGCCGGCACCCCCGTGGGCATCGCGATAGCCGCGTCGCTGCCCGGGAATATGGAACTCGCCGGTCGAGAACACCTTGTCTTGCGCACGGCGCAGGCCGCTGTCGAGCCCGGCCAGGCCGATGAAGGGTTTCACCGTCGACCCCGGCGGCCCGCCACCGAGCACGTTGCGGTTGAACAGCGGCCGCGAAAGGTTGTCCAACAGCGCGCGGTAGTCGGCGTGGGAGATACCGTTGACGAACAGGTTGGGGTCGTAGCTGGGCAGGCTGACCATCGCCAGGATCTCGCCCGTGCGTGGATCGATTGCCACCGCGGAACCATCGAATCCGCCGAATGCAGCGACCGCCGCACGCTGCAGGTCGAGGTCGAGGCTCAAGCGAAGATCGGCGCCGGGCGTCGCCGGCACCCGGCCGACGGTGCCGAGCGCGCGGCCGTCGACATTGGTCTCGACCTGCTCGTAGCCGATGCGCCCGCGCAACGCGGCATCGTAGTAACGCTCAACGCCGGTCTTGCCGGTGTGGGTAAAGGCGGCGTTCTCGTCGCCGAGATTGGCCAGGTCGCGCTCGTCGATGCGGGCGACATAACCAATCACGTGCGCGAACAGATCACCGTAGGGATAGCGGCGGCTGAGATAGGGCACCACGTCCACGCCAGGGAAACGCCAGCGATCGACGGCGAAGCGCGCGGCCTCCTCGTCGCTGATGCGCAGCTTCAGCGTGACCGCACGGAAGCCGCGGGTGGCCTTGCGCTCGGCGTTGAAGCGGGTGATGTCATCCGGCGTCAACGCGATGAGCTTCGACAGCCGCCCGATCAATGCCTGCGTGTCACCTGCCTCTTCCGGCACCACGTCGAGCCGGTAGGCGGGCACGTTGTCGGCGAGGATGCGACCCTTGCGGTCGACGATCAGGCCGCGTCCCGGCACCACCGGCCGCGGCTTGATGCGGTTGGCCTCCGAACGCGTGGCGTAATCGGCGTGGTCGATCACCTGCAGCTTGAAGTACCACAGCGCCAGGCCGCCCAGCACCAGCAGCACCACGGCAAACCCGATCGCCGCACGCACGCGGAACTGCGCGGCCTCGGCGGCAGCATGCTTGAGCTGGCGGCGACGCGAACCCATGCGTGTCAGTTCCTGCGGCCGAGCCGCAGCGCATCCAGCAGCAGGAACAACGGCGCCCACAGCCCCATGCCCAGCAACGGCGCCCACCAAAAGCTCCATGGCAGCTGCGGTTCGCCGAGCGCAATATGCACGGCAGCGCTGACCACGCGGTCGTTGAGCAGCAGGCCACCGATCGCCAGCGCCTGCTGCGACAACGGGAAAAACCGCAGCTGTGCGCGGAAGCGCCGCAGGATGTAGGCCATCACCACCAGCCGCAGCGCCTGCTCGCCGAGCAGGCCGCCGAAGGCGAGGTCGGCGAGCAGTCCCATCGCGAAGGCGAAGCCGAGCCCGACCCGGTCCGGGTCATCGATCACCCAGTACGCCACCACCAGCGCCAGCCAGTACGGGCGCAGCGGCTGCAGCAACCCCGGCAACGGCAGCAGCCCGAGCAGCAGCGCGACGAACACGCTGACCGGCAATACCCAGCTGTTGCGCGCGCGGCTCATCGCGGCGGCTCCGGCGTTTTATCCCTCCCCTGCGAAGGCAGGGGGGGAGGAGCAGAACTCGCAGGCGTGGCTACCGATGGCGTTTGCCGCAACAACAGCACATCGCGACCGCGATCGAGTTGCGCCGCGGGGCGGACGTCGCCGACCAGGAAGGCGCGGCTGTCGTCCGGCTGCAGGCGGGTCACCGTGCCGACCGCGAACCCGGACGGGAAGCGCCCGCCAAGGCCGGAGGTGACGATGCTGTCGCCGACCTTGACGTCGCCGGACAGCGGGACGTTGCGCAGTTGCAGCTGGTCGCTGCGGCCCTGGCCGTACGCGATCAGGCGCACGCCGGTTCGCGCCACCACCACCGGCACCGCGTGGTCGGGATCGGTCAGCAGCAGCACGGTCGATGTGGACGGCATCACCGCGATGATCTGCCCGAGCAGGCCGCCGGCATCGATCACGCTCTGTCCGAGCTGCACGCCGGCGCGACTGCCGGCGTCCAGGATCAGGCGCTGGCGGGTGGGATCCAGGTCGATGTCGAGGATCGGCGCCAGCTGCACGTCGAGGCCGCCGCGCTCGGCGGCGCCGAGCAGGCCACGCAGGCGCGCGTTTTCCGCGGCCGCGGTCTGCAGCCGCGCCAGCCGCGCGCCGCTGACCAGCAGCGCGTTGCGCAGCACCTTGTTCTCGGCCGCAAGCCGGCCGCGCGTGAGCGCATCGTCGTGCACGCTCTCGCCGATCCGTCCCGGCAATCCGGCCAGCCACCACAGCGGCTGCACCACCAGCTCGCTGCGCGCGCGGATCTGCACCAGCCAGCCACCGCGATGGTCAAGCACGATCAACGCAACCGATAACGCCAGATACGCCAGCAGCCGCAACGTGCCAGCGACATCGCCGGGGCGGGCAGCAGGGGAACCGGCGTAGACGGACACGTCAGGCAGTCAGCGAGAGACGGGAGACGGATGAAAAGGCTGCCGGAGACGGCACTATTGACGAGGGATCAGGCGCGGGCCGGCGTCGAGGCATTGGCGGATTGCGCTGCTTCACGTCTCCCGTTTCCCCTCTCCCTGCTCTCTGCCTCACTCCGGCGCGAAGAACTCGTTGCCGTGCATGTCGATCAGTTCCAGCGCGCGGCCACCGCCGCGCGCAACGCAGGTCAGCGGATCGTCGGCGACCTGCACATGCAGGCCGGTCTCCTCGCTGATCAGGCGATCGAGGTCGCGCAGCATGGCGCCGCCGCCGGTCAGCACGATGCCGCGTTCAGCGACATCGGCGCACAGCTCCGGCGGGGTCTGCTCCAGCGCCTGCCGGATCGCGGCAACAATCCCGGCCAGCGGCTCGCGCAGCGCCTCCAGCACCTCGCTGGAATTGATCTTGATCATCTTCGGCACGCCTTCGGCCAGATGCCGCCCGGACAGCTCGGTCTCGCGTGGATGCTCCTGCGGATAGGCGCAGCCGATCTCGATCTTGATCCGCTCGGCGGTGGCGTCGCCGATCAGCAAGCCGTGGTGACGGCGCACGTAGGCGATGATCGCCTCGTCGAAACGGTCGCCGCCGATGCGCACCGACTGCGAATAGACGATGCCGTTGAGCGCGATTACCGCGACCTCGGTGGTGCCGCCACCGATGTCGACCACCATCGATCCGCGCGCCTCGGTCACCGGCATGCCGGCGCCGATCGCCGCGGCCATCGGCTCCTCGATCATGTAGACCTCGCGCGCGCCGGCCTCGACCGCCGACTCCTTGATCGCGCGGCGCTCGACCTGGGTCGAGCCGCAGGGCACGCACACCAATACCCGCGGGCTCGGCCTCAGGAAGCGCGATTTGTGCACCTTGCGGATGAAGTGCTTGAGCATCTCCTCGGTGTAGGTGAAGTCGGCGATGACGCCATCCTTCATCGGCCGGATCGTGGTGATGTTTCCGGGCGTGCGGCCGAGCATCTGCTTGGCCTCGCTGCCGACCGCCACCACCGAACGCGGACCGGTGCCGAGGCGGTCCTGGCGCACCGCGACCACCGACGGCTCGTTGAGCACGATGCCCTGGCCGCGCACGTAGATCAGTGTGTTGGCCGTGCCGAGGTCGATCGACAGGTCATTGGAGAACATGCCGCGGAACTTCTTGAACATCGGGGAATGAGGTCCGTCAGGGCTGCAGAAAGGGGAAAACCGGCGGGGGAAACCGGATCCGCGCGGGGGCGCGAAGGGTATTGGCAGGAAATTGACTAGCCTAACAACGGCGCCCAACCCGGGCAACAAGGAATGTCGCGAAGAATGTCGGGGAAACCCGCGCATTACCTCTATCCGCATCCGCGCTGGCCTTTCGCTCGGGCCAGCCGCTACCCTGTCGGCCCCCGGCGGACTCCCGCCCAGCACGAGCGGCTGCGCCCATGTCGGCATTGATCTGCGGTTCCCTGGCCTACGACACCATCATGGTGTTTCCGGACCAGTTCAAGAACCACATCCTTCCGGACAAGGTGCACATCCTCAACGTCTCGTTCCTGGTGCCGCGGATGCGGCGCGAGTTCGGCGGTTGCGCCGGCAACATCGCCTACAACCTGAAGCTGCTGGGCGACGACCCGATCCCGATGGCCACTGTCGGCCAGGATTTCGGGCCTTACCGGCAATGGTTCACCGAGCAGGGCATCCGCCTGGACCAGGTCAAGACACTGCCGGAGCTGTTCACCGCGCAGGCGTTCATCACCACCGACCTGGACAACAACCAGATCATCGCCTTCCATCCCGGCGCGATGATGCGCTCGTACGAGAACCACGTGCGCGACGTGCCGGACGTCAACTTCGGCCTGGTCGGGCCCGACAGCCGCGAGGCGATGCTGCAGCACGCGACCGAGTTTGCCGAACGCGGCACCCCCTTCATCTTCGATCCCGGGCAGGGCATGCCGCTGTTCAACGGCGAGGAATTCCGCCACTTCATCGAGCAGGCGGACTTTGTGGTGGTCAACGACTACGAGTCCAGCGTGCTGCAGGAACGCACCGGCTGGAGCGAGCGCGAGATCGCAGCGAAGGTCACCGCCTACATCACCACCCGCGGTCCGCGCGGCTCGGTGATCCACACCCGCGACGGCGACCACCAGATCCCGCCGGCGCACGAACGCCGCATCACCGACCCGACCGGTTGTGGCGACGCCTACCGTGCCGGCTTGATCTTCGGACTGATGCGCAACTACGACCTGCCGACCTGCGGGCGCATGGCCTCGCTGATGGGCGCGCTGAAGATCGAGCACCCGGGCACCCAGAACCAGCGCTTCGACTACGACGAGTTCGCCGGTCAATTCAAGCAGCAGTTCGGTTACGCGCTCTGAGAGCTTGCCAACCCTTCGATCTTCCTTCTCCCCCCTCAACAGGGAGAAGGTCCGAAGGCGGATGAGTGGCGCTCTGGACCGCTAAAGACAATGCCGCCCACAGGGCAATCCTCAACATGGACCGTCACCTTCTCCCCGCTTGCGGGAAGAAGGTGACGAAGGCCCAAGAGGGGCGCTGTTTGTCTACGGCCTCAATGGGCCGCGTCTTTAGCCGCCGGCATCCGGTTGCGCGGATCGTCCTTGGGATCGACATAGTTGATCTCGAACGGCCCCATGCCCTCCACCTGCACGATCATGCCCCCTTTCGTGCTCGCAGCGTGGTGCATCTTGGCCGGCAGCAGCGCGTAGCCACCACGATTGAAGGTATGCGAGTGCACTTCCGGCCCGTCACCCATGCGCAGCGACACATCGCCCGAGATCACGGTCACGTGCTCATCGCCCGGATGCCAGTGCAGCGCGATCTTGAAGCCGGGCGGCGTCTTCAACCGCATCACGTAAGGACCGGCCTTGCCCGGGTCGCCGGACAGCACCACCAGTTGCGCGCCTTTTCCCAGTGCGGGCGGGGCGTCGCCCCATTTCAGTTGCGCCGGGTCCAGCATCACGTGCGCCGACACGGCGGGGGCAGCCATGTCGGGCGACGGCGGCATTGGCGGCATTGGCGGCATCGGTGCCATCGCGCCGGCCGGTGGTGGCGGTGGTGCGGGCGTCGTCGGTGGTGTGGCTGCGAACAGCGCCAGTGGCAGGGCGGTGGCGAGCAGCAGGAGCCTGGGGGTCATGGCAATTCTCCGGATGGACCTGCGGGGGCAGGCGACCGGAGCGGCGGGCGAGGCTGCCTCACGGCAGCGCGGGACGGGCCGGACCGGCTTGGAACGCGATCCCTCGCAAGCAACCGTCGTGCCTCCGGCAAGGCGGCGCGGGCGATGCGCCCGCATCTGTGCTCACGCAAAGCGGATGCGGCGGAGGCCTCGGGGACCAGCCGCACCGACCTCGCGACTGGGAGGATGAGCAAGGGCGCGTGAAGAGCGGGTCTCCTTTCTCTCCTTCTCCCGCGCCTGCGGGGGTGAAGAGGAGCGTTTGCGAACCGCTGGTTCGCGCGACGATGAACGCCTGAGCGCTGCGCGCGAAGGCCGGGGCGCTCTTGCTCGTCATTCCCGCGAAAGCGGGAATCCAGTGGCTGCGCCCTCTCTTATATTGACGGCTTCGTTTCCAGAAGCTTCGCTGGTAGGTTTGCTTGATGCACACCAGCGACACGCAATATCCCTCCCGCGAACGCACCGCGCTGGTCGTCGGCGCCAACGGGTTCCTCGGCGGTTACATCGTATCGACGTTGCGTCGGCACGGATGGTGCGTATTGCGCGGCGTGCGCCCATCGGGACGGCCCTTGCATGACGACGAGCGCGCCTGCGACTTTACGCAAATGAGCACGTCCGAATCGTGGCGCGATGTCTTGAACGGCGTCGATGCGGTGGTGAACGCCGCCGGCATCCTGCGCGAGACTGGTGCGCAAACCTTTGAGACCATCCACGTGACCGCACCGCTCGCACTGGCGCAGGCTTGCATCGCGCGCGGCGTCGGTCGCTTCGTGCAAATCTCGGCGCTGGGGGTGCCGGCGGACGGCGAGTTCATCGCCTCCAAGCATCGCTTCGACGAGGCGCTGCTGGCTTTGCCGCTGCATGGAGTAGCGCTGCGACCGTCGGTGGTCTACGCCCCGGCAGGTTCTTACGGCGGCACGTCGCTACTGCGTGCACTGGCGGCGTTCCCCGGGTTCCAGTTGCTGCCGGGCCATGGCAATTGGCCGATCCAGCCCGTGGCTGCGGAGGATCTTGGCACCTTGGTCGCGCTCTCGCTGCAAGCAAACGCGCGTGGCGTCTATGAAGTCGGCGGCCCGACGCCGATGACCCTGCGCGACTATCAACGTACATGGCGCCGCTGGATGCGCATTTCGGGCGCACGCGCGCTGCGCGTCCCCGAGGCTCTGGTATCGGCACAGGTCTGGCTGTGGGAACGGCTGGGCCGTGGCCCGGTCGGCGAAACCATGTGGCGCATGCTCCGGCGCGGCAACGTTATCCACGCGGATGCCGCGCCGCGTTTGCAAGCGGACTTTGGGTTCGCGCCGCGTGCGCTCGATGACGTGCTGGCTACTCATCCCAGCCAGGTGCAGGATCGCTGGCAGGCGCAGCTGTATTTCCTCGCGCCGACTTTGCGCATCGCGGTCGTGACGTTGTGGCTGCTGTCCGCGCTTGCCGGTTTGGTAACGCCGGCCGCCGAGATCGAGCGTCTGTCCGCCGGTTCGATGCTGCAACAGTTCGCGCCGGTCGCGCTTGCGCGCGCGGGCGGGGTGCTCGATCTGGTGCTTGCGCTCTGGCTTGCCTCTGGCTGGCGACCGCGTCTGGCGGTCGGACTGATGGGCGTCAGCGTGCTTGCATATACCCTGGTATTCGGCGGTTTGCTGCCTGCGCTATGGCTGGAACCGCTGGGCAGCTTGGCAAAAAACCTGGTGTTGTTGCCGGCGTTGGCGGTGTTGTGGGTGCTGGTGGATCGGAGGTAGTCGTGGCGTATTTGTGGGTGAAGTGGCTGCACATCCTGTCCTCGACCCTGCTGTTCGGCACAGGTCTCGGCATCGCCTTCTTCATGTGGCTTGCGCACCGACGCGGCGATCCGAGGGTCATCGCCGAAACCGCACGCACGGTCGTCATCGCCGATGCCTGTTTCACTGCTCCAGCGGTTGTCGTTCAGCTCCTGACAGGGGTTTGGCTGGCACACAAGCTCGGCATCCCGCTTTCCGTGTTCTGGGTGAGGACTTCACTGATCCTGTTTTTCGTGGTTGGTGCATGCTGGTTGCCGGTGGTCTGGCTGCAGACGCGTGCCCGCAACCTTGCGACGCAGGCTGCGAATGCAGGTACCTCGCTTCCAGACAGCTACCATCGCGCGATGCGGTGGTGGTTCTGGCTGGGTTGGCCGGCGTTCCTCGGCGTGATCGCCATTTTTTGGCTGATGGTGATGAAGCCGGTATGAGCGGAAGCGGATAAACTTTCCGCATGACCGACCACGCCCCCAAGCCCTACACCACCCACTTCGGCTACCGCGAAGTCCCCACTGCCGACAAGCAGAAGCTGGTCGGCGAGGTGTTCTCGTCGGTCGCGGGCAAGTACGACCTGATGAACGACTTGATGTCGCTCGGCATCCATCGGGTGTGGAAGCGCTATTTCGTCGGCACCGCGCAGGTGAAGAAGGGCGATTGCGTGCTCGACCTCGCCGGTGGCACCGGCGATATTGCGGCGCTGCTGAAGGAGCGCGTCGGCGACTCCGGCGAGGTGGTGCTCGGTGACATCAACGCCGGGATGCTCACCGTCGGTCGCGACCGCATGACCGATCGCGGCAACGTGCGTGGCTGCGAGTACGTGCAATGCAATGCCGAGAAGCTGCCGTTCCCCGACGCCAGCTTCGACCTCGTCACCATTGCCTTCGGCCTGCGCAATGTCACCGACAAGGACGCGGCGCTGCGCGAGATGCTGCGCGTGCTCAAGATCGGCGGGCAGGCGCGGGTGCTGGAGTTCTCCGAAGTGAAGGCGCAGTGGTTCAAGCCGCTATACGACTTCCATTCGTTCAAGGTGCTGCCGCAGCTGGGCAAGCTGTTCGCGAACGATGCCGACAGTTACCAGTACCTGGCCGAGTCGATCCGCCAGCACCCGCCGCAGGACGAGCTGAAAGCGATGATGGAAACGGCCGGCTTCGCGCGCGTCGATTACAGGAATTTGAATGCCGGGATCGTGGCGATCCACACCGGATACAAGGTGTAGAGTCCCGCCATGCGCTGCGTATCCCCGCCTTTGCTGTGTGCGTTGTTGTTGGCTGCCTGCGCCGTGCCTGGTCCGGGCGCCGATCCGCGGTCCGGCAGCGCACTCGATGGCAGCGAGCTCAATGGCAGCTGGGGCGGTGCGCATGTCGGCCTGCTGCTGTCGCCCTCCGGCGGCAGCATCGAATACGACTGCGCGCACGGCACGCTGGATGCCGCGGTGATCCCCGATGCCGGGGGCGCCTTCCGCGTTGCGGGCCGGCACGTGCGCGAGCATGGGGGGCCGGAACGGGCCGGCGAGCAGCCGCCTTCGCTACCAGCCTTGTACGAGGGCAGCGTGGCGGGGAACCGCATGCAGCTACGCGTCCATGTCGGTGCCGATACCCTGGGTCCGTTCACCCTGCAACGCGACGCCGGCGCACAGGTGTTCAAGTGTCTGTGACCGCGTTGACCGCCCTGCACCGCGCGTGAAGCAGCAGGACACGGACGCGACGCTAAACTCGCCGTCCCTGTTCCCCTGGGCCTGCCATGCGCCTTTGCCTAGTACGTCATTCGATCCTGCTGCTGTCCTTCGCCGCGGCACTGGCCGCCGGCTGCGCGCGCGAGTCCGCGCCGGCCACCACCACTGCCAATCCCGCCGCCAGGCCAGAGGCCGCCGCCGTGCAAACCTCTATCGCGGAAACCGACGAACATTCCTATGCCGAACCGGACAAGGTGCGGACCACCGATCTCGCGCTCGACCTGAACATCGATTTTGGCAAGAAGGAAATCTCCGGCAGCGCCACCTACACGCTCGACTGGCTGGACAAGGCCGCGACGCAGCTGGTGCTCGACACCCGCGACCTGACGATCGCCAGGATCGAGGGCGAGGACGCGAACGGACAATGGACGCCGCTGCAGTACGCGCTCGCCGGGCGTGACAAGATCCTGGGCAGCAAGCTGACGATCGAAGCGCCGCAGCGCAACACGCATGTGCGCGCGACTTATACGACCTCGCCCGATGCCTCCGGCCTGCAATGGCTGACGCCGGCGATGACCGAGGGCAAGAAGCTGTCCTTCATGTTCAGTCAGTCGCAGCAGATCCACGCACGCTCGTGGGTGCCGCTGCAGGACACGCCGCGGGTGCGCTTCACCTACAGCGCGCACGTGACCGCACCGAAAGACGTGATGGTGCGGATGAGCGCCGACAACAAACCGGACGACGCGCGCGATGGCGACTACAGCTTCGCCATGCCGCAGAAGATTCCGTCGTACCTGCTGGCGATCGCCGCCGGCGACCTGGTGTTCGAGCCGATCTCGCAGCGCTCCGGCGTGTGGGCCGAGCCGGCGATGGTGGACAAGGCGGCGAAGGAATTCGAAGACACCGAGAAGATGATGCAGGTCGCCGAAAAGCTGTACGGCCCGTATCGCTGGGGGCGTTACGACATCCTGGTGCTGCCGCCGTCGTTCCCGTACGGCGGCATGGAGAACCCGCGCCTGACCTTCGCCACGCCGACGGTGATCGTCGGCGACAAGTCGCTGGTATCGCTGGTTGCGCATGAACTCGCGCACAGCTGGTCGGGCAACCTGGTGACCTTCTCCAGCGCCAAGGACGCGTGGCTCAACGAAGGCGTCACCAGTTATGTCGAGAACCGCATCATCGAATCCCTGTATGGCAAGCAACGCGCCGACATGGAGAACGTGATCGAGCGCAACGAACTGCACGAGGAATACAAGACGCTTGACCCGAAGCTGCAGGCGCTGGCGCTGAAGCCCGACGCGCTGCCCGACCCGGATGGATCGTCCAGCGCCACGGTCTACACCAAGGGTGCATGGTTCCTGCAGTTCCTGGAGCAGCGTTTTGGCCGCGACAACTTCGACGCGTTCCTGCGCGGCTACTTCGACCACTTCGCGTTCCAGAGCATCCCGACCGCGAAGTTCGTCGACTACGCCAAGGCCAACCTGCTGGCAAAATATCCGGGCAAGGTCAGCGAAGCGGAGATGGATGCGTGGATCTACCAGCCCGGCATTCCCGCCGACGCGCCGCAGGTGACATCGAAGCGTTTTGACGCGGTCGATGGCCTGCGCAAGGCCTGGCTCGACGGCGGCGCGTTGCCGAAGGCGGCGACCACTGCGAACTGGAGCACGCAGGAGTGGGTGCACTTCCTCGACGGCATGCCGGAAACGCTCAAGCCCGAACAGCTCGCCGTGCTCGATGCCGCCTATCACTTCACCGGCACGCTCAACGGCGAGATCGCGCAGCGCTGGTATCCGCTGGCGGTACGCAGCGGTTATCACGCCGCTGACGAGGCGATGGCAGCGTTCATGCAGCGCGTCGGCCGCCGCAAGCTGATCATGCCGATCTACGAGGCCCTGGTGAAAACGTCGGAAGGACTGGCGTTCGCCAAGGACGTGTTCGCCAAGGCCAAGCCAGGCTATCACCCGATCACGACCGGGTCGGTGGCAGCGGAGATTGCCAAGGCGCAAGAGCCGGCCAAGGCGCCGCAGCCGGCCGGGCAGCCGAAGCAGTGAACATGAAACCGTGGTTGTTGTGCACGCTGGCTGTCGCGCTGCTGACGCCGGTCGCATGCAGACGCGCCGACTCGCAGGCCGCGCTCGCAGCGCAGCAAGCCGCCGGCGAGCAGGCTGCCGGCGAGGCAGGGAAGGCCTTCGACGCGGCAGTAGCGCAGCAGAACTGGGCGCTGGCCAAGGCGCAGGCCGACGTGCTGCTCGCGCAGTATCCGGGCACCCGATCCGCCGAGCGCGTGCGCGCGCAGTTCGGCGAGGTGAAGGCGAAGGCCGACGCCGCGCGCGAGCAGTCGCGCACTGCCGCGCTGTGGAGCTACAACGTCGAGCCGGTCAAGGGCGGCACCCAGTTGTCCGCGGCGATCTATGCCAGGGACGACATCGACGTCGACGGCAGCGGCGCGAAACAGGTGCGGCTGATCTTCCGCGATCATCCTTCCTGGGGTCGCAGCGCCTACCTCGTGCTGCAGGCCGGTGACTTCAACTGCTACGGCGGTTGCAAAGTGAAAATGACGGTCGATGACGCTGCGCCGGAGGCCATGGCCGCGAGCCGGCCGAAGACCGACGCGGCGATCGCGATGTTCATCGAGGACGAGCGCGCGCTGTGGCGGCTGACCAGGGGCGCGAAGGTGATCCGCATCGAGTTCCCGGTGAAGCCGTCGGGTACCAGGACTGCGGTATTCGAAGTCGGTGGCCTGGACCGCGCGAAGCTGCCTGGCTGGGACTGAGCGCTCACGCCGATGAATACGCTCGGCACCAGGCATCACGCCAAGCGAAGCCGGCAAGAGTAGGCTCCGGCTGACGGCGCGTGACGCCCGCAGATGGCGCCAGCGCCGCAACAGCGCGCCGCCGGAGGCGCACGCCATAACCCAAGCGGCGCCGCTGCAACGGACGCAAGCGGACGCGCAACGGAGGCGATCATGCTCTCCCCACGCCTGCACCAGCTTCTCGACGAGCGCCACGCGCCTTACGCGACGCTCACCCATGCACGCACGCTCACCGCGCAGGAAACCGCCAGCGCCGCGCACATCGGCAACCTGCATTTCGCCAAGACCGTGATGCTCAAGGTCGATGGCAAGCTGGTGATGATGGTGATGCCGGCTGCCTACCGGGTCGACCTGATACGCCTGTCGCACGCGCTCGGCGGCCCGATGCTGGAGCTGGCCGGGGAATCCGAATTCAAGGACGCGTTCCCGGATTGCGAACTCGGCGCGATGCCGCCGTTCGGCCACCTCTACGACATGCCGGTGTATGTCGATTCGCGCCTGGCCGGGGAGTCTGAGATCGCCTTCAACGCCGGCTCGCACACGGACGTGGTGCGCATGCCCTATGCAGAATTTGAAAGCCTCGCCCAGCCGGAAATGCTGTGGCTGGCGCATGTGATGTAAGGCGCGCAAAGCTATCAGGTTGTCTGGAACAGGAAGTGTGGCTGCAACGTCCGCAGAGCGCCGGGCTAAGGCTTGCGCTTCGCCCGCGGGTGCGCGGCGTCGTACACCTTGGCCAGGTACTGGAAGTCCAGGTGGGTGTAGATCTGCGTCGTGGCGATGTCGGCGTGGCCGAGCAGTTCCTGCACGCCGCGTAGATCGCCGGAGGATTCCAGTATGTGACTGGCGAAGCTGTGCCGCAGCAGATGCGGGTGCACGCGCTTGAACAGGCCCTGTTTCTGCGCCAGCAACCGCAAGCGCAGCTGGACGGCACGCGGGGTGATCGGCCCGTTGCGGCCGGGGAACACCGGCGCGTCGTTCGACGCTGGCGTCTGCTCGTCGCGCCACGCCGCGAGCGCATGGCGCGCGTGCGAGCCGACCGGCACGCTGCGCTGCTTGCTGCCCTTGCCAAGCACGGTGACCAGGCCATCGTCGAGATCCAGATCGTGCCAACGCAGCGCGCACAACTCCGACAGACGCAGGCCGGAGGAATAGAACAGTTCCAGCAGCGCGCGATCGCGCCGACCCAGCGGCACGTCGGTCGGCACCTCGACCAGCGCCTTGGCCTCGTCGGCATCGAGCACCTGCGGCAACTTGCGTGGCGCCTTCGGCGCGCGGATCGCTGCGGCGGGGCTGGCGTCGATGCGGCCATGCTTCAGCAGCCAGCGGTAGAAACTGCGACAGGCCGACAGCCGCCGCTGCAGGCTCTTCGGCGACAGCCCGCGGCGATGCTCGGCGGCGACGAACGCACGCAGCTGTTCGGCCTGCAACGCGATCACATCGAAGCCTTGCGCCTGCACCCATTCGGCAAGTGCGGCAAGATCGCGGCGATAGGCATCGAGCGTATGCGGCGACATGCGCCGCTCGAACTGGAGGTGCGAGAGGAATTCCTCGACCAACGTGGTCGCTGCGTTCATCTCATGCGCGGTCGAAGCGCTGCAACGCCACCGCCAGCGCCTCGCCCATCATCCGCAGGAATAGCGTTCCCATGCCGGGGAAAAACCGGTTCGGATCATGACTGCCGACCGCGAGCAGACCCACGCCGGGCAGCGGCAACAACGCACTCGACTGCACTTCCTCCGCGCGCATGCCGTAGAGCAACGCATGCTTGTCCGGATGCAGGCGACCGCAGATCGGTTCGCCCTCGGCCAGCGCGTCGTGGAACGACGCCAGCCGCGCATCGTCCTGCGGCAACACCTGCAGCCAGTCGACATCGTCGAGGCCTGCGACGTGGTCGAACAGCAGGATCCGTACCAGATCACCCTGAAAATCCTCGGCCAGCGACGCGGCCATCGCACGCAGCGTGTCGGCGGCGTTGTCCTGCTTGAGCAGCGCCAATGTCAGCTGGTGCGTGCGCACGACAAGGCGCTCGTTCTCCTGCGCGTTGGCGAACAGCTCGTGCAGGCGTCGCGAAAGCTCGCGGTTCTTGTCGCGCAACACGTCCAGCTGGTAGCTGGCCAGCGACGCGGCCGGGCCGTCCTCGCGCGGCACCACCATGCTGATCGCCAGGTCCGGGAACTGCTGCAGGAACTTCGGATGCCGGCGCAGCCAAGTCGCGACTTCGTGGGCGCCGAGCTTTTCGGTGGTGTCGGTCATGTGAGGATGCTCATGTGTGGAAAGCCCCTTCGAAGACGAATGCTGCCGGCCCGGCCATCCCGACCGCGACGGCATCGGACGGCCAGGCGATGTTCAATTCGCCGCCCGGCAGCGTGACCACGACTTCGCGATCGATGCGCCCGCGCCGCATCAGGATCGCCGCAGCGGCGCAGGCGCCGCTGCCGCAGGCCAGGGTTTCGCCGGCGCCGCGTTCGTACACGCGCAGGCGGATGCGGTCGCGCGCATCGACCTGGACGAAGCCGACGTTGGCCGAGTCCGCGAATGCCGGATGCGCCTGCAACGCTGCACCAAGCGATTCGACCGACGCGGCGGCGATGTCATCGACTTCGATCAGCGCGTGCGGATTACCCATCGACACCGCGCCGAAACGGATTTCGTCGCCGTCGACATCGAGCGCGTATTCGTCCTGTGCATCGTTGAAACCGGCCAGCGGAATCGCCTGCGGCGCAAACTGCGGCACGCCCATGACAATGCGGAAACGATCATCGGACAAGCGCTCGACCGCATGGGTACCGGCCGGGCTGTCGAGGTCGAAGGCGTCGCCGCGCGCGACGCCTTCGCGCAGCAGCCACGCGGCGATGCAGCGCGCGCCATTGCCGCATTGTTGGGCATTGGATCCGTCGGCGTTCCAGACGCGATAGCTCGCGACCGCAGTTGCACTGCGCGGCAACTCGATCGTCAGGATCTGGTCGCAGCCGACGCCGAAGTGGCGATCGGCGAGCGCGCGACTCAGCTCCGGCGTGGGTGGCGGGTTGCCATCGCGCAGGTCGAGCACGACAAAATCATTGCCGGCGCCATGCATCTTGCTGAAGCGCAGTGATGCACGCGGCGCAGCACTCGGCGCAATTGCTGCGCCCATGCTTCAGCCGTTGCCGCCGCCGTCGGCGGCCGGCGTCGCGCTGGCGGGATCGGTCACCGGCGGTGGTGCGATCTCTTCCGGCGCTGTGGCATCGGTGGGGTCGGACGGCGGCGGCGAGGCGTTGTCGACCGGCGCGGCGGCCGCGGCATCGGCAGGTGGCACCTGCGATGCCTTCACCAGCGGGCCCTTGTTGCCGCAGGCGGCCAGCGTGGCCAGCAGTGCGGCGGCGATCAGGTATCTGATGGGGGTGGTCATGGCACGAGTATAACGCCGGGTCATTGCGCCGCTGCCGGTTCCGGCACCGCCAACTGGTCGAGCAGGAACGCATACATCTCCGACAGTTCGCGATAGCGGCGGAAGCGCCCGGACTTGCCGCCGTGGCCGGCATCCATGTTGGTGCGGAACAGCACCGGCGCCGTCGATGTGTTCAGGTCGCGCAACCGCGCCACGTACTTGGCCGGCTCCCAGTACTGCACCTGCGAATCCCACAGCCCGGTGCCGATGAACATCGCCGGATACGCCTGCGCGCCGAGATTGTCGTAGGGCGAATAACCGAGCATGTAGTCGTAGAATTCGCGCTGCCCGGGATTGCCCCACTCGTCGTACTCGTTGGTGGTCAGCGGGATGCTCGGATCGAGCATGGTGGTCACCACGTCCACGAACGGCACCTGCGACAGGATCACGCGATAGCGATCCGGCGCCATGTTGCTGATCGCGCCCATCAGCAGGCCGCCGGCGCTGCCGCCGTGCGCGGCGACGCGGTCCTTGGCCACATAACCCTGGGCGACCAGCGCATCGGTGACGTCGATGAAATCGGTGAAGGTATTGCGCTTGCGCAGCAGCTTGCCGTCGTCGTACCACTTGCGTCCCATTTCCTCGCCGCCGCGGATGTGGGCGATGGCATAGACCATGCCGCGATCGAGCAGGCTCACGATCGGGCCGTTGAAGGCCGGGTCCATCGACAGGCCATAACTGCCATAGGCGTATTGCAGCAGCGCGGCGCTGCCGTTGTTCTCGAAGCCCTTCCTGTAGACCAGCGACACCGGGACGCGTGCGCCATCACGCGCCATCACCCACACGCGCTCGGTGACGTAGCGCTCCGGGTCGTAACCGAGCACCGGCTCGCGCTTGAGCAGCCGGCGCTCGCCGGTCTGCGTGTTCACTTCATATGTGGTGCCGGGCGTGGTCAGCGAGGTGTAGCCGTAGCGCAGCCACGGCGTGTCGTGCTCGGAATTGATCGACAGGCTCATCGAATACGCCGGCTCGTCGGCCTTGACGTACTCCTCGCTGCCATCCGGACGCTCCACATCGGCATGCAGCAGGCGCAGGCGTTCCAGTCCGTCGGAACGTTCGGCGATCGCGGTGAAGCCGTCGAACAGCTCGAAGCCCTCGACCAGCACGTCGTCGCGGTGCGGCAGCCACTCCTGCCAGTCGTTGCGCGACTTTGCATCGCTGGCGGCGGTCATCAGCTTGAAGTTGGTGGCGCGGGTGCCGTCGGGATCGGTCGCATTGGTGCGGATCACCCAGCGCCCATCGAGATGGTCGGCGTCGTATTCGACATCGCGCTCGCGTGGCGCCAGCACCATGAACTCCACCGGATCGGACGCCGGTGCGTAGCGCAGTTCGCTCGACACGGTGCTGTCGATGCCGATCACGATGTAACGGTCGTCGCGGCTGCGGTCGATACCCATGTAGAAGCTGTCGTCGTGCTCCTCGTACACCAGCACGTCAGCATCCACCGGCGTGCCGAGCACGTGTCTCTTCACCCGTACCGTCAGCAGGGTGTCGGGGGCGTTCTCAACGTAGAACAGCGTGCGGTTGTCGTCGGCCCAGACGATATTCGGCGACGCGCCGGTGATGGTGTCCGGATACACCTCGCCGCTGGCAAGATCCTTGAAGCGGATCGTGTACTGGCGACGACCAACCGCGTCTTCGGCCCAGGCGAGCAGGCGATTGTCCTGGCTGACTTCCCATTCGCCGACGCTGAAATAATCCTTGCCGCGCGCCATCGCGTTGACGTCGAGCAGGATCTCCTCGGCCGCGTCCATGCTGTTCGTGCCGGTTGAATGCAGGCGTCGCGCATGGATCGGATAGTCCTGGCCGGTCTCGAAGCGGCTGTAGTACCAGAAGCCGCGCTCGCGATACGGCACGCTGCTGTCGTCCTGCTTGATGCGGCCGACGATTTCCGCATACAGCGCATCCTCGATCGGCTTGAGCGGCGCCATCAACGCGTCGACGTAGCCGTTCTCGGCGGTGAGATATGCAAGTACCTCAGGCTTCTCGCGGGCATCGTCGCGCAACCAGTAGTACTCGTCGCTGCGGGTTGCGCCGAACGGCGCGCGCACCTCGTACGGTTTTTTCGCCGCGTCCGGCGGCACGATGGCGCCGGTCATTGCGCCAGCTCGTTTCGCAGGAAAGCGTAGGTCAGCGCCCACACATGCGCCTGTTGCGCATTGGTGGCGCCGGCGCCGTGGCCACCCTCGACATTCTCGTAATAACGCACGTCCTTGCCAGCGGCGAGCATCTTCGCCGCCATCTTGCGGGCATGGCCGGGATGCACGCGGTCGTCGCGGGTGGTGGTCCAGATGAAGGTCGGCGGATAGGTCCTGCCGGCGTCGAACAACTGGTACGGCGAGAAGGTCTTGATGTAATCCCAGTCGGCGGTATCCGGATCGCCGTACTCGGCCATCCACGAGGCACCCGCGAGCAGGTGGCTGTAGCGCTTCATGTCCAGCAGCGGCACCTGCACCACGACCGCGCCGAACAGCTCTGGATACTGCGTGAGCATGTTGCCGACCAGCAGGCCGCCGTTGCTGCCGCCCATGATGCCGAGATGCCTGGCGGAGGTGATCTTGTTCGCGACCAGATCCTGCGCGACCGCGGCAAAGTCCTCGTAGGCCTTGTGCCGGTTCTGCTTCAGCGCCGCCTGATGCCAGCGCGGGCCGTATTCGCCGCCGCCGCGGATATTGGCCACGACATAGACGCCGCCCTTCTGCAGCCAGCCACGACCGACCGTGCCCGAATACGCCGGCGTCAGCGACACCTCGAAACCGCCGTAGCCGTACAGCAGCGTTGGTGCGCTGCCGTCGAGCACGAGGTCCTTCGGCTTGACCAGGAAATACGGCACCTTGGTGCCGTCCCTGGAGGTGGCGAAATGCTGCTCGATCACGTCCTTCGAAGCGTCGAAGAACGTCGGCATGGTTTTCAGTGTTTCCGGCGCCTGGCCGTCAGCGCCTGATGAAAGCTGCGCGAGCGCCAGCGTGCTCGGCGTCAGGTAATCGGTGGCGGTCAGCCAGACCGCGTCGCTGGTGTCGGCATCGACCGTGGACACGCCGAGCGTGCCGAACGCCGGCGCGCCGACGAAGGCATCGCGTTTCCAACCGTCCGCGCCCGGTGTCAGCACGCTGAGCCGGTTTTTGACGTCGTCGAGCACGTTCAGCACGAGGTGATGCTTGGTCCAGGCGAAACTTTCCAGCGAGGTGCGATCGCTCGGCTCGAACAGCACGTCGAACGCGCGCTTGCCGGCCATGAAGTCATCGAACTTCGTCGCCAGCAGCGCACCCGACGCATAGGTCTTGCCGTCGATGGTCCACGGATCGCGCAATTGCAGCGTCAGCCATTCATCGTGCACATCCTTGCTGACCGAATCCGGCACATCGATCTTGGACAGCATGCCCTGAGTCGGCGTGCCGTCCTTCCCGCGCAGGTACAGTTCACTGGTGTAGAAATCAGGCGCACGGCCGACAAAATCGCGCTCGAACCCGGGCGAATTGTCGTGAAACCCGTAGACGCTCACGTCCCCCGGCTTGCCTTCGTACACCAGTTTCGCCGACGTCAACGGGGTGCCACGCTTCCACTCCTTGACGATGCGTGGATAGCCGGAACTGGTCATCGAGCCGGCGCCGAAATCAGTCAGGACGTACACCGTGTCCTGGTCAATCCAACCCAATTGGCCCTTGGATTCCGGGCGGAAGAAACCATCCTTGATCCATTGTTTCGTCGTCAGGTCGAACTCGCGGGTGACATCCGCGTCGGCGCCGCCGCGCGATAGCGCCACCAGACAGCGCTCATACTTCGGCTTGAAGCAGTCGGCGCCGTGCCAGACCCAGTTCTCGCCTTCGGCCTTGCCCAGCGCGTCGAGGTCGATCACGGTCTCCCACTGCGGCTGCGGCTTGCGGTATTCGTCGAGCGTGGTGCGGCGCCACAAGCCGCGCTGATGCTGCGCGTCCTTCCAGAAGTTGTAGTAGTGGTCGCCGATCTTCTCGACCTCCGGGATCTTTTCCTCGGAATCGAGCACCTCCAGCAGGCGCGCTTGCAGAGGCTGGAAGCCCGGGTCGGCGGCAAGTTCGGCTTCGGTGCGCGCGTTCTGCGCCCTGGCCCAGGCCAGCGGCTTGTCACCGGTGACGTCCTCGAGCCAGGCGTAGGAGTCGGCGGTCGTGGGCATGGTGGCCTCGCTCCTGGAATCGGCGGCAACTGCCGGGCCGGCGAGCGCGGCTGCGATGGCGAGGCAGGCGTGCAACAGCCGGACGGTCAACAGCTTGGGCATGAGCGCTCCGCGGATGGTTTTCGGAAAGCCCGCAACCTAGCACAGCCAATCCTCCCGCCCGACCTGCCAGAAGTCGCCCGAAGCGGCGCCTCAGGCGGCGCGAACGTGCGCGCCACCGCGCCGGATCGCGCCTGCGCCGCGGGAACGCGCCTGCGCGACCCCGATCCGGCGTCGCCGCCCAGTCGTCGCCACCTGCCGCGGCCAGCGCGGCAACGCGAAGCGATGCAGCGCCCACCAGCTCACCAGCGGCATGCCCAGCAGCCACAACGGCAGCGCACCGAGCCACGGGCTGTAGCCGCGCGCGGCCGGCACGGCCAGTACCAGCGCCGCGCCGATCAGCACGATCCGGCGCAGCGCCAGTTCCAGGCGGCGATCGCAGGTGCCGGGAATATCGGGATGATGCAATGTGCGCATGGCAGTCTCCGCGTCGGGTGTGACGGCAGCGTCCGCTGTCGCCATCTCACAGGCTGCGACCCTCGTCCGGCGCAGCCTTGACGTGGCCTTCGCCCACTGCTGTGGAACCTGCTTCACCTGCCGAGGATCCTGCGCATGCACCGACAATTCTGCTTCCCTGCCCGCTGGCTGCAGATCTGCCTGACGCTCGCCGTCTGCACCGTATTGCTGGCCGCCTGCGCCACGCCGGTTGCGCGCAGCGACGGCCCCGTGGTCAACCTTCCACGATTCATGGGCACCTGGTACGTGATCGCACACGTGCCGTATTTCACCGATCGCGGCCACGTCGCCGCGCGCGACGAATACACGTTGCAGCCGGACGGCAGGATCGCGGTGCGTTACGTCTACCGCACCGGCTTCCATGCGCCGGTCAAGATGCTGGATGCCGTCGCGACGGTGCAACCCGGCAGCGGCGGTCGTGACTGGCGCATGCGCTTCTTCCGCGTGTTTCCCGCTCGGCAGCGCATCCTGGAGATCGCGCCGGATGGGTCATGGGCGCTGCTCGACTCGCCCGGACGCGAACTGGCCTGGGTGTTCGCACGCAAGCCGGTGATGGGCGATGCGACCTACCAGAACCTGCTGCGGCGGCTGCGCGGCTACGGTATCGACAGCGACAAGCTGTGGCGGGTCCCGCAAACGCCGGCGCAGGTCGGCGGACTGGGTTTCGACCGGCCCAACGACGAGTGATCCATGCCGCCGGCGAGCCCCTTCAAGCCGATCTGCGCCAGCCCGCGCGCGCCGCCGGCGCCGGGCATCGGCGTCAGCGCTCGTAGTTGTTCAAGGCCAGCTGCAGCAGCGACCGCGCCTGTTCACGCAGGGACTGCGGTTCCAGGATTTCGGCATCGCTGCCGTAATGCAACACGTCCATCAGCAACTCGCGCGAGGAACTGTAGGGCACCTTCAATTCGTAACGGCCGTCGGCCAGGAAGCGCCCCTGCTGCTGCGAATGCCAGCGCTCGTCGGCGACCCAGCGCGCGGACTTGGCGCTGAACACGATCGTCGCCCAGGCCTTCGGCGGCCCGGAAAAGATGCCGTAGCTGCCGGCGAGGTGCTCGTCGAGCTGCGTCTCGACGATGTCGCGCGCCGGCGCGTCGAGCATGCGCGCAGCACTGATGCGATCGACCGAGAAACTGCGCAGCGCCTCGCGATCGTGGTCCCAGGCGTCGAGGTACCAGTTGTCGCGGTAATGGGTGATGCGCTGCGGCGACACCGTGCGCCGGGTCTTCTCGTCGGTGGAGCGGGCGCGGTATTCGAAGCTCAGCTGCTTGCGTTCGAGCACCCCCGAGCAGACCGAGCGGAACGCATGCTCGTCCATGCGCCGGGTGCGGTGCGGGATCACCCGTACGCGCTCGACCGGCCAGCGCTTGCCGGTGGAATGCTCGTCGAGCAGCTTCTCGATGCGCTGCTGCAACGGCGCCAGCGCAGTCGACAGCATGCCGCCGCCGCTGCGCGCGAGCAGTTGCTGCGCCGCCAGCAGCGCGTGCAATTCTTCCGAATTCAGCCACAGCCCCGGCAGTTCGAAGCGGCCGCCCTCGGCGGCGTCGTAGCGGAAGCCGGCTTCGCCGTCGCCGGTCACCGGCGCCATCAGCGCGTCGCGCAGGAAAGCGAGGTCGCGGTAGACGGTGGCGCGCGAGCAGCCGAGCTCCTCCTGCAGGCGCGGCACCGTCACCGGATAGCGCGCGGTCTGGAGGATGCGATGCAGTCCGATGATGCGTTCGTAACGATCCATGCCGTCAATTATGGCGCGTCCGCGTGGCGACGGCCGCCCGTGGCCGGTTTCGGCACCCTTGCCGCGTTAGTGTCTGCATCTACCTGGTACCGGAGCCATGCATGTCCAGCCTTACCCGCACCATCGCCCTCTCGCTGTTGACCTGTGCGCTTGCCGCCTGCAAGCCGGCATCGACGCCAGCCACGGATACCGCCGCGACCGAGCCGGCGTCCTCGACAGACGCGCCATCGACAATGGCGAAGGTCGCAGCAAGCCTCAACCCGCTGGCCAGCCCGAAGGACGCGATCAAGGCGTCGATGGAGAAATTCCTGGCGGTGCGCAGTTATCACGCCACGATGGAGTTCGAAGGCGGCCCGGGCGGCGCGATGGGCCACCACGACATCGACTTCGTCGCGCCGGACCGCTATCGGATGACGATGTCGATGGGCACGCAGGTCATCATCGGCGACACCATGTACATGAACATCCAAGGCCGCACCATGAAGGTGCCGATGCCCAAAGGTACGCTGAGCCAATGGCGCGACCCGGCAAAGCTGGCCGAGAACGAGGCCGACATGACGGTGCAGGCGCAGGGCAGCGACACGGTCGACGGCACGCGCGCGAGGAAATACCTGGTGCACCACTCGCAACCGCAGCCGACCGACGTGACGATGTGGATCAACGACGACAATCTGCCGATCCGTATGCAGGTGGACAGCGTGCTGCAGGGAAAGAGCGTGACGAGCACGATCCGCTACTCGCGCTTCGACGATCCTTCGATCACGATCGATCCACCGCAGTAGCCGCCGACCAGACTCAATCGCCGGCCGGCAAGGCACCGTTCGCGACCAGCAGCTGGCGCGCGAGCCGCTCGCGCAGCGGCAGGTCGCCGTTGCCGCGCAAGGTCATGTTGAAGGCGAATACGGTGTCGCCGTCGCCGTGGCCGCCACCGACGCCGGTGTCGACCCTGCCGATCCAGCCGATCCACCAGCCGACAGGCTCGGCGCCGTGCAGGATGGCGCCGGCATCCGGGCCTTGCAGCAGGTCGCCGGTGTCCGGATCGATCGGCAGCACCGCGCCGGGCTTGGCCCGCAGCACCCAGCCCTCGCCGCGGTCGCGTTCGAGGATGCGCGCGACGATGTCCTGGCTGCGCAGCGAGAGTGGCAGTGTGCGACGCCGCAATCGGTCGACGAACGCCACTTCCTCGCGCGCCGAAATGCGCAGGTCCCCGTCCAGCCAGAAATGAGCGATATCGGCGTCCGGCCCGATGTCGCCGTTGCCGTAACCGAGCTTGCCGACCCACTCGCGCATCTTCGCCGCGCCAATGCGGCGCGCCATGGCCTGGTAGAACCAGACCGTGGAGTTGTACATGCCGCCGGCCAGGTCGGTGTCCTGGTTCCATGCCGGCACGGCGCGCGTCCTGCCATCCCACTTCGTGACCTGACGTTCGTCAGCCACGGCGCCGGTTTCCAGTCCGATCAGCGCATTGGCGATCTTGAACGTCGATGCCGGAAGGAAGCGCTGCCCGGCGCGTTCCGGGTTGCAGGCTCGCCATTCACCGCGGCCCGGGCGATACATCAGGAAAGTCGCATCGAGCCCAGCCAGAAGTTCGCAACCTTTGGCTTGCGCGATCGGCGCCGGCGCGGTCGCCTCGTTCGCAACGGTGATTGATTCGGTTTGCGCGGCGGCTGTTTGTCCGCTCGGCAACACGGCCGCTCCGGGGCTGCATGACGACAACCCCAGGGGCATGAAGATGGCAAATATGAATCTGGCGGGCATGCACGCGTTTGTGGCGATGGGGCTCGGCATTATGCCGGCTCGCCGTGCAGCGTATGCGCAGGCACAATACGCGACATGCGCGCGCCCGCTCCGAAAGAGCCAGCCATCAACCTGTCGCCCAGTCCCGGCGATGAGGTCAAGACCACCACCTGCTACATGTGCGCGTGCCGCTGCGGCATCAAGGTGTGGCTCACCGACGGCAGGATCCGCTACATCCAGGGCAATCCCGCGCACCCGGTCAACCAGGGCGTGCTGTGCGCGAAAGGCGCGGCCGGGATCATGCAGCACTACTCGCCGGCGCGGCTCAACAAGCCGTTGCTGCGTGTCGGCGAGCGCGGCAGTGGCGAGTTCAAGGAAATCGAGTGGGACGAGGCGTTGCAGATCGCCACCGGCTGGCTGGCGCCGATCCGCGAGCGCAATCCCGACGAGCTCGCGTTCTTCACCGGCCGCGATCAGTCGCAGGCACTGACCAGCTGGTGGGCGCAGCAATTCGGCACGATCAACTACGCCGCGCATGGCGGTTTCTGCTCGGTCAACATGGCTGCGGGCGGGCTGTACACGCTCGGCGGCTCGTTCTGGGAATTCGGCGAGCCGGACTGGGAGCACACGAAGTACTTCATGCTGTGGGGCGTGGCCGAGGATCACGACTCCAATCCGATCAAGCTCGGCTTGGGCAAGCTCAAGGCACGTGGCGTCAAGATCGTCGCGGTCAATCCGGTGCGTTCGGGTTACGGCGCAATTGCGGACGAGTGGATCGGCATCCGTCCCGGCAGCGACGGCCTGTTCGCGTTCGCGTTGATCCACGAGTTGCTTCGCTCCGATCGCATCGACCTGGATTACCTGGTGCGTTACGCCAATGCGCATTGGCTGGTGATCAAGAACACCGGTGGCGCGGACGATGGATTGTTTGCGCGTGATGCCGATGGCAAGCCGCTTTGCTGGGATCGTGAATCGGATTCGGCCGTCGACGCGAATAGCATCGACGTGTCACCCGCGGTGGTCGGCGAATTCACGTTGCCTGACAGCCGCATCGCTGTCCCGGTGTTCCAGCTGCTGGCCGAGCGCTATCTCGATCCGCAATATTCACCCGATGCCGTCAGCGAACGCTGCGGCATCCCCGTCGACACCATCCGCCGCATCGCGCGCGAGCTCGCGCAGGCCGCGTTCGAAAGCAACTTGAAGTTGCCGATCGCATGGACCGACGCATGGGGCCGCGAGCACAAGGAAATGATCGGTCGCCCGGTGTCGATGCACGCGATGCGCGGCATCAGCGCGCACAGCAACGGCTTCCACACCTGCCGCGCGCTGCATCTGCTGCAGCTGCTGCTGGGCGCGGTCGACGCGCCGGGCTCGTTCCGCTACCAACCGCCGTATCCAAAACCAATTCCACCCGGCAATCGTCCCGGCAAGACGCGCAAGGACAACGGCGCGCTCGACGCCGGCCCACTTGGCTTCGTACATGGGCCGGAAGATCTGCTGGTCGATGCACAGGGCAACCCGCGCCGCATCGACCACGCGTTCTCGTGGGCGTATCCACTGGCCGCGCACGGCATGCTGCACACGGTGATCCGCAACGCGCACGCCGGTGATCCGTACAAG
>DASZZT010000035.1:0-40280 GCA_035543275.1 Luteimonas sp. | reverse complement strand
GTGGCTGCGCAGCACCGACTTCGGCGATGACAAGGACCGCGTCATGCGCAAGTCCGACGGCAGCTACACTTATTTCGTGCCCGACGTCGCCTATCACCTGAGCAAATGGCAGCGCGGCTACGAGCGCGCGATCACCGAGCTGGGCGCCGACCACCACGGCTCGCTCGCGCGCGTCCGCGCCGGACTGCAGGCGCTCGACGCCGGCATCCCGCAAGGCTGGCCGGAATACGTGCTGCACCAGATGGTCACGGTGATGCGCGGCGGCGAGGAAGTGAAGCTGTCCAAACGCGCCGGCAGCTACCTGACCTTGCGCGATCTGATTGAGGAAGCCGGACGCGATGCCACGCGCTGGTTCCTGCTGGCGCGCAAGCCGGATTCGCAGCTCATCTTCGACATCGACCTGGCGCGCTCGCAGTCGCTCGACAATCCGGTCTACTACGTACAGCTCTCGCACGCACGCATCTGCGGGCTGTGGCGGCAGCTGAAAGAGCGCGGCCTGGGCTTCGATCCCGACAACGGTCTGGCGCAGCCGCTGGATCTGGACGGCACCACCCCCGGCAGCCGCGCCACCCGCGACCTGCTCACCGAACTGTCGCGCTACCCCGACGTGGTCGCGGCCGCCGGCGAGCACCTGGAACCGCATCTGCTCACCGCTTACCTGCACGAACTGGCGCAGGCGTTCCAGTCGTATTACAACGATCACCAGTTCCTGGTCGATGATGCCGACCTGCGCGATGGACGACTGGCGCTGGCGCAGGCCACCCGGCAGGTACTGGCGAACGGGCTCCAACTGATTGGCGTCTCGGCGCCGGAGGCGATGTAAGTGGCGGCACGACGCAGCAAGACCCAGGCGCGACGCAACCACGGCAACAGCGCGGGCCTGCCCGGCTGGGCGTGGCTGGTGCTCGGCGTGGTACTGACCATCGGCGTGGTGCTGGTGGCGCCGAAGTACATCAAGTCCGGCGACGGCGACGGTTTCCTGCGTCCCAGGCCGAATCCCGACGCGCAACCGGCGGCGACCGCGGGCGGCGAGGACGACGACGCCATCGTTGCCGACAATGCTGCCGGCAAGGCCGACGACAAGACCGCTGCAGATGCCGCCAAGCCCAAGCAAACCCAATACGACTTCTACACGCTGCTGCCGGGCGAGGAAGTGGCGATGAGCGATGCCGAACTGGCCGCCACCGCCCGCGAGGAAGCCGCGCGCCAGGCAAGCGTGCAGAGCCACCCCGCAGCGCAGGCGAACACGACCGCCGCAGCACCTGTCACCACGGCAGCGACCGCAACGACGCCGGCGTCCAACACTCCCGCTGCCGCTGTCGCCAGCACGCCCAAGCCCGGCAACGACGCCCACTACATCCTGCAGGCCGGCGCCTTTGGCGCGTCGGGCGACGCGGAAGCCGTGAAAGCGAAGATCGCATTGCTGGGCCTCAGCGCACGGGTCGAATCGGCAGCGATCAACGGCAAGACCGTCTATCGCGTGCGCATGGGGCCGTACGGTACGGCGATTGAACTTGCCGAAGCCAAGCGCAAGCTCGGCAACGGCGGCCTGCCGGCGCTGGCGATCAAGGCGAAGTAACCCGGCATGAATGACGCAGTGCCGTAGGGTGGGTTGAGAGCAGCGATACCCATCATTCGAGCATCGCGCGGCGGGTTACGCCCCCCGATCCCACGGCGCGGGCCAACGGAAATGATGATCCTGGACGCCGTTACGTCCGTCCGTGTTCGTCATTGCACGCCATGCACGCATGACCGACGATGCTGCCAGACACGGATGGGGAGAGGGTCGATGGCCAGTTCGTCATGGTTGCTGTGGGCAGCGCTGTCGGCGGTGTTCGCGGCATTGACCGCGATCTTCGCCAAGGTCGGCCTGGTCGGGATCGACAGCGACTTCGCCACGCTGCTGCGCACGCTGGTGATCGTCGTGCTGCTGGCGGCGTTTGTCGCAGCCACCGGCAAATGGCGCAATCCGGCGCAGTTGTCGGGCCACACGCTCGGCTTCCTGTTCGCCTCGGCGCTGGCGACCGGCGCATCGTGGGTCTGCTATTTCCGCGCGCTCAAGCTCGGGCCGGCCTCCAAGGTCGCCGCGGTCGACAAGCTCAGCCTGTTGCTGGTCGCGGTGTTCGCCTTTGCCTTCCTCGGCGAACGACTTGGGCTGCGCGAATGGCTTGGCGTGGCGCTGATCGGCATCGGCGTGGCGGTGCTGGCATTCAAGCCCTGACGGGAACCCGGGATGACGACGAAAACGGCATTGATCACCGGCGCGACATCGGGCTTCGGCAAGGCCGCGGTGGAGCGCTTCGCGCGTGCCGGCTGGCGCGTGATCGCCACCGGTCGCCGCGCGGACCGGCTGCAGGCGCTGGTCGACGAATTCGGCAGCGACCGCGTCCATGCCGCAGTGTTCGACATCCGCGATGCCACAGCGATGCAGGCCACGCTGGACACGTTGCCGCCGGCGTTCCGCGACATCGACCTGCTGGTGAACAACGCCGGTCTCGCACAAGGCACCGGGCCTGCGCAAAGCGCCAGCCTGGACGACTGGCGCACGATGATCGACACCAACATCACCGCACTGGTGACGCTCACACGTGCGCTGCTGCCGTCGCTGATCGAGCGGCGCGGCGCGATCATCAACATCAGCTCGACCGCCGCCAACTATCCGTATCCCGGCGGCAACGTCTATGGCGGCAGCAAGGCCTTCGTCAGCCAGTTCTCGCTCAACCTGCGCGTTGACCTGCACGGCACCGGCGTGCGCGTGACCACGCTGGAACCAGGCATCGCCCAGACCGAATTCACCTTGGTGCGCACCGGTGGCGACCAGGCCGCATCGGATGCGGTCTACGCCGGCGCGATGCCGATGGTGGCGGACGATATCGCCGACACGATCTACTGGATCGCGACGCTGCCGCCGCATCTCAACGTCAACCGGCTGGAGATGATGCCGACCAGCCAGTCGTTTGCCGGGTTCCAGATTGCGCGTGACGGCTGAATTCGAACAGGCAGGAACGGCCGCCACGCGTTACGGTGATGAGGGCTTCTCATCGCGGCGCACCAGCCCGCCGAGGACACCCTCACCAAGGTCGGCTGCGAACAGTTGTTCCAGGTCCTTGCGCGCTTCCTGCGAGCTCTGGATCAACGCGGCTTCGTCGTCGTAGACCTGGTGCTGGGCGCGCAACAGCGCCTCGTCGTGTTCTGCGAAGCGCCGCGCGCGCTGTGCGGCGACTTCGGGCCGCTCGCCCAGCGCGACCAGCACCTGCTCGCCCATCACCAGGCTGGAATGGAAAGTTTCGCGCACCACCGCGACGCCCAGGTCCATCAGTTCCCAGGCGTGGCGACGGTTGCGCGCGCGCGCGAAGATTTTTGCGCCGGGATACTCGTGACGGATCACGCGCACCGCCTTGAGGTTGGACTCGACCTCGTCGATCGCGATCACGAACACGCGCACGTTGGCGCCGCCGGCCGCGCGCAGCAGTTCGGCACGCGCCGGATCGCCGTAATAGATCAGGTTGCCGAAGCGGCGCATGAACTCGACCTGTTCCTGGCTGTGCTCGATCGCCACGAACGGGATGTGCTGCGCCACCAGCATTCGCGCGACGATCTGGCCGAAGCGGCCGAAGCCGGCGATCAGCACTTGCGGATGCTGGTCGACGATCGTGTCGTAGGGGCGCCGCTTCCCGCGCCTGGGCTGCATTGCCAGCAGCCTGGATACCGCCATCAGCAGCAGTGGCGTCAGCGCCATCGACACGCCGACGATCGCCACCAGCCGGTCGCGCATCATCCCCGCGAGCAAGCCGGCTTTCTGCGCCTCGCCGAACACCACGAACGCGAACTCGCCGCCGAGCGCCAGCACGCTGCCCAGCAGTAGCGCCTCGCGCACGTCGAGCCGGCCGGGGCGCAATCCTAGCGCGAACAGGATCGCGAATTTCACCGTCATCAATGCCACCACGCCCAGCACGATCGGCATCGGCTCGGCCATGATCCGGTTGAGGTCGATGCTCATGCCGACCGCCATGAAGAACAGCCCGAGCAACAGCCCTTCGAATGGCTGGATCTGCGCTTCCAGTTCGTGCCGGAATTCCGAATCGGCCAGCAGCACGCCGGCGAGGAATGCGCCCAGGCCCATGCTCAGGCCGGCCAGCTGCATCAGCCAAGCGCTGCCCAGCACCACCAGCAACGCGGTCGCGGTGAACACCTCGGGCATGCGCGTGCGCGCGACCACGCGGAACACCTGCCGCAGCAGCACGCGACCGCCGAACACCAATCCTGCGATCGCGATCACCGCCTTCGCCACGGCCCACCACGCCGGCTGCGTCGCCGCATGAGTGGCGACCCTGCCGAGCAACGGAATCGCCGCCAGCAGCGGGATCGCGGCCAGGTCCTGGAACAACAGGATCGCGAAGCCCAGGCGTCCGTAGTCGCTGGTCAGCGCCTTGCGCTCGGCCAACAGCTGCAGGCCGACGGCGGTCGAGGACAACGCCAGTCCTAACCCGACCACGAGCGCGGCCTTCCAGTCCATGCCTGCGGCCAGCGCCAATGCACCGAGCACCGCGCCCGACAACGCGACCTGCAAGCCGCCGACACCGAACACCGGTCGACGCATCACCCGCAAACGCGCCGGCGACAACTCCAGCCCGATCACGAACAGCAGCATCACCACGCCGATCTCGCTGGCCGCGAGCACCGGCTCGGCATCGGCGACCACACGGATACCGAATGGCCCCAGCACCACGCCGGCGGCGAGATAACCCAGCACCGCGCCGAAGCCGAAGCGCTTGAACACCGGCACCGCGATCACCGCGGCCAGCAGGAACACCAATGCGAGTTCGAGACCGGCGCTGTGCATGTCTAACCCCCGAACAGCCCGCTCTGACCCGGCGATTTGCCTTGATCGAGATAAATCAGATCGACCGACGCATCGGCGATGTGCTCGCTCAGGACATGCAGGTTGTCGCCGAAATACAGCCGGTTCATTGCGTCCCCCTGGCTCGATGCTCCGAGCATAACGCAGCCGCGGTGCTCGTCCGGCACGCGAATGCGAAAGGCCCGGCTTGCGCCGGGCCTTTCGTCGCAACTGCAGCAAGGTCACTGCGCCGGCATGGTGTCTACAGGCACTTGAGCAGTTGCGCTGGGGCGTCGCGCGTCAGCACGAACGGGCCGAGCGTGGTCTGGCCGGTGCGTATGCGCAGGGTCATGCGGCCGCCGGCCGCGGTGCCCACATAGACTGCGGGCGACGTGTCAGGCACCTCGCCGACGCGCACCGGGCCGCCGTGCTCGCTGACGTGGTGGCCATTGACCGAAAACGCGCCGTCGGCATCGGGCCGGATGGCGGCATCGAGCGTGCCCGACGCGCAGTCGTACTCGATCCGGCCGCCACTGTCGGTCAGGGTCAGCGTGACGTGCGCACCGCCCCAGTTCCCGATCAGCGGCGAGCCCGGCCGGTCGTTCCGTGCGAAATCCGGCCCCGCGCACGAGGCCAGCACCAGTGCACTCAGCAATGCCATGCACATCTGTTTCATGGAACCCTCGCTGCCGCTGCCGCGAAACCGGTCAGCGCTTCATCGACGCAAAGAACTCGTCGTTGGACTTGGTGCTCTTCATCTTGTCGAGCAGGAATTCCATCGCGCCGATCTCGTCCATGCCGTGCAGCAGCTTGCGCAGGATCCAGATCTTCTGCAGCAGGTCGGGCTCGATCAGCAGGTCCTCGCGACGGGTGCCGGAGCGGTTGATGTCGATCGCCGGGTACACGCGCTTCTCGGCGATACGGCGGCTGAGCAGCACTTCCGAGTTGCCGGTGCCCTTGAACTCCTCGTAGATCACCTCGTCCATCTTGCTGCCGGTATCGACCAGCGCGGTGGCGATGATCGTCAGCGAGCCGCCTTCCTCGACGTTGCGCGCGGCGCCGAAGAAGCGCTTCGGCCGGTGCAGCGCGTTGGCATCGACGCCGCCGGACAACACCTTGCCCGAGCTCGGCACCACCATGTTGTAGGCGCGCGCCAGGCGGGTGATCGAGTCGAGCAGGATGACGACGTCGCGCTTGTGCTCGACCAGGCGCTTGGCGCGTTCGATCACCATCTCGGCGACCTGCACGTGGCGGCCGGCGGGTTCGTCGAAGGTGGAGGAGATCACCTCGCCGCGCACGGTGCGCTGCATGTCGGTGACTTCCTCGGGCCGCTCGTCGATCAGCAGCACGATCAGGTGCACGTCGGGATGGTTGGTGGTGATCGCGGTCGCGATCTGCTGCATCATCATGGTCTTGCCGGCTTTGGGCGGCGACACGATCAACGCGCGCTGGCCTTTGCCCTGCGGCGCCATCAAATCGAGAATTCTGCCGGTGATGTCCTCGGTGCTGCCATCGCCGCGCTCGAGCTTGAACTTGCGGCGCGGGAACAGCGGCGTCAGGTTCTCGAACAGCGCCTTGTTCTTGGACGCCTCGATCGGCTCGCCGTTGATACTGTCGACGACGTTCAGGGCGAAATAGCGCTCGCCATCCTTCGGCCAGCGGATGCGGCCGGACAGATGGTCGCCGGTGCGCAGGTTGAAGCGGCGGATCTGGCTCGGCGAGATGTAGGTATCGTCGGGGCCGGCGAGGTAGCTGGCCTCGGCCGCGCGCAGGAAGCCGAAGCCGTCGGGCAGGATCTCCAGCACGCCGTCGGCGGCGACGCCCTCGCCGTGGCGGGTCAGCACTTTGAGCAGCGCGAAGATCACGTCCTGCTTGCGGGCGCGGGCGACGCCTTCGGCGATGTTCAGCTGGTCGGCGATATCGAGCAGCTTCTGCGCCGGCATCCGCTTGAGGTCGCCGAGCGAGTACTGCGGAAAGCCTTCGGGGATGTTCGCCAGCGGGCGCTGCGGGTAGTTCTCGTTGCCGCCGTTGTCCTGGTTGTCCTGCGGCAGGCCGTCGTCGCGCGGGCGGTCGCGGTTGCGGTCGCGGCGGTTGCGGAAGCGCTCGCGACGGTTGTTGTGGCGATCACCGTCACGCTGGCCGCCGCCGTCAGGAGTGCCGGCATCCGCGCCGGGAGCGGCGGCCGGCGGCGCAGGCGGCGCGCTGGCGGCCGGCGGCGCAACAGGCAGGGGCGGCGGCGAGGGGGCGTTGTCGTTCGGCGCGGCGGGAGCGTCGGCGCCGGTCTTGGCGGCGCGCGGTTTGCGCACGCGCTTCTCGGCGGTATCGCCGGGCATACCGCCGGAGGTATTGCCAGGCGTATTGCCAGAATCGGGGGTGTTGTCGGACAAGCGTGGATTCCTCGCTAAGCGGCGAGCGCTCGCGGTGCGCGAGCGGATGCGGGAGTGGTTTTCAGAGGGGGTGCGGCGTCGAAACACGCGCCGGGCAAGCGGAAACTAGCACTGCAGCGGTGCCGCGGCAAGCGCCGCGGCCCGGATTCGTTCACTTTCTTGCTCACCTCCTTAGAAGGGGAGGAGAAAAAACCTAGAGCGCCTTGTCGATGATCTGCGCCAGCTGCGCCTTGCCGACCGCGCCGATCTGGGTCGCCTGCACCTGGCCGTCCTTGAACAACAGCAGCATCGGGATTGAGCGCACGTGGTACTTCATCGCCACCGCGCGATTCTGGTCGATGTCGACCTTGACCACCTTGGCGCGGCCGGCGTAGGTCTGCGCCAGTTCGTCCAGCGCCGGCGCGATCATCTTGCACGGGCCGCACCACTGCGCCCAGAAGTCGACCAGGACCGGCTCTGCGGACTCCAGCACGTGGCTGTCGAAATCGGCGTCGGTGGCGTGGATGACTTGGTCGCTCATGGGGCACTCCTGGGAATTTGGGCTTGCTAAATCAAGCGGATGCGCCGTGGTGGGCGCCGGGATGCTGTTAAACTGGGGCGTTTTCACGGGGCTTCAAGCGCCGGCTCTCAAGAGCGTGGCGCGACCCGGACCACCGACGGCAGTCTGCTTCGCGGACGCCTCCCACGCAAGCGCGCCGCGCTGCGCCGCCCCACCCAGCCTTACATCAGGGATCTCACTTCAAACGCATGAGCGACAAGCCTCTTACCGATATCTCCTTTTCCTCCTTCGACGTGCAGCCGGCCGTGCTGGCCGGGCTCGAAGCCGCCGGATTCTCGCGTTGCACCCCGATCCAGGCGCTGACCCTGCCGATCACGCTGGCCGGTCGCGATGTCGCCGGACAGGCCCAGACTGGCACCGGCAAGACCCTGGCGTTCCTGATCACGGTGATGAACCGGTTGCTGACCCGGCCGGCGCTGGCCGAACGCAAGCCCGAAGACCCACGCGCGCTGATCCTAGCGCCGACCCGCGAGCTGGCGATCCAGATCCACAAGGACGCGGTCAAGTTCGGCAGCGAGCTCGGGCTCAAGTTCGCGCTGGTCTATGGCGGCGTCGATTACGACAAGCAGCGGCAACTCCTGCAGGCCGGCGCCGACGTGATCATCGCCACCCCGGGCCGCCTGATCGACTACGTCAAGCAGCACAAGGTCGTCTCGCTGCATGCCTGCGAGATCTGCGTGCTGGACGAGGCCGACCGCATGTTCGACCTGGGCTTCATCAAGGACATCCGCTTCCTGCTGCGGCGCATGCCGATGCGCACCGAGCGCCAGACCCTGCTGTTCTCGGCGACGTTGTCGCATCGCGTGCTCGAGCTCGCCTACGAGCACATGAACGAGCCCGAGAAGATCGTGGTCGAGAGCGAGTTCATCACCAACTCGACCGTGCGCCAGCTGATGTACTTCCCGGCCGACGAGGAAAAGATCCACCTGTTGCTCGGCCTGCTGTCGCGCAGCGAAGGCGCGCGCACGATGGTGTTCGTCAACACCAAGGCCTGGGTCGAGCGGGTCGCGCGCGCGCTGGAGCGCAGCGGTTACCGGGTCGGCGTGTTGAGCGGCGACGTGCCGCAGAAAAAGCGCGAGTCGCTGCTGGGCAAGTTCCAGAAAGGCCAGCTTGAAATCCTGGTGGCCACCGACGTCGCCGCGCGCGGCCTGCATATCGACGGGGTGTCGCACGTCTACAACTACGACCTGCCGTTCGATGCCGAGGACTACGTGCATCGCATCGGCCGCACCGCGCGCCTGGGCGCCGAAGGCGACGCGATCAGCTTCGCCTGCGAGCGTTATGCGCAGAGCCTGCCCGAGATCGAAGCCTTCATCGAACAGAAAATCCCGGTCGAACCGGTAACGGCGGAGCTGTTGCTGTCGTTGCCGCGCAAGCCGCGCGAAGGCGTTGAAGCCGACGCTGCCGACGGCGAAAGTGTCAGCGCGATCTTCAAGGAAGCGCGCGAGCAACGCGCCGCCGACGATGCGCGTCGCGGCGGCGGCAGCCGCAGCGGCGGCCGCAGCGGCAGCGGTCCGGCCCGGGGCGCCCGCACCGGTAGTGCGAGCGGCAGCATGTCCGGTGAAAGCCGCGGCCCGCGTCCGCCACGCAAGACCGAGGACGCCACGCGTACGCCGCAACCGGTAGCGCCGGCCGCGCCGATGGAAGCGGCCAAGCCCCATTCGGTGGCTGAAGCCGAGCGCGCGCCGCGCAAGCCGCGCCGTCGTCGTGGCGGCAAGCGCATCGACGGTGGCGAAGCGGTCACGCAGGCGATGTCGCAGCCAACCTCGCAGGCAAGCCCGAACAAGCAGGCGTCGGCGCAAGTCGTCGCCACCCGTGCGCCGGCCAGGGCGGGCACGTCCACCACCGAGCCGTCGCTGCTGTCGCGCATCGGCCGGGGCCTGAGCAAGTTGGTGAAGCGCGCCCCGCGCGCCCAGCACTAGCTCAAGCAATTGCGGCTATTCCGCAAGCCCCAGTTGCACCCACGCAGGCGTGTGGTCGCTGGGGCGCTCCCAGGTGCGCGGAGCGCGGTCGATGCCTGCTGCCACCGTCTGCCCGCGCAGCGCATCGGACACCAGCGTCAGATCGATGCGCAGGCCGAGGTTGCGGCGGTAGCCGCCCTGGCGGTAGTCCCACCAGCTGAACTGTCCGCCCTCTTCGTTGTGCAGGCGGAAGCCGTCGTGCAGGCCGAGGTCGTAGAGCCGGCGCAGCGCGGCGCGTTCGGCGGTCGAACTCAGGATGTGGTCGTCGTCCCAGATCGATGGATCGTGCACGTCGCGATCGTCGGGTGCGATGTTGAAATCGCCCAGCACCACCAGCTGCGGATGCGCGCGTAGTTCCTCTGCAAGCCAGCCGTGCACCGCGTCGAGCCAGCGCAGCTTGTAACTGTATTTCTCGCTGCCCACGCTCTGGCCGTTGACCACATACAGATTGACGATGCGCACGCCGTCGACGGTGGCGGCGATCACCCGTTTCTGCTCATCGTCGAAGTCGGGAATACCGATCTGCACGTCGCTGATCGCGCGATCGCGCGCAAGGATCGCCACGCCGTTGTAGGTCTTCTGCCCGGCGAACACGCTGCGGTAGCCGATGCCGGCCAGCTCGGTATCGGGGAAGCGGCTGTCCTCGAGCTTGGTTTCCTGCAGCGCGACGATGTCGGGCGCGGCGGAGCGCAGCCATGCGTCGAGGTGCGGGAGGCGGATGTTGAGGGAGTTGACGTTCCAGGTGGCGATTTTCATTTTTGGAGTTTAGTGCCCGATGGCGTTGCGAAGAAATGCGCCAGCACCCGTAGGGCGGAACCCGCGAAGCGGATTCCGCGGCATGTCTCTCGGGTGTCGCGGCACATACGGCGGAATCGCCTTCGGCGGTTCCGCCCTACTTCGCCAGAAGCCGGATCAACCGATCCACCCATCCCCGATACGGCGGGTTGATCCAGTCGCTGGCGGCAAAACGGGTCTGCCGGAACACCGGCAGTTGCTTGCTAAAGGTGTCGAAGCCGGCGCGGCCGTGGAGGCTGCCCATGCCGCTGGGGCCGATGCCGCCGAACGGCAATGCGTGCACGCCGAAATGCACCAGCGTGTCGTTGACGGTGACGCCGCCGGAGCGGGTGCGTTGCAGGATGCGTTCGATGTTGTCGTGGTCGCGACTGAACGGATACAGCGCCAACGGCCGCGGATGCGTGTTGACGCAGGCGATCGCCTCGTCGAGCGTGCGATAGCTCTTGACCGGCAGGATCGGGCCGAAGATCTCCTCGCGCATCAACAGCGCGTCGTCGCCGGGTTCCAGCACCAGCGTCGGCGGGAACAGCCGTTCGCGGCGTGCGCGCGCGGGATTGATCGCGATCGGTTGCAGCACCTGCAGGCCGCGCGCGCGGGCGTCGTCGACATAACCTTGCAGGCGCGCGTACTCCGCGTCGTTGATGATGCGGGTGTAGTCGCCGGCGTCGGAGAGGTCGCCGTAGCGTGCGTGCAGTTGCACCTGCAGCGCCTGCACCAGGGCATCGCGGCGCGCCGCATCCACCAGCACGTAGTCGACGCCGATGCAGGTCTGCCCGGCGTTGAACCACTTGCCGCTGCTGATCCGCGCCGCGGCGGTGTCGATCGCAAAATCGTCGCAGACGATCGCGGGCGACTTGCCGCCGAGTTCCAGCGTCACCGGTGTCAGCTGCGCCGCCGCTGCGGCCAGTACCTTGCGGCCGATCGCGGTCGAGCCGGTGAACAACAGGTGGTCGAATGGCAATGCGGAAAACGCCGCACCGACTTCGGCGCCGCCCAGCGCAACCGCGACGCGCTGCGCCGGAAACACGTCCGCCAGCAACGCACGCAACCACTGCGCGGTGCGCGGCGTGTGCTCGGACGGTTTCAGATACACATGGTCGCCGGCGGCAATCGCGGAGACCAGCGGCACCAGCGCCAGGTTCACCGGGTAATTCCACGGCGCGATGATGCCGACCACACCGAGCGGCTGCGATCGCACCTGCGCGCGCGCCGGCCAGAACTTCCAGCCGACGCCGACCCGCCGGGGCCGGGTCCACCGGCGCAGGTGCTTCAGCGCGTGGTCGATCTCGGCGAGCACGATCATCGCTTCCGAGATCAAATTCTCGTGCGTGGAACGGTGGCCGAAGTCGGCCCGGATCGCCGCGTCCATCGCTTCGACCTGCGCTGCAAAGGCATGGCGCAGTCGTTGCAGGTCGGCGCGCCGCTGCGCGATGTCAGGCACCTGCGCCTGCCACGCCGCACGCAGCCGCATCAATGTCGGTTGCAGCTCGCTCAGCGGGGTATCGGCGGCGGCGTCCATGCGCGGCAGTGTAGTGCAGGCGCCGGTATCATCAGGAGATGAACATCCGTCCCTATCACGGCACCCTGCCGACTTTCGGCGATCGCGTCTACATCGACCCCGCTGCCAGCGTGATCGGCGATGTCGTGCTCGGCGACGATGTTTCGCTCTGGCCCGGCACCGTGGTCCGCGGCGACGTCAACTTCATCCGCATCGGCGCGCGCAGCAACCTCCAGGACGGCACCGTGGTGCACGTCAGCCACGACGGCCCGCACGCCAAGCTCGGCGGCTTTGCGACCGTGATCGGCGACGACGTCACCATTGGCCACAACGCCATCATCCACGCCTGCCGGATCGAGGACGCGGTGCTGATCGGCATGGGCGCGATCGTGCTCGATGGTGTCGTGGTGAAGAAGCACGGCTTCATCGGCGCCGGCGCATTGATCGCACCCGGCAAGGTCGTCGGCGCAGGCGAGCTGTGGCTCGGCAATCCGGCGAAGATGGTACGCATGCTCAGCGACGCCGAGATCGAGGCGCTGTACTACTCGGCGCAGCACTATGTGCGGCTGAAGGATCACTACCTGGCCAGCAACTCCCTGTAGGAGCGCCCAATGCTTGTACAGAGCATGGGCGCGATGCCCACAAAGAACCCGTAGCCGGGCTACGGTCTGGTGGCGAGTTCCAGCGCATCGAGGATCGCAACCGCCTCGTCTCGATCCGCGCCGCACATCGACGCTTGCGGCCGAAGCGAGGCACAGAACGCCGGCCGCTCCGGGCTGCCAAACAGGCGGCAGTGGTAATCGTCACCCAGCTGCACGCACGGGATGCCGGCAGGCTTGCCGAATGGCATGCCTGGAATGCTTGAGGTGATCGACGGCGCGATGCAGCAGGCGCCGCAACCGGCGCGGCAGTCCATCAGTCGGCGCTGACCAGGGCCACGTCGCGCTCGCGCAGTTCGGCGTAGATGGCATCGGTGTCCGGGCGCACGCCGTGCCACAGCTTGAAGCTCTCGGCCGCCTGCTCGACCAGCATGCCGAGGCCATCGATGGCGTCGTGGCAACGCGCCGCGCGCGCCCACGCCAGGAACGGGATTGCCGCCTCGCCGTAGCTGAGGTCGACGGCGACGGCGCGCGGCCCGGCCAGCGACATCGGCAGCGTCGGCAGCGCCGCATCACGCGTGGCCGAGGTGGCGTTGACGATCAGGTCGAACTCGCCCAGCGTCTTGAGGTCGGCGAGGTAGCGCGGATGCACGCGGCCGGGTTCGCCGAGCGCGTCTGCCAGCGCGTCGGCGCGCTCGGGGCTGCGATTGACGACGAACAGATCGCCGATGCCGGCGTCCAGCAGCGCCGGTGCCACGCCGCGTGCGCCGCCGCCGGCGCCGAGCAGCAGCGTGCGGCGCTTGCGCAGGTCGATGCCGTGGCGGCCGGTGAGGTCGCGCACCAGGCCGGCGCCGTCGGTGTTGTCACCGTGCCAGGCGTCGCCATCGCGCACCAGCGTGTTGACCGCGCCGGCGCGGCGGGCGCGAACGCTGAGCGTGCTGCACAGCGCGGCCGCGCGCTGCTTGTACGGCAGGGTGATGTTGGCACCGCTGCCACCGAATGCGGACAGCGTCGCGTCGAAATCGTCGGTGTCGATCGCCGCGTAGTCGAGCGTGATCGAGGTCTGCCGCCCGAAGGCGTTGTGAATGCGCGGCGACAGTGAATGCGACACCGGGTGGCCGATCACTGCGTAATGTTTGCTCATCACCGTCTCCATGTTCCGCGCTTCCATGTTACGAACCCGGGTCAACGCGACTCGCGCAGCCACTGCGCCGCTTGTAGCGCGAAATAGGTGAGCACGCCGTCGGCACCGGCGCGCTTGATCGAGGTCAGCGCCTCCAGCACGCAGCCGCGCTCGTCGAGCCAGCCGTTGAGCGCGGCGGCCTTTAGCATCGCGTACTCGCCGCTGACCTGGTAGACGAAGGTCGGCGCGCCGAATTCGTCCTTCACCCGGCGCACGATGTCCAGGTACGGCAGCCCCGGCTTGACCATGATCATGTCGGCGCCTTCGTCGAGGTCGAGCGCAACCTCGCGCAACGCCTCGTCGGCATTGGCCGGATCCATTTGATAGGTGTACTTGTTGCCCTTGCCGAGCGCGCCGGCGCTGCCGACGGCGTCGCGGAACGGGCCGTAGAAACTGCTCGCGTACTTCGCGCTGTAGGCAAGGATGCGGGTGTGGAGGTGGCCGTCCAGCTCCAGCGCCGCGCGGACCGCACCGATGCGGCCGTCCATCATGTCGCTGGGCGCGACCACGTCGGCACCAGCGCGCGCATGCGACAGCGCCTGCCTGACCAGCGCCTCGACGGTCTCGTCGTTGACGACGTAGCCGCTGTCGTCGATCAGGCCGTCCTGGCCGTGGCTGGTGTACGGATCGAGCGCGACGTCGGTGATCACGCCCAGTTCCGGGAAGCGCTGCTTCAACGCGCGCACCGCGCGCTGGCACAGGCCGTCGTCCTGCCACGCCGCGGCGGCGTCGAGCGATTTCGCCTCGGGCGCGGTCACCGGGAACAACGCCAGCGCCGGCACCCGCAATTCGCTGGCACGTTCGGCGACCTTGAGCAACTCGTCGATCGACAGGCGCTCGATGCCGGGCATCGACGCGATCGCCTCGCGGCCTTTCAGCTCGTGCACGAATACCGGATAGATCAGGTCGTTCGCGGTGAGGACCGTCTCGCGCATCAGCCGGCGCGAGAACTCGTCGCGGCGCATCCGCCGCGGTCGCGTGTAGGGGTAGCTCATGGCGGCGAATGATACGCCGTCAGATCACGCCGCCGCCGAGGCTCAGGCGCGCGATGGCGACCAGGATCACGATGCCGTTGAGCACCAGCCCGGCCTTGGCGCGGCCGCGATGCTCGCGGCTGGTCAGGGCGATGCCGATCGCGGCGATCACCGCGCCGATCGCCGCGAACGGGATCAGGAACCAGTTACCCCAGCCGAGCAGCGGGATCAACGCAACCACCATCCATAGCATCGCAACGATGCCCCACAGCAAACTGATCAAGCCCATCGAGAGTCTCCCTTGTTGGAACGCCTGCCAGGAATGGTCGGGCGCTTGCCGGATCGGCTATGCGTCGTGCACGCCGTCGATCTCCACGCACAGCTCGCGCCGGCAGATCGCCGCGTGCAGCAGGATGCGTGGCACGCGCTCACCGAAACGCGCATCCAGCGCGCGCGCCACGGGCGCCATGTCGGCGCGGTCGCGCACATACACCTTCAGCCGGGTGCCGCTGCCGAAGTGCGCCGGCAGCGCCGGCTGCTGTTGCCGCGCGGCCGCCAGCAGGCTGTCGAAGTTGGCGAAAGTCTCGTCCAGTTGCGCCAGCAGCGCGTTTTCGTGTTGCGTGGCGTGGCCGACCACGCTGGCGGTGCCCGACAGCAGCAGCGGCATCCGCGCCGCGGTCGGCGGCAGCATCGCGCGGGCGAAGCTCGGCGGCTGCGGCCCGTAGGCGCGCGGATAGCGATAGGCGCTGAGTTGGCGCGGGTTCTCGACCGGCGTGCCGGGCGCGCAGGCCGCCAGCCAGTAGATCTGCAGGACGCGCGCGTCGTCGCAGCGACCGATCGCGGTCGCGGCCGGCAGCCGCCCAGGATCGAAATCGCCGAACCCGCGCGCGCGGCCGACGCAGAACTGTCGGTAGCGCTCGGTATCGCCGTCGCCCTGGGTGATCGCGTCGAGGTAGTTCCAGATCCGCAGCAGGTGCGGGGTGACGCTGCTGCGCACGAACCCGGTCAGCAAGCCGTAAGCGTGCGCAGCGGCGGCGGCAATGTCGTTCGCGCTTTCTTCGACCTCGACGACACCAAACGACAGCGCGCCGTCGCTGGCCCAAGCGACCGCGCCGTCGCGGCCGTAACCCACCGGGCGCCCGGTACGCCAGACTTCGAACGGCGCGACGCCCGCATACGGTTGCAGCGGCACGTTCAGGTAGCGCGGATCGTCCAGCCGCGCTGGAGCGCCGGCGCCGAAGCCCAGCACCGCCAGCGTGTCGTCGCCGAGCAGCGCCTGCGGCGAGGATGCGGTGATGTAGTCGACCGCGAGCCGCGGCGGCTCCGGCAACGGCAAGGGTTCGACACGACTCACGGATTGCCCGCCTGCAGGGTGTCGCCGGCGAAGGACTCGCCGACCTGGCGCCGCCGCCGCAGCCAGCCGCGAAACGCGGCCGGCGCCATCGCAAGGGCGGTGATCGCATAAATTACTCGGAACAGGCGCAACCGGCGCAGCACCGGCCTGGCGTCGAACACGTCGCCGGACAGCATCGACACCACGGCCTGCTCCACCTTGAACGCATTTTTCGGGTTCGCGAACAGATGCTTCATGGGCGCTGAGGTGAAGCGGTAGATGAACCACTTGAACTCGTCCAGGCCCCGGTTGAAGTGCTTCTCCAGCCGACGTTGCAGCGACGATTCACGCGCCGGATCGCGCAGGACGGCATCCACCATCTCCGCGCCCAACTCGGCGCTGTGCATGGCGAGGAACACGCCGGAGGAGAACATCGGATCGACAAAGGAGTAAGCATCGCCGAGCAACGTCCAGTGCTTGCCGTGCATGCGCGTGCATTCGTAGGCGTAGTTGCCGGTGACGTGCACCGGTGCGACGCGCTCTGCGCCCTGCATGCGGTCGGCGATTTCCGGCACGGATGCGAGAGTGCGCATCAGGAAGGCCTCCGTGTCACCCTTGCGCTGCTTGAGGTAATCCGGAAAGCACACCGCGCCCGCGCTCATCACGTCGTCGCGCAGCGGGATCAGCCAAGCCCAGCCGTGCTCGTGACGATAAATGCTGACGTTGCCGGCATCCTCGCCCTCGCGTCGGCGCACGCCACGAAAATGACTGAACACCGCTGCCGAGGCATGTTTCGCATTCTTGCGTTTGAGGCCCAGCTTGCTGCCGAGGAAGGCATCGCGCCCGCTGGCGTCGAGCAGGTAACGCGGCTGGTAGCGCTGGGCGCCGGCATGCACGGTGATGCTGCCATCGTCGGCGAACTTGATCTGGTCCACCTTGGCGCCTTCACGAACGTCCACGCCATTGTCGCGCGCGTGCTCGAACAGCATCTGGTCGAACTCCTCGCGCTTCACATGGAAGGCGAAGTCGGACTTGGGGTTGAGCGCGCGCTTGAAGCTGAAAACGTTGTAATGGCCCTGGCCGTTGGGGAAGTCGGCGCCGAGCTTGAGCACGCCGATCCTGCGGACCTGTTCGAGCACGCCCAGGCGCTCCAGGATCGGCATGTTCATCGGCAGCAGCGACTCGCCGATGTGGAAACGCGGGTGATGGTCCTTTTCCAGCAACGTGACCTGCCAACCTTTGCGCGCCAGCAGCGTCGCCGCGGTGGTGCCCGCGGGGCCCCCGCCGATGACCAGCACGTCGGTGGCGCGGGGCGGCGTTTCCGCTGGTGTGGGGGTGGTCATGCTGAACGCGTCATCGGCCGTGGACGAACGCCCATGATAATGGCGGCGCATGATGGCGGGGCGGCGGGCGATGGTTGCGCATGGACGCACGATACTGGATCGTTGCGCCTTCTTTTCCCATGGATGTGCCGATGTCCCCGCAAACCGATGCTGAACGCGAACTGGCGCAACTGCTGGTCGACAGCCTGAACCTGGAAGACGTCGCGCCGGCGGAGATCGACCCGGAGGCGCCGCTGTTCAATGCCGGCCTCGGCCTGGATTCGATCGACGCGTTGGAACTGGCGCTGGCGATCAGCAAGCGCTACGGCTTCCAGTTGCGCTCGGACAACGACGAGAACCGCGGCATCTTCGCTTCGCTGCGCGCGCTGTCGGCGCACATCGAACAGAACAAGACGACTTGACCGCATTGTTGCGACTGCTGCTGGCGGTCGCCTATCCGCTCATCGCGCACGCGGCCAGCGTGCGTCAGGAAGGCGTGCTGGCCGCGCTGGCGGTGTTCGATGTGATCGTGATCGTGTTGCTTGAGCCGCTTGCACGCCGGCGTGGCTGGGCCTGGGCGCTGCTGCTGCTGCTGGGCGTCGGCGCGGCCATGCTGGTGCAATCGCGGCATGCGCTGTTGCCGTTGCTGCTGGTGCCGGTGCTGTTCGTGGGCCTGGTCGCGTTCCTGTTCGGGCGCACCCTTGCACCCGGCCGGGTGCCGCTGATCAGCAAGATCGTGGCTGCGCTGGAACAAAAACCTGCGCAGGCACTGGCGCCGGAACTGCAACGCTATACCCGTCAGCTGACCCTGGCCTGGACGCTGCTGCTGGCAGCACTGGCGCTGGTCGACGGGCTGCTGGCGCTGGTCGCGGTGCCGGGCGGGCTGCTGGACAGCCTCGGCATCGTGCCTCCGATCACGGTCTCGCGCGTGCAATGGTCGTGGTTCGCCAACCTGCTGGATTACGGCATCGTCGGCGGCTTTTTCGTCGCCGAATACCTGTACCGCAAGCGTCGCTTTCCCGGCCGTTACCGCAACTTCGCCGATTTCATGCGCAAGATGGCGGCGCTGGGCCCGGAATTCTGGCGCACGCTGCTGCATTGAGCACGGGCCGCTGAACTTGCGACGGCGCGGCGCACCGATCATGCTTTGCCGCCACAGGGGCCCTTGCACGATGCAGTTCTCGATTCCTCACGACCATCCGAGCCTGCCGGGGCATTTCCCCATCCGCCCGATCGTGCCCGGCGTGCTGCTGCTGGAACGCGTGCTCGAGGCGATCGAGGCGACGCACGCACCGCTCGGCGCGCTGCGCCTGCCGCAGGTGAAGTTCATGCAGCCGCTGCTGCCGGGCGAGCTGGCTGAGGTGGTGGTGGAAGGCGCAGCACCGCGCTGGCGTTTCCGCGTGCTGCGCGGCGATACGTTGCTGGCCAGCGGTGAGGTCTGCGCATGACCGCTATGCTGCACGCCGATTGGTGCCCGCCGCGCGCGCGGCATGAAGTTGCACTGCGGCCGACAGATCTGCGCGGGCGGGCCAGCGGCGAGGTCGTGGCCGCATGAGCGCGCAGTGGAAGCAGCGCCCGGAAGGCGGCAGCTGGTTCGCGATCTGGCTGATCCGCAGCATCGCGCGCTACGGCGGGCGCACGTTGGGGCGCGCCTTTCTGTATCCGATCACGCTGTATTTCCTGCTGGTGCGACGCCCCGAACGCCTTGCGTCGCGGACTTACCTGGGGCGGGTTCTCGGGCGTCCGGCCGGGGTGCTGGACAGCGCCCGCCACATCCATACCTTCGCCGCGACCATCCTGGACCGCGTGTTCCTGCTCAGCGGGCGGCTGCAGCATTTCGACGTGCGTATAAGCGGGCTCGACGAGGTCCATCGCGAGCTCGACAAGCGCCAGGGCGTGCTGCTGTTCGGTTCGCACATGGGCAGCTTCGAGGTGCTGCGGGTGCTGGCACGCCAGCGTCCGGACTACGTGATCCGGGTGGTGCTGGACAAGGGCCACAACCAGGTGATGACGCAACTGCTGGACGCGCTCAATCCGGAGATCGCCGCCAACGTCATCGACGCCGGCCAGGACGGTCCGTTGATCGTGCTCGCGATCCAGCAGGCGGTGTCGGCCGGGCAGCTGGTGGCGTTGCTGGTCGATCGCATCCAGTCCGGCGAACCCGCGCTGCCGGCGCCGTTCCTCGGCCGCGAGGCGCTGTTCCCGACCGCGCCATGGCTGATCGCATCGGTCCTGCGTGTGCCGGTGGTGCTGGCGTTCGGCCTGTACCGCGGCGGCAACCGTTACGATCTCGCGTTCGAGACGTTCAGCGAGGGTTTGTGCATTCCGCGCGCAGAACGCGCCCCGGCACTGGCGGCAGTCATCCGGCGTTACGCGGCGCGGCTCGAACATTACGCCCGCCAAGCCCCCTACAACTGGTTCAACTTCTATGACTTCTGGGAACGTTCCGATGACGGCAGCACCGCAGGCGAGGACGCAAGCGCGCGCGCGGCTCTTGCCGGCGCGGCTCCTAACGGCGGTGTTGCTGGCGACACTGCTGATGGGCAGCGCCGCGCCGCTCTGCGCCGCGCCTGAGTCCGCGAGCGCGGTCGATGCCGGCTGGATCCTGTCGAAGCTGGCACGGCCGGCGCCGATGCGCACCGGCTTCGTCGAGCTGCGCGATTCGAAGCTGCTGAAGGCGCCGTTGCGCATTTCCGGCGAATACCAGCGCCCGGACGACGTCACGCTGGTGCGTGCAGTACGCGCGCCTTACGCGGAGACCACCACGATCCGTGCCGGCGAAGCGACGATCGCGCGCGCCGGCCATTCGCCACGCACGTTCGCGCTGTCGCGGGTGCCGGAGCTCGCTGGCCTGCAGGCCAGCTTCGGCGCGCTGCTGTCGGGCGACCGCAAATTGCTCGAACAACACTACCGCCTCGCCAGCGCCGGCAGCCGCGAACACTGGACGCTGACGATGACGCCGAAAGACGCGCAGTTCGCCACCAAGGTGCGCGATATCGTGCTGTACGGCCGAGGCGCCGAGCTGCGCTGCATCGAGACGCGTCCCGCCAGGACGGGTGAAATCCAGCGCACGTTGCTGGCCGGCGCCGCGCGCGATGCTGCGGACGTTAGTGCCAGCGCGGCACTGGCCGCGCTCTGCCACAACGACCCCCGTTGATGACATCACGCTCGCGGCTGGCGCTGGCATTGCTGTGGCTGGCGCTATTGCTGCTGGCGGGCTGGGCGATCGGACAACGGCTGCAACTCAGCGGCGACCTGCGCAAGTTCATGCCGGAGGCGCAGACGCCGGCGCAGAAGCTGCTGATCGATGAACTCGGCGAAGGCCCGGGCTCGCGCCTGCTGCTGATCGCGTTGTCCGGCGACGCTCCTGAAACCCTGGCGGCGCAGTCGGCCGCGCTGCGGGTGACGCTGGCCACCGACCCGCGCTTCAAGCTGGTCGCCAACGGCGGCGATACCGGGCTCGACGCGATCCCGACGCGCCTGCGCCCGTACCGCTACCTGCTGTCGGACACGCTGGACACGCAGTCTTTCGACAGTGCCTTCCTGCGCGAACAACTCGGCGCGCGGGTGCAGGATCTCGGTTCCCCCGCGGCGTCGTTGATCGAACCGCTGATCCCCGCTGATCCAACCCTGGAAACCCTGAAGCTCGCCGAGTCCTGGCAACCGGCGAATGCGCCGCAGCGTTTGCACGGCGTCTGGTTCGACCGAGCGGGTCAACAGGCGCTGCTGGTCGCGGAAACCGTCGCGCCGGGGTTCGACCCAACCGGGCAGCAGACCGCGGTGACCGCGATCCGCGATGCCTTCCAGGCGGCACGTGGCCACGGCAAATCGCAGCTCAGCCTCACTGGGCCCGGTGCATTCTCGGTCGAGATCGGCGGCCGCACCCAGCGTGAGGCGAGCTGGATCGGCGCGGTGGATACGATCGGCCTGATCGCACTGCTGTGGATCGCGTACCGCAGCTGGAAGGCGCCGCTGCTCGGCGTGCTGCCGCTCGCCAGCGCCGGTCTCGCCGGCCTGGGTGCGGTCGCGCTGCTGTTCGATGGCGTGCACGGGATTACCGTCGCGTTCGGCTTCACCTTGATCGGCGTGGCGCAGGATTATCCGATCCATCTGTTCAGCCACCAACGCGCCGGACTGTCGCCGCGCGACAGTGCACGCATGTTGTGGCCGACGCTCGCCACCGGCGTGGTCTCGACCTGCATCGCCTACGTCACCTTCCTGGCGTCCGGCGTCGACGGCTTGAAGCAGCTCGCGGTGTTCACCATCGCCGGACTCGCGACCGCAGCCTTGACCACGCGCTTCCTGCTGCCGTCGCTGATCGACCCCTCGCCGCACGATGCTGCCGACTCGCAACGGCTGGCGCGGCTGTGGTCGCGGATCGAACGCCTGCCGCGGCCGCGCGCCGCGCTGTGGGTGCTGGCTGCGGTTGCGCTCGCCGTGATTGCATTCGCGCCGGGCGCGTTCTGGCAGAACGACCTGTCGAAGCTGACCCCGGTGCCGGCCGCTGCACTGGCGCGCGATGCGCAGTTGCGCGGCGAACTCGGCGCGCCGGACGTGCGCTACGTGATCGCACTGTCCGGCCAGGATGCCGAAGCCGCGCTTGGCGCCAGCGAACGTCTGCGCCCGGCGCTGGACGCACTGGTGGCCACGCATGCCCTCGCCGGCTACGACAGCGCCGCGCGCTACCTGCCGAGCGCGGCCACGCAGCGCGCGCGCCAGGCGCACTTGCCGGATACGGCGATGCTGCAGGCCGCGCTCGATACCGCGGTCGCGGCGACGCCGTTCCGCAGCGATGCCTTCGTCGATTTCGTTGCCGATGTCGCTGCCGCGAAGCAGGCGCCGCCGCTGGGCGTGCGCGATCTCGATGGCACGCCGCTTGCGGCCAGCGTCGGTGGCCTGCTGCTGCAACGCGGCGAACACGCCACCGCGCTGGTGTCGCTCAATGGCCTGTCCGATCCGGCTGCGGTCGCGCGCGTGGCGCAGGCGCACGGAGCGCAGCTGCTCGACCTCAAGCAGGCGTCCGAATCGCTGGTGGTCGCCTACCGCCAGCGCGTGCTGGTCGCGCTCGCGATCGCGGCGTTGCTGCTGGCGGCCACGGTCTGGATCGCGTTGCGCGAACCACGCCGCGTGTTGCGGGTGCTGGCGCCGATGGCGTTGACCACGCTGCTGATCCTCGCCGTGCTGCGCGGCTGCGGCATCGAATTGAACTTGTTCCACCTGGTCGCGCTGATCCTCGCCGCCGGCCTTGGCCTGGACTACGCGCTGTTCTTCGAGCACGCCGGCGACGACCGCGGCGAACAGTTGCGCACGCTGCACGCGGTGATCGTCTGCAGCCTGACCACGCTGCTGGTGTTCAGCCTGCTGGCACTGTCGTCGATCCCGGTGCTGCGCGCGATTGGCAGCACGGTGGCGATCGGCGTGTTCGGCAACTTCGTGCTGGCGCTGCTGATCGCGCGCGGGGACTCGGGCGATCCCCCAGGAAATGCTGCGCGCGAAGCGGGCGTGGCGACGCGCGCATGATCGACCGCGCCGGGATCCTGGCGCTGGTCCCGCATCAGGGCGCAATGTGCCTGTGGGACGAGGTGCTTGCGTGGGATCAATGCAGCATTCGCTTGCGCGCGCACAACCACCGCGATCCCGCGCATCCGCTGCGCAGTGGCGGCCGCTTGCGCGCGGTGCACCTGTGCGAATATGGCGCGCAGGCGATGGCGGTGCACGGTGGCCTGCGCGCGCGCGCAGCGGGTGGCAGCGCGAGGCCCGGCTTGCTGGTGGCGCTGCGCGGCGTCGAACTGCAGATCGCGCGCATCGACGATCTACCTGGCGCGCTCGACTGCGTGGCGGAAGTGCTGATCGACAGCGACAGCGGCTGGCAATATGCGTTTCGCATCACCCATGTCGATACGCTGCTTGCCGAAGGCCGTGCGGCGGTGATCCCGCAAGCCATGCCGCCTTTGTAGGAGCGCCCCATGGGCGCGATGCTCTTGTCGTGATGCTTTCGCGGGTAACGCCCATCGCGCCCATGCTCTGCAGAAGCATGGAGCGCTCCTACAGGGAATAATGTCGGCCCAAGTCTGGATAGGTTGATCGATGGCAATCCAAACCAAAATCCGCCGCGCACTTGTCACCGGCGGCAGCGGAGATCTTGGCGGCGCGATCTGCCGCCAGCTCGCGGCCGACGGCCTGCACGTCATCGTCCATGCCAACGCCAATCTTGCGCGCGCGGCAGAGGTCGTTGCGCAGATTCGTGCCGATGGCGGCAGTGCCGAAGCGGTCGCGTTCGACGTCGCCGATGGCGAGGCCACGCGTGTCGCGATCGACGCGCTGCTCGCAGCCGACCCGATCCAGGTCGTGGTCAACAACGCCGGCATCCACGACGACGCGCCCATGGCTGGCATGAGTGATGCGCAATGGAAGCGCGTGATCGACGTTTCGCTGCACGGCTTCTTCCACGTGACCCAGCCGTTGCTGTTACCGATGGCGCGCACGCGCTGGGGCCGCGTCGTCAGCGTGTCGTCGGTGGCGGCGGTGCTCGGCAATCGCGGCCAGGCCAACTACGCCGCGGCGAAATCGGCGCTGCACGGCGCCTCGAAGTCGCTGGCGCGCGAGATGGCGACGCGCGGCATCACCGTCAACGTGGTCGCGCCGGGGGTGATCGCCGGACGCATGGCCGACGCCGCATTCCCGCCGGAAGTCATCAAGCAGATGGTGCCGGCAGGCCGCGCCGGCACCCCGGACGAGGTCGCGGCGCTGGTGCGGTTCCTGTGTTCCGATGCGGCGGGCTACATTAACGGCCAGGTGATCGGGGTCAACGGCGGCATGGGCTGAACGACTGCGCAGTCGCCAGGCGCCAGAAGTGGCGGATTGACCGCGCGCTCGGATCGGCAACATGTGATGCAACGAAGCGCCCCCAGGGGCGCTTCGTTTTTTCTGGTGGGCGTTCGGCGATACTGGCGAAATATCCACCGGGTCGCGGAACGAGGAGCCAGCCATGCGAACAATCGCCCTTGTCGCCAGCATCGCCTTGGCCGCCCTGACCGGCTGTGCCAGCACCTCCAGGGTCATGCTCGGCGCGCCGCGTCCGGCCATCGCGGTCGAACAGGTGCGCGTCTACCAGGTACCGCCCAAGCGCTATGAAGAAATTGCGCGGCTGGATGCATCGAGCGCGATTGGCTTCGGTACCCAGGGCCAGAGCAATGCCGCGATCAACCGCTTGCGGCGCGAGGCGGCGAAGCTCGGCGCCGATGGCGTGTTGCTGCTCGGCGTCGATACCATCGCGCCGCCGGTGAGCATGGGGGTCGGCGCCGGTTCGTTCGGGCGCCATGGCGGCGTTTCTGCCGGCGTCGGCATCCCGACCGCGCAGCGCCATGCCGCGGGCATCGCGATCCACGTCATCGAGGAATAGCGATCAGGCGCTCGATCAGGCGTTCGACGCCGGGGCGGTACCGGCCTCGCGCGCAGTCCCGCGCCCGGCGAACAGGTCCAGCAGTGGCCCGGTCATCACCGTGGTCAGGATTGCCATCACCAGCAGCATGGTGAACAGCGATGGGCCGATCAGTCCCGCGTCGAGCCCCACCTTCATCACGATCAGTTCCATCAGCGCGCGCGCATTCATCAGTGAGCCGACCGCGAAGCTGTCGCGCCAGCCGTAGCCGACGAGGCGTGCGCCCGCCGCGCCGCCCAGGACCTTGCCCAGCACCGCCGCCGCGAGGATCAGCAACAGCGCGCCGAGTCCGGCACCGACGAAGGCATCGCCGGTGGTGTTGAGCCCCGCCAGCGCGAAGAAGATCGGCATCAGCACCACCACCGCGAGGTATTCGACACGCTCGATCAGACTGCGCAGCAGGCGGTCGTCGCGCGGCAGGCAGGCGCCGAACAGGAATGCGCCAAACACCGCATGCAACCCGAGCCATTCGGTGGTCGCGGCGCAGGCGAACAAGCCGATCATCAGCGCCGCCAGCACCATCAGCGATGGCACGCCCTCGGTCGCATGCCGCGCCAGCAACCGTCGGTACAGCGGTTTGAGTGCGACAAACACGATGGCGCCCAGCACCAGCAGCCCGAGCGTGGTCTTGAGGAAACCGACATACCCGCCGCCGGAACCGATCAGCGCGACCACCAGCGCCAGCATGATCCAGGCGAAGACGTCGGCGATGGCGGCACTGCTGAGGGCGAGCCGGCCGAGCGGGGTGTGGGTGATGTCGCGTTCCTTGAGGATGCGCGCCAGGATCGGGAATGCGGTGATCGACATCGCCGCCGCCATGAACAGCGCGAACGGCCAGAAGCCGACGCCCTTGGGCGCGAGCGGAAGCAGCCAGGGCGCGATGCCGATGCCCAGCGCCATCGGCAGCAGCACGCTGAGCACCCCGACGCTGCCCGCGGCCTTGAACTGCGCGCGCACGCCGTCCGGCGCGCGCAGTTCAACGCCAACGATGAACATGAAAAGCACCAGCCCGAGGGTCGATAGCGAGGCCAATCCCGATAGCGACGCTTTCGCGAACAGCACGGCGTGGAAGTCCGGGAATAGCGCTCCGAACACAATCGGCCCAAGCACGATGCCGGCCGCCATCTCTCCAATCACTGGCGGTTGGCCGACGTAGCGCAGCAGCAGGCCGCAGGCGCGCGCGGTGGCGAGGATGATCACGAGTTGCAGCAGCAGCGGCGAATGCAGCATCGGCGTCCTGTTCCGGTCAGTCGGGGGTCAAGCGGCTTCCGCGTACCACGACGCACTCAGCGACGCACGATCGGGGGCATGGCCGTCGAGCTGGGCATCGAGGCCGTGATCGTCGATCTCGGGATGCGCGTGGCGCGCACGGCCGAGGATCTCGGCCGCCAACCACTCCATGCGCGCGACGTTGGCGCGCAGGCGCGCGACCAGCGCGTCGTCGTCGAGGCGATCGCCGAGCGCCCGGTTCATCTCGTGAAACCAGTCGATCTTGAACTGGTCCAGCAGCCTTCCGTCGGCTGCCAGCGGCGCGGTATTGCGTTGGCCCCACTCGCGCAACAACGGCTGCATCGCCAGGTTCAGCGCGGCGGCACGCGTGAACAACGGCCGCAAGCGGCCGAGCATGGCGAGGTCGGTCATGCGCCCGTCGAAGAACAGTGGGGCCAGCAGTGCCCAGTAGTAGGCATAGTCCCAGATCACCTTGACCGGCATCACCTGCGCATCGCCGAACAGCGGGTACTGGTCCTGGTAGAGCGTGAGCATGTTTTCGTAGAACGAGAAATACAGCTGCTGGTAGACCCCGGCTAACGCCGAGAACCCCTGCCCGGCGCGATCCTTCATGACCAGGTCGCAGATGTAGGTATTGCTGATGGCGATGAAATCGCTGCCGGGCGAATAGAACGGATCGAGGAACAGCCCGGCCTCGCCGGTCAGCGCCCAGCGGTCGGCCGAGAACACCTGCTTGCAGCCGTAGGAAAAGTGGCGCAGGAACAGGAAATCCTGCAGCGTGTGCCCGGACTCGTCGATCGATGCGGCGACCTGCGGCTGGTGCTCGCGCAGCCATGCCATCGCCTTGGCGTGGGTGTTCATCGTCTCCAGCGGATGCATCCTGGCGTCGCAGACGATGCCCAGCGAGTGCGCGCCGGACGCCAGCGGGATCAGCCAGAACCAGTAGCCTGGCCCGCACATGTGGTTGGTCGAACGCCAGCGATCCGGCGGATCGCAGCGCTGCAGCCATTGCGCATCCTCGGACCAGTCGTCGGGATCGATGAACCCGTCGACGCGCCACCACACCGCGTTGGCGTCGTGGTCGTTGCCCTGCGCGAGATCGAGCTTGCGCTTGAGCAGGCCGGCGCGGCCGCTGGCGTCGACCAGCCAGCGCACCGCCAGCGTTGCGCTTTCGCCGTGCTGTTCGAAGGCGACCGCGTGCGGTGCATCTCCCGGCTGCACATCGATCGCGCGCACCACCGCGCCGTCGCGGAACTCGACGCCGAGCGCGCGCGCCTGTTCGCCGAGGAAATTCTCGAAGCGCCCGCGGTCGAGTTGCCACGACGGCGTCGGCAGCAGCTGGCTGACCCCGAGCTCGGTGCAGCGGTCGATGTCCTCGCGACCCTCGCTGAAGAAAAACCGGAAGCCGAACTTGCGGATCTGCTCGTTTTCCAGGTGTTCGCGGAAGCCGAGCACGTCGGCAAAGTAATGCGCGCCGATCTCCACCGTCGACTCGCCGACCTTGAACGCGGCCTCGCGCACCGGATGCGCGTGGCGTTCGAGCACGACCACATCAAGCGCCGGATCGCGCTGCTTCAACTGGATTGCCAGCGTCAGTCCGGCGAGGCCGCCGCCGAGGATGACCACGTCGCGGACGGCGGCGTCCTTCATCCGGCGCGCTGCATTTCGGGCTGTGCGAACACGATGCCGAACTCGCCGCTGGGATCGTCGATCACCGGCGGATTGGCGCGGATGCTGCGATAGATGTCCGCCATGTGGCCGATGCGCAGGGACTGCCTCACGATATGCGTGGTGATGCGGCTGAAATCGCGCCACGGCTTGAAGTGGCTGGCGCGGAACTGCTCCTGCGAATGCACCGACTTGTAGCGCGACTCGATCGGCACCGACACGCAACGGGTGCCGAGCTGGCGCGCGGCGGAGATCAGGATCTGCGCCTCGAACACGAAATCCTCGCCGGGCACGTCGTCGAGCGCGGCGACCGCGGCCGGATAGAAGCGCTGCCCGCTCTGGCTGTCGGCGATGCGGTAGCCGGTGCCCCAGGCGATGCCCCAATCGCCAAACTGGTTGGCCAGTCGGCGGTAGGTCGGCTGCTGCGAACGCTTGCGCATGCGCGCACCGATGATGACGGCGCCGGGATGGCGGTTGCCGGCGGCAAGCAGGCGCGGAATGTCGTCGGCGGCATGCTGGCCGTCGCCATCCATCGTCAATACGCCGACGCAGCCGCGCTGCAGTGCGGCGCGGAAGCCATCGCGCAGGCTCGCCCCCTTGCCCATGCGTTGCGGATGGCGCAGCACGGTGACTGGCAAGTCGGCGATGCGCGCGCAGGTGTCGTCGTCGGAGCCGTCGTCGATCACGATCACGTTGGCGCACTGCGCGAGCGCGCCTGCGACCACGTCGCGGATGCGCAGAGCTTCGTTCAGCGCCGGGATCACCACCGCCACGTTGTGGCCGTCGAGGAGCGCGCTTGCCAAAGACGCCGGACGTGAGGGTGCGGGGTCAACCATGCGCAATCTCCACTCGCAGTACGCGGCCGGGACCGGCCTTGAGCAAGACAGCATCATCGCCCGTGGCGAGCGCGTCGAACAGGGGCAGCATCGGCGCCATCGCATTGCCGGCGGCCAGACGCGACAGCGCGCCGCGCGGCGGCGGCGCCCCGCCATCGACCAGGGTCGCGTGCAGCCGGGGCTTGCCGACGTGCCCGGCAGCGGACAACAGCAACGCGCCACCGAGCAGGCCGTAGCTGTTGGAAATTGGCACCATCGGACCAGCGCCGGCGGTGTCGTAGGCCGCCAGCAGCACCGCCTCGTTACCCGCAGCCAGCTGCAGCAGCGCTTCCAGCAATCCCTGCGCGAAACTTGCATCGTAGGCGCTGATCGCGGTGGTGGCCTGCACGCAGCCGTTGCCGATGGTCCAGTAACCGGCGGCGGCGTTGTGCACCGAATTGTGGAAGCGGGTCGGCGACAGCGCCCGCGGTTCGCTGGCGACCGTCGCGCACATGTAGTCGGTGATCGCGAGGTCGCCGTGGGTGGAGGCGAATACCGATGGCAACATCGCCGGATCGCGTTGCCCCGCCGCGCACGCCGCGAGTGCGACTTCGAGCGCAACCGCGACCGATTCCGGCGCGCGGCGGCGTTCATTCGGCGCCAGCAGTTGCGGCGATGGCCGCGCTGGCGTGGCGTCTGGCAACGCGCCGCCGTTGGCGTAGTCGCACGCGGCTTGCCAACTTGGCAAGCCATTGGTCCAGAAACCGATGCCTTCGACGGTGGCAGAGAGGCCGCTCATGCGCGCCCGAACACCAGCGAGCAGTTATTGCCGCCGAAGCCGAAGGAGTTATTCATTGCGTAGCGGATCTCGCGCTGCGCATTGTCGAACCGTATCTGCGGCCCGCAGGCGGCATCGGGCGCGCTGCTGTTCAGGGTGCCGGGCAGCAGGCCGTGCTCCAGTGCGAGCAACGCGAACACCGATTCGACGATCCCGGCCGCGCCGAGCGTGTGCCCGGTCCAGCCCTTGCTTGAACCGGCGTGCAGCGAGTCCGGAAACAGCGCGGCGACCGCCCGTGCCTCGACCGCATCGTTGGCCGGGGTCGCGGTGCCGTGGAGGTTGAGATAGCCGACTTCGCTGGCATCAACACCGGCCCGCGTGAGCGCATCGCCCATCGCGATGCGCGCGCCGAGACCTTCGGGATGCGGCGTCGACATGTGGTGGGCGTCGCTGGATTCGCCGTAACCGCGCAGTTGCAGGCCGCTGCCGTTGGCATCGGCGCGTTCGAGCAAGGCAAAACCGCCGGCTTCGCCGAGCGAGAGGCCATCGCGGGCGGCGTCGAACGGCCGGCACGGCTGCGTCGACACCAGCCCGAGCGAGTTGAAGCCGTACAGCACGCTGCCGCACAAGGTATCGACGCCGCCGACCAGGGCGGCATCGACCACGCCGGCCTGGATCAGTCGCGCCGCCTGCGCGAACACTTTCGCGCTCGACGAACAGGCGGTCGCCACCGTCACGCACGGGCCGCGCAGACCGGTGGCGTGCTGGACGAAGGCGCCGAGCGAATGCGGCGTGTGCACCAGCGGGCGTTGCAGGTCGACCGGGAAGGCGCCTTCGTCAAGCCGCGCGTAGCCCTCCTCGGTTGCGCCGATGCTGGCGGTCGAGGTGCCGAGCACGATCGCGACGCGCTCGGCGCCATGGCGCTCGCGTATCGCGACGATCGAATCGAGGATGTCGTCGTGCTGCAGCGCCAGCCACGCCAGGCGGTTGTTGCGGCATTCCCACTGCGCGAATTCGCGCGGCAGTGCGGCGTCCTCGAGGCCATCGACGCGACCGATCCAGGTGTCGAGCGTGGCATCGCCGAAATCGTTGCGGCGCAACCCGCCGCGACGCGCCCGCAACGCCTGTATCTGCGCGGCACGGCCATGGCCGAGCGCGGTGGTGGCGGTATAGGCGCGGATCGCCAGCGGCGGCATGCGGTTCGGCGACGGCGATGACGACACACAGGACTCCGGAACGGTGGACGGCCGCGAGTATAGCCAGCTGTTCCGCGAGCGGCGTCGACGCTAAACTGAACGTCCTTCGTCAACTCAGGATCGCCATGTCCAACCGCGCCGCCCATCGCCTTGCCCTGTTCGGCGATCGCGACGTGCTGCACACCGGCCTGGTTACCGCCGCCGCCTGCGTGTTCAGCGGCGGACTGGTCTATCTGGGGTATCTGTTGCACGTGCTGCGGGTGGCACACGCGGCGCCATGCCGACCGGAACGTGGTGACTGCGTGCTGGTGTTCGGCAAGCACGCGCCGCAGGGCCGGATCGACCGCGATTTCGCGGCACGCCTGGATCGCGCCGTTTCGCTGTGGCGCAATCATCCGCCGAGCACGGTGGTGCTGCTCGGCGGCGGCGCCACGGACGAACCGAGCGAGGCCGAGCTTGCGCGCCGCGGACTGCTGGCACGCGGCGTCGCCGCCGACGCGTCGCTGCGACTGGAGGCGCATTCGCGCGACACCCTGCAGAACCTGCGCAACGCCCGTGATTTGTTGCGCGCGACCGCAACATTGCCGCGCGTCACCCTGCTCAGCAGCCGCTACCACCTCGCCCGTTGCGCGTTGTTCGCGCGGCAACTCGGCTTCGATTGGGAGCTGTGCGCGGCCGAGCCGCGGTTGCGCTGGAACGCGCGCACCCTGCTACGCATCGCCGGCGAGGCCGGCTATGTCTGCTGGAGTGACCTGGGCACCCGCTGGGCGCGGCTGATCGGAAATAGCCGGATGTTGTCCAGGGTTAGTTGACGCCTACAGCAGGCGCTCGGCGAATTGCGTCGCCGGCATCGGCCGGCCCAGCAGGTAGCCTTGCAACTCGTCGCAGCGCAGCAACCGGAGCAGCTTGGCCTGCTCTTCTTCCTCCACGCCCTCGGCCACTACCTTGAGCGACAGGGAGTGTGCCAGGGAGATGATGTTGGTGATCAGGCCCATCGTCTCCGGGCTATGGGCAAGCTGCGCGGTGAACGACTGGTCGATCTTGATCACGTCGACTGGCAACCGTGCCAGGTAGTTCAACGAAGAATAGCCGGTGCCGAAGTCGTCGATCGCAATGCGGCACCCCATGGCACGCAGGCTCTGGAGCAGCCGGATGCTGTGCTCGATATCGTCCATCAGCAGGCTTTCGGTCACCTCGATGTCCAGCAACTGGTCCGCCGCGTGCGGCTCGAGCAGGTCGCGGCACTCATCGAGGAAGCGAAGGTTGCGAAGCTCGCGCGCGGAAACGTTGACCGCGATGCGCAACCCCGCATGTCCCAGCGCACGCCACGCCAGCACGGTGTCGAGCGCGGTGCGCATCACCCAGCGACCGGCCTGCACGATCAACCCGGTGTCCTCGAGCACCGGGATGAACTCCGCGGGTGAAACCAGTCCCGCCTGCGGATGCCGCCAGCGCAGTAACGCCTCGGCGCCGAGCAGGCGCTGGTCGACCGCATTGAACTTGGGTTGATACCAGAGCTCGAACTCATTCTCCGCAAAGGCCCGGTGCAGGTCCCGCTCGAGTTCGATCCGGCGCGTCGCGCGCTCGTGCAAGCCCTCGTTGAACGGCTCGATGCGCGTCTTGCGCTTGAGCGCCTCGCCGAGTGCGACGGTCGCATTGCGCTCGAGTGTCTCGCCATCGGTACCGTGCTCCGGACTTAGCGCGACGCCGCAATTGAGGTGCAGGAACACCTGTTCGTCCTCGATCTCGTACGGCGCATCGTCGAGCGCACGCAGCAGCGCGCCCAGACTTTCGATTTCCTGCTGTACCGAACCGAGGACCGATTTCGCGAGCAGAAAGGAATACTCGCCCGGATGGGCGACGATCACACTCGGTCCGACCTCCGCCTGCAGACGTTGCCCCACCATGCGCAACACCCCCTCGCCGAACTCGCGCCCGCGCGACTCGATGATGCGGCCGGAACTCGCCAGTTCGACCACGGCCACCAGCAGCGGACCCTGGGCGAGGCGCGCGGCCACCTCCTGCTGGAACGCGATCTGGTTGGGTAGGTCGGTGACCGGATTGTGGTACGCGAGGTATTCCAGCCGCTCGCTCTTGGCGATGAAATCGACTGCATAGTCGATTTCATGGGCCAGGCGTACGAGCAGGCCGAGCTCGTCCTTGTCGAATTCCTGCGCAGCCACCGAAAACAGGCCCAGCACGGCCCACGGCGGCGTACCGATGGGCAGCACGACCTGTGCGGCCACGCCCACCTGCAGCAGGGCGTCCCGCAGCACGGGCTCAAGCTTGCTTCGGCCGATGTCGCCGACGATCACGGGCTTGCCGCCGCGCAGCGCCCTGATGCCAGTCCTCACTCGCACGGGCGGCTGCTCGCTCAGGCGCGCAATGTATGCGATCACGTCCGGATCGCCGTGGCTTGCGGCCAGCCGCAACCCTGTCTCCTCGGTAGCCAGACCGATGCAGGCGGCCTTGAACCCGCCCTGTTCGACCGCGATCCGGCAGACCCGGTCGAGCAGCAGCTGGCGCTCGCGGGTGCGCAGGATGGCGCTGCCGAGCGCGCTGAGTACCGCGTGGATGCGTGCCAATTGCGCGATCTTTGCCTCCTGCTGCAGGTGCTCGGTGATGTCGTGGTCGATGCTGCGGAATCCGACCACCTCGCCGTTTTCGTCCATGCGCGGAATGGCCGTGCTCTCGAGCACGCGCACGCTGCCGTCGCGGTGGCGCCAGCGCAACCGCCAGCGCTCCCAGCCGCGGGCTTCCGCCGCCAGCCGAGGCAGGCGTTCCTCCATCATCCGCCGGTCCTCGGGCAGCATGTGTTCGCTGGCCAGGGTGCCGAGCAACTCGTCGGGTGCATAGCCGAGAATGCGGGCGATCGCGCCGTTGCTGTAGAGGGTCCGGGTGGACTGGTCGCTTTCCCAGATCCAGTCCTGGCTGTTCTCCACGATGGTGCGGAACCGCTCCTCGCTTTCGCGCAGCGCCCGTTCCATCTGGGCCCGTTCGCGCCGGTTGCGGGCGATGTCCAGCGCCCGCTCGATGGCCAAGGGAAGGCGGCGCAGGTTGTCCTTCAGCACGTAGTCGATCGCGCCGCGCTGCAGCGTGGCGATCGCCAGCTCCTCGCCGATCGTACCGGAGACGAACAGGAACGGTACGTCCGGCGCATGCTCGCTGGCGATACTCAGCGCTTCCTGGCCGCTGAACCCGGGCATCGAGAAGTCGCTGAGGATGATGTCGGGGTCGAAGCTCGCGAGTGCTTCGCGCAGCGCGGCCTCGCTCGCCACCAGTGCGTGCTCGACCGGGCAGGGCAGGTCGCGCAGCGAATGCAGGATGAGGTCGGCATCGGCCGGGGAGTCCTCGACCATCAGCACTTTAAGTGCGGCAGATTGACTATTCATGTCGCGCTCCTACTCCGGCGCCTCGTTGGCGATCATCCAGTACATGCCCACCTGCGCCACGGTTTCGGCGAACTCGCCGAAGTCGACCGGCTTGACGATGAAGCTGTTGACCCCCAGCCGGTAGCTGGCGAGCAGGTCGCCCTCCTCGCGCGAGGAGGTCATCATCACCACCGGAATGGTCCTGGTGCGCGCGTCCTGCTTCATCCGCTCCAGGACCTGCAGCCCGTCCATCCGCGGCATCTTGAGGTCGAGCAGGACCAGCTTGGGGTGGCCGTTGCCGCGGGCGCTGTGGCGGCCTTCGCAGAACAGGTAGTCGAGCGCCTCCACCCCGTCGCGGACCCATTCGATGCTGTTGGCGATGCCGCGGCGCTTGAGCGCGCGCATGGTCATCTCCGCGTCGGCAGTGGAGTCCTCGACGAGCAGGATCTCGACGTGCTGGTAGTTCATGCGCTGTCCTCCATGGCGGGAGTTTCGGCAACCGGCAACTCGATGGTGAAGGTGGCGCCGCGGTCGAGTTCGGCCTCGGCCCAGACCCGGCCGCCGTGGCGCGTGACCACCCGCTGCACGATGGCCAGGCCCACGCCGGTACCTTCGAATTCGTCTTGCGAATGCAGGCGCTGGAATACCCCGAACAGCTTGTCGGCGTAGCGCATGTCGAAACCGACCCCGTTGTCGCGCACGCGATAGCGGGTGACATCGCCGTCGCGTTCACCGCTGACCTCCACCTGCGCCGCGTCGCCACGCTTGGCGCTGTACTTGAGCGCGTTCGACAGCAGGTTGACCCACACCTGCCGGAGCAGCACCGGATCTCCGTGGGCCGGCGGCAGCGGCGCCACCTGCACGCGGGGACCGCCCGGGCGTCCGCCGCCGACCTCGTGCAGCGCGCGTTCGGTCAGGGCATTCATGTCGACCACGATCCGTTCGACCGGCTGGCGGCCCAGCCGTGAGAACGCCAGCAGGTCGTCGATCAGCACGCCCATGTTGCGCGCGCTGGCGCTGATGGCATCGAGGTAGCGGCGCATCTCGGCATCGAGCTGGCCGGCGGCGTCTTCCTGCAGCATGCGGGCGTAGCCGTCGATGTGCCGCAGCGGCGCGCGCAGATCGTGGGAGACGGAGTAGCTGAAGGATTCGAGTTCGTGGTTGGTCTGCTGCAGTTCGGCGGCACTGGCCGCGAGTTCGGAGTTGAGCGCAAGGATGGCTTGCTCGGCCAGCTTGCGCCCGGTGGCGTCGCGGGCGACGCAGAACATCATGCCGCCCGGCTCCGACCAGGCCGCCGACCAGTCGATGTCGATCATGCGGCCGTCCTTGCGCCGGTAGCGGTTGTTGAAATCGACCGCGGGCTGCCCGGACATGACCGAGCCCGCCGCTTCCGCGCTCCGGACAATATCGTCCGGGTGCACCAGTTCGGCGTAGGCGCGGCCGACCAGCTCCGACGGCGCATACCCCCAGAGCGACTCAGAGGCCGCGCTGACCTCGACGAAGCGGCCGTCGCCGTCGATCGCGCAGATCACGTCCAGTGAGTTGTCCATGATCATCCGGTTGAGGGCCAGGGCCTCGGCGCGTCCGGCCCCGGCGCGTCCGCGTTCGACCTCCGACCGGTGCAGCGCGCTCGCGCTCCACCCCACCAGCGCACCGAAGATCGTGATGTTGGCGAGCGTGTACAGCGCAACCCCCAACTCCCTGCCATACAGCCCGCGGCGTTCGCCTTCCAGGCGCAACCAGCCCAGCACGAACAGGGCCAGCACCATCGCCGGGAACAGCCGCCGCACCTGCGACCCGCCCAGGCTGGCACTGGTCGCCAGCACCATCAGGCCGCGGCCGGGCCGCGCGCAGAGAATCCCGAGCGCCAGCAGGGACGACACGATCGCCGTGGGCAGCGCCATCGGGATGTAGGCCGCCAGGTCATAGAACTGGGGGACTTGGTAGGCATAGCCGAACATCGCCAGCAGCGAGAGCAGCACGACGGATGCGGAAAACAGCTCGGCCGGACGCCGGTTCCGCGCCGTGGTCACGTCCAGCATAAACAGCGCCAGCCCCAGCAGGACGAGATTCAGCGCGGTGTTGGGCGCCATGCGGTTCGGCAACGACGGCGTATCGTGCAGCAGCTTGTCGGCGAACAGCAGCTGGTCGACGCCGTGGTGCCAGTCCAGGGCGTAACCGGCCAGCCGAAGCGCGCCGATCGCTACCACCAGCATCGCCGCACCTCGCGCCAGGGAGGTAGTAGTTGCTGTCCGCGCCGCGATGGCAGGATCGCGGTGCTGCAGCCACAGCGACCAGCCGGCGAACAAAAACCCGACCGCAGTCGCCGGGTTCATCGAAACCAGCCCGGGGAGGACGCGCTTCAGCGGGTCGATGTTCCAGGCCCAGCCGGCCAGCACCAGCATGCCGACCCCGATCGCCAGCCAGCCGGCCACGCCGGAAAAAACCTCGCACCGGGAGCGGGAAGAGGGCGCGGGGCCCAGCACCATGCGTGGGCGGTTTACCGTTTGCATGCCGCAGACCGGTGGCGACCGAGGTCGGGCTTCGTGACCCGACACGGCGCCGCACGCGTTGGCTGCATGGACTGCCACTTGCGCATTTGCTCGTTCTCACCCGTGCGGGTCGGCCATCACGTGACCGGCTCGTTATAGAGCCTTGAATTTCTCCACTAGTGACAAAACGCGGAAAAATCAAGGGCACGGCCAAAGCTCCCGCGTTAACCTTTCCTTAACCCACCCTGATGGAGGGCAGGTCAAGGAAACGGTCGCCCTGCCCGCCGTGTGGTCGCGGCTCTGCCCCGCGCGCCCAAGGCCTGCAAAAACCCGCCCGCGTCTCCCGAAATTCGTGAGGTGGCGTAGGGTGGGTCTTGACCCAGCGCTTTTGGGTTGTCACGCAAACGCGTATTCCCGACGTCGCGTGGTGCGGATTCCGAAGGCGACGGGCGGCGCCTTCAGCCCTTTGCGGCTATTCGCTATTTGAGCGAGTCGCCGCTTGCCGCTTCGTCTTCTGCGCCGGCACAAACACCTCGCGCACCGCCTTGGCCAACAGGTCCGGCGGCAGCAGGCCCTGGTCGAGCAGGAAGTTGTTGAAGGCCATGCGGTCGAATCTGTCGCCGAGCGCGAGCTCGGTTTCCGCGCGCAGTTCCATGATCCGGCTGTAGCCGTAGAAGTAGCTGCCGGCCTGGCCGGGGGCGTTGAAGGTGTAGCGGTCGAGTTCCTGCCGCGCCATCGCCTTCGACACCACGACCTCGTCGGTCAGTACCTTGCCGGCCCGCTCGCGGTCGATCAAACCGAGGTTGAGCATCGGGTCGAGCATCGCCCGCGCCGCGCGCAGCAGCCGGAACTGCAACGCCATCAGCTGTCCGTCCAGCGGTTCGTACGGCACCATCTCGGCCTCGGCGTACAACGCCCAGCCTTCAACATTGACCGAATTGAACGCGAACAGCGTGCGCGCCAGCGACACGCCGCGCTCGACCATCGCGGTGAACTGCAACTCGTGCCCGGGCCGGCCTTCGTGCGCCGACAGCGTCCACGCCACCGACGGAAAGTTGAAGTCGTCGTAAGCCTCGACCTTGCCGCTGCTGTCCGGATTGCTCAGCGGCAGCACGAATTGGCCTTGCTGGCCGGTGTTGCCAACCAACGGCGCCGGCAGGAAGTGCGGCGCCGGCTGCGCGGCGTTCTCCGCCGGCGTGCCCAGGCGCATCACCATCGGCCGGTTGGGCACGTCGACGATGCGCTGCTTGCGGATGATCGGGTCGATCGCATCCATCACCGTGCGATAGCGTGACTCGAGTTGGTCATTCGGGATCGTGTCGCGCTTCAGCGCGCGGATCACGTCGCGATAGTCGGTCGCGTCGATGCCCTTGGCCTTGGCCACCTGCGGCGCCAGCTGCTGCATCGCCGCACGGGTTTCCATGAACTCCAGTTCCGCGCGCTGGACCAGCAGCTTGGGGTCGATGTCGATGCCGAACTGCTTGAGCTGAAACGCGTACAGCTCCAGCGGCAGTTTCGTGTCGCTACGCGCCTGCGGCAGCACCGTGCTGCGCGCCCACGCCGCGTAGTCGTGCACTTGCTGCTCCATCGCCGCGAGCGCCGCGTCACTGCCTGTGATCTTGTACTTCGCGAACAGGTCCCTGATGCCCTTGACGTAGGTATCGACGTTGGCCAGTGCCTGCTCGACTTCGAGTTTGCCGGGGCGTAGCAGCTTCGGATCGGTAGCGCGTTCCTCGTAGCGTTGTCGCGCCAGCGTCGTGATCGGAGTAGTGCCGGCCGTCATGCCAACGTAGCGCTGCAACCGCTCCAGCGCATGCGCGCGACGCTCGGCTGGGGTCTGGTCCGACAGCAGGCCCTGCAGGCCCCGGAACACCAGCGACGGCGCATCGGCCCACGGCAGGGTCAGGCGCTGGTTCAGCTCGCTGCCTTCGATGTCCTCGCCAGCGGCGCGAGTCATGATCTCGAGATCCTGGCGCACGTTCGGATCGCGCTCGACCTGCAGCTTCTGCTCGAGCTGCGCCTTGGCCTGCGCGATCGCCGCGCGGTAGCGCTCCGCATTCTCCGGGCCGAGATCGGCGACCTTGTCGTCGTACCCGGGCACGCCAAAGAAGCTGGCCGACTCGGGCGAGAACTGCGCCCGCGCCTGCAGCAGGATCTGCGCGTATTCGTTGCTCCTTGTCACCCAGGCCGGAACCGGCCTGGACTGCGACGTCGCCTGCGCAGGCGGGGTCTGGGCGAAGCCGGGCAGCGGCGCGAGCAGCGCCAGGGCAATCGCGAGGGTGAGCGGTTTCATCGGCGGTCTCCTGAGGATGCCTGCACCTTAGGCGGTCGCGGCGGACCGGGTCATGGCCCACTCGTCACGCATTCCCGGTCGGTTAGCATGGCCGCGCGATGCGCCGTCCGCATCGTCGGGAGAGGGCATGGAGTCGAGGGTATGCAAGGCGCGCCTGGTCGCTGCGCTGGTGATGGTTTCGATCGCGTTCGGGGCAGCGGCGCAGACGCGCACGCTCACTACGGACGACTACGCACGCGCCGAACGCTTCGTCGGCTACAACGCCACGCCGCTGGTCGACCATGCGCTGTCGACCGTGACCTGGCTCGACGACCACAGCTTCTGGTATCGCGATCACGATGCGCGCGGCGACCACTTCCTGCAGATGGACGCCGCCAGCGGCAAGGCCACGTCGACGTTCGACCACGCCAAACTGGCCAAGGCGCTGGCCAAGGCCGGCGGCAAACCGGTCAAGCCCGACAAGCTGCCTGTCAGCGAGTACAGCATCCAGGCCGACGGCGGGTTCGACATCACCGTGCATGGCAAGCACTACCTGTGCGATCCCGCGCTCAAGGGCTGCATTGCCAAGGTTGCGAAGGGTGGCCCGGAGCCCGGCGTGCTGTCGCCGGACAAGCGCAGCGAGGCCTTCATCCGTGACTGGAACCTGTGGCTGCGCGATGTCGCCAGCGGCAAGCAAACGCAACTCACCAGTGACGGCGCGACCGACTACGGCTACGCCACCGACAACGCCGGCTGGATCCACAGCGATCGCGCGATCCTGGTGTGGTCGCCGGATTCATCCAGGATCGCCACCTTCCAGCAGGACCAGCGCAAGACCGGTTCGATGACGCTGGTCGGCACCAGCGTCGGCCATCCCAAGGTGGAGACCTGGAAGTATCCGCTGGTCGGCGATGCCGACGTCACCATGATCGAGCGGGTGGTCATCGATGTCGCCGGCAAGTCGGTGCTGCGGCTGAAGACACCGCCCGACCAGCACCGTTCCACGCTGTGCGACGACGTCAGCTGCGACGGCGGCTGGGAAGACGTGCAGTGGACGCCGGATGGAAGCACGCTGGCGTTCGTCTCGACCTCGCGCGACCACAAATCCGCGACCTTGCGCGTCGCCGATGCGCGGACCGGCGCGGTGCGCAACGTGTTCAACGAAACCGTCAAGACCTACTTCGAGAGCGGCAACGGCGCGGTCAACTGGCGTTACCTGCCGCAGTCCAACGAGGTGATCTGGTTCAGCGAGCGCAACCACTGGGGCAACCTGTATCTCTACGACCTGACCAGCGGCAAGCTCAAGCGCGCGGTTACTTCCGGCGAAGGCAACGTCACCGAAGTGCTGCGCGTCGATGCGGCGAGCCGCACGCTGTGGTTCCGCGGCGTAGGCCGCCAATCCGGCGTCGATCCCTATTACCAGCTGTTCTACAAGGTTGGTCTGGATGGCGGTGCGCCGGTCCTGCTGACGCCGGAACCGGCCGACCACAGGATCACGCTGTCGCCGGATGGCGCGTATTTCGTCGATAGCTATTCCACGCCGGTGGCGCCGCCGGTGACGTTGCT
>DASZZT010000034.1:0-1988 GCA_035543275.1 Luteimonas sp. | reverse complement strand
TATTTCCAGCTGTTCGCAGAGCCCTACGTGATGACCCAGGGCGGGCCGCTGCAGAGCACGGTCAGCGTGCTGTACCTGATGTACGAGGAAGGCTTCAAGTGGTGGAACCTGGGCAACGCCTCGGCGGTGGCGTTCCTGCTGTTCGTGCTGATGAGCGTGGTGACCAGCGGGTTGCTGTGGCTGGCGCGCAGGCGGGGTGTCGAATGAACGAGCGCATCGCCAAGGTCATCATCAACGGCCTGCTGCTCGGGCTCGGGGCGCTCAGCCTGGCGCCGCTGCTGTGGATGCTGTCGGTGTCGCTGATGCAGCCGGGCGAAGCCAGCCATTTCCCGCCACCGCTGCTGCCGTCGGCGGCAACGCTGGACAACTATCGCGAGTTGTTCGTGCGCGGCGGGATGGGACGCTACCTGTTCAACAGCGTGGTGATTGCGACCTTCACCACGCTGCTGTCGCTGCTGCTCAACACCCTGGCCGGTTACGCCTTCGCCAAGCTGCGCTTCGCAGGACGCGAACAGGTGTTCCGCGGTTTGCTTGCGGCGGTAGTGATCCCGGGGCAGGTGGCGATGATGCCGCTGTTCCTGCTGCTCAAGCAGATGCACCTGGTCAACAGCTATGCCGGCGCGATCGTGCCGGGCATGGCCGGCATCTTCGGCATCTTCCTGGTGCGGCAGTACGCGCGTTCGATCCCGGACGAACTGCTGGAGGCCGCGCGCATCGACGGCGCCGGCGAGTTCCGCATCTTCTGGCAGATCGTGCTGCCGGCGTTGAAGCCGATCCTGGTGACGCTGGCGATCTTCAGCTTCCTCGGCGCCTGGAACGATTTCATGTGGCCATTGATCGTGCTCAGCGACGACCACCTGCACACCCTGCCGGTGGCGCTGGCCTCGCTGTCGCGCGAGCACGTGCAGGACAACGAACTGATGATGGCCGGGTCGATGGTGACGGTGCTGCCGGTGCTGCTGCTGTTCCTGGTGCTGCAACGGTATTACCTGCAAGGGCTGATGGTCGGGAGCGTCAAGGGGTGAGGCATCCGTGGAACGGCTGGCTGTTGGCGGTGGCGTTCGCGCTGTCGCCGCATGCGCTGGCAGCGGAGCCTGCGGCGCGCGTGCTGGATGATTTCGAAACCCTCACGGCCTGGAATGCCGTCGCCTCCGACAGCGTCTCGGCGTCTCGGCGTCAGGTCGACGGCCCCAGCGGCAGGGCACTTTGCCTCGATTACGACTTCAATGGCGTGTCCGGCTACGCGGTGGCCCGCCGGACGCTGCCGATGATGTATCCGGCCAATTACGAATACGCATTGCAACTGCGCGGCAGCGGCCCGCTCAACAACCTCGAATTCAAGCTCGGCGACGCCAGCGGCGACAACGTCTGGTGGGTCAACAAGCCGAACTATCCGCTGCCGGCGCAGTGGACACCGCTGAAGCTGAAGAAGCGGCATATCGCATTCGCGTGGGGGCCGAGCGAAGACAAGACCTTGCGCAGTACGCAGACGTTCGAAGTCACCATCAGCGCCGGCAAGGGCGGCGGCAAGGGCGAAGTCTGCATCGACCAGCTCACGTTCCGCGAGTTGCCCGCCGACGACACGCCGCCGCCGCGGCCTGTCGCCACTGCCTCGTCGCAACGGGTCTATGGCGCGGCAGCGAACGCGGTCGACGACGACTCGTCGACGGCGTGGCGCGCTCCGGCCGGTAGCCAAGCCTTGACGCTCGACCTTGGTCGTGAACGCGAGTTCGGTGGCATCACCCTGCACTGGGCCGAAGGCAGGCAGGCGTCCCGGTACCGCATCGCGCTGTCGATGGATGGTCGCGACTGGCATGAAGTGCGCGTCGTTTCGGCCGGCAATGGCAGCAGCGACCCGATCGCGCTGCCGGAATCCGAGGCTCGCTATCTGCGCCTGCAGCTTGACGACGGGCCGGGGGCCGAATACGCATTGTCGGAAGTAGATGTCGAATCGCTTGCCTTCGCCGCGACGCTGAACGACTTCATCA
>DASZZT010000033.1:0-6963 GCA_035543275.1 Luteimonas sp. | reverse complement strand
AGCGCACACGCACGCGCCGGGCCGAGTCCGGGCAATCCGGCCAGCGCCGCGGGCGTGCGATCCAGCAGCGCGCGCAGCGGGCCGTGCGTGTTCAGCAAGTCGCGCGCCGTGGCCACCGCATCGCGGCCGCGCAGGCCGGAGCCGAGGAAGATCGCCAGCAATTCGGCATCCGACAGCGCCGCGGCACCACGGGCGAGCAGTTTTTCACGGGGACGTTCGGCAGCGGGCCAGTCGCGGATGTGCATGGCCACAGCGTGCGGCTGCCATGGCTCCGGCGACATCGGGGGCCGCCGACGCTTCGGGTAAGCTTGCTCCGCATTCCGCGTAGGGAAATCCGTCCCGATGGCCGACATCCGCGCCCAGCTGCACGACCAGCGCATCCTGTTGTGCGTGTGCGGCGGCATCGCCGCCTACAAGGCGGTCGAACTGGTGCGCCGATTGCGCGATGCCGGCGCGCAGGTGCAGGTGGCGATGACTGACAACGCGCTGCGTTTCGTCGGCGCGCCGACCTTCCAGGCGGTGTCCGGCCTGCCGGTGCGCACGTCGTTGTGGGACGCGGCTGCCGAGGCCGCGATGGGGCATATCGAACTGGCGCGGTGGGCCGAGCGCATCGTGGTCGCGCCGGCCACTGCCAACACGATCGCGAAACTCGCCCATGGCGTCGCCGACGACCTCGTCAGCACCCTGTGCCTGGCCACCACCGCGCCGATCGCGATCGCGCCGGCGATGAACAACCGCATGTGGGCGCATCCGGCGACGCAGGCGAATGTAGCGACGTTGCGCGCGCGCGGGGTGCAGTTGATCGGGCCCGACGACGGTGCCCAGGCCTGCGGCGAGTTCGGCCCCGGACGTCTGAGCGAGCCCGCGGCGATCATTGCCGCGCTCGCGGAGACTGCACGTTGACCACGGCATCGCTGTCCGGTCTGCGGATCGTGGTCAGCGCCGGGCCGACCTTCGAGGACATCGACCCGGTGCGGTTCCTCGGCAATCGCAGCAGCGGCAAGATGGGCTTCGCGATCGCCGCCGCCGCGGCGAAACGCGGCGCCGACGTCGCGCTCATCGCAGGTCCAGTGCATCTGCCGACCCCCGACCAAGTGCAACGCCACGACGTGCGCTCGGCGGCGCAGTTGTACGACGCGGTGCTGGCCGCGCTGCCCGCGGACATCTACATCGGCGCGGCCGCGGTCGCCGATTACACCCCGCGCACCGTTGCCGCGCACAAGCTGAAGAAGCTTGACGGCGTCGACACGCTGACGCTGGACCTCGTGCGCACCCGTGACGTGCTGGCTGAGATCGGCGCCGGGCCGCTGCGGCCGAGGCTGCTGGTCGGTTTCGCCGCCGAGACCGACAACATCGAGGTGTATGCGCGCGCCAAACTGGTGAAAAAGAACCTCGACCTGATCGTCGCCAACCGCGTTGGCGTCGCCGGCAGCGGTTTCGAGAGCGACGACAACGCATTCACGGTATACGGACACGACTTCGAACGCGCATTCGACAGCGCGCCAAAAACGCAGCTCGCCGATGCCTTGCTCGATCTGATCGCCGAACGCCTGCAGGCTTTGCGATGAACCGCACCCTGGACGTGAAACTGCTCGACCCGCGCTTCGGCCGGGAATGGCCGCTGCCCGCCTACGCCACCGCCGCCAGCGCCGCGCTCGATCTGCGCGCCGCGCTCGACGCGCCGTTGACGCTGGCGCCGGGGAACGTCGCGCTGGTGCCGTCGGGGCTGGCGATCCATCTCAACGATCCGGCGCTGTGCGCGCTGGTGCTGCCGCGCTCGGGGCTGGGCCACAAGCATGGCATCGTGCTCGGCAACGGCACCGGCCTGATCGACGCCGATTACCAGGGGCCGCTCATGATCAGCGTCTGGAATCGCGGCGTGGATGCGTTCACCATCGAGCCTGGCGACCGCATCGCGCAGTTATTGTTGCTGCCGATCGTGCGCGCGGCGCTGCGGGTGGTGGATACTTTCGAGCAGAGCACGCGCGGCGGTGGTGGTTTCGGCCACACCGGCGTGCGCTGACGGCATGCGTTGATAGGGCATGCTTTTACTTGGGGACATGAGATGAGCGATCCGAAAACGCGCCTGCGGCTGTCCGCCGCGCAATTGCGTCCCGTGCTGGCGCTGTTGGCACTGCTCTTTGCATTGCTGGCGCTGTGGCTGGCATGGAGCGGATGGCGGCAGTGGCAGGATGCCAACCGCAGTCAGGCATTGCAGCAGTCGCGCGACCTCGCGGTACAGGGCACCAGCCACGCGCTGCAGCAGCAGACGCAGCAAATGCAGGCCAGGCTCGCCACGCCCGCGGTGCAGGCGGCGCTGGCCGCCGGCAACCTCGCTGCGGCAGCGGCCGAGATCAAGCGTGGCTGGGCCTACGCCGAACAGGCGCAGGTGCTGACGTCGGATCTGGAAGCCGCCTACACCGGATTGCCGCAGACCGGTTTCGGCAAGCTGGCCGCGGCCGAGACGGCGCTGTCCGCCGATGCGGCGGTCGCGCGCATCGCCAGGGACGGGGCCGCTGCGCTGGTGGTCGCCGCGCCCGCACGCGTCGGCGAACGCCTGATCGGCGTGGCCTATGTGCGCCTGCCACTGACGCTGGTCACCGACGCCGTGCAGGCGGCCAATATTGGCGACGACAGCTACCTGGCCCTGCGCCAGGGCAACTACACCGTCCTGGAGCGCGGCGACGCCACGCTTGCGGGCACCGCCGAGGCGCTCGCAACGAAGGTGTCCGGCAGCGACCTGCGCATCGCCGCGGCATTGCCGGACGAGACCCGGGGCGTGTTCGGATTGGGCGCGATTGCTGCGCTGGTCACCGCACTGGTGCTGCTCGGGCTGGCACTGGCGGCATGGTTCGGCGCACGCCGTCTGCAAAGCCTGGCTCCGGTCGAAGATGGGCACGAGCCGCAGGTGGAGCAGACCTTGGGCCAGATGCAGCATGCGCCGCCGAAGCGCGTGGCGCCGGTGATCGACGTCAGGGAGACGCAGAAGCCGTCGCCGGTCAAGATCGACCGCGGCATCTTTCGCGCCTACGACATCCGCGGCGTGGTCGGGCAGACGCTCGACGCCGGTGTCGCCGAACTGATCGGCCACGCGATCGGCACGCTCATGTTCGAAAAGAGTTTGAACGACGTCGTGGTCGGCCGCGACGGCCGCCTGTCTGGCCCCGACCTGGTCGCCGGCCTGACCGAAGGCCTGCGCAGGGCTGGCCGCAACGTCATCGACATCGGCCTGGCGCCGACCCCGCTGGTGTATTTCGGCGGCTTCCACCTGCGCACCGGCTGCGGCGTCGCCGTGACCGGCAGCCACAATCCCCCGGACTACAACGGCTTCAAGGTCGTGGTCGGCGGCGAGACCTTGTCCGGCGACGCCATCGCCGATCTGTATGTGCGCATCGCCGAGGACCGCCTGCACACCGCGGCTACCCCGGGAATGCTCCTGCAACGCGACATCAGCGAGGATTACGTCGCCCGGATTGCCGCCGATGTGCAGATCGATCGCCGCCTCAAGGTCGTGGTCGATGCCGGCAACGGCGTCGCCGGCGTCCTCGGCCCGCGCGTGCTGGAGGCGATCGGCGCCGACGTCACGCCGTTATTCTGCGAGATCGACGGCACCTTCCCCAACCATCACCCCGACCCGAGCGAACCGCAAAACCTCGTTGACCTGGTGAAGATGGTCGCGCGGCTGGACGCCGACCTGGGCATCGCCTTCGACGGCGACGGCGACCGCCTGGGCGTGGTCACCCGCGATGGCGAGAACATCTTCGCCGACCGCCTGTTGATGTTGTTCGCAAGCGACGTGCTGGAACGCAATCCGGGCGCGGTGATCGTGTACGACGTCAAGTGCACCGGGCGCCTGCAGGGCCACATCCTGCGCCACGGCGGCAGCCCGCTGATGTGGAAGACAGGGCATTCGCTGATCAAGGCCAAGATGCGCGAGGTCGAGGCGGAGCTGGCCGGCGAGATGAGTGGCCATTTCTTCTTCGCCGAGCGCTGGTACGGGTTCGACGACGGCATCTATGCCGCGGCGCGGTTGCTGGAGATCCTCGCCGCGAAGCCCGAATCGCCGAGCGAACAGCTCAAGGCGCTGCCCAGCGGCGTGTCGACGCCGGAGATCAAGGTCGATGCGCCCGATGGCGATCCGCATGCGTTCGTCGAACGCTTCCGCGCCCAGGCGAAGTTCGAGGGGGGGCGCCTGTCCACCATCGACGGCCTGCGCGTGGACTGGCCCGACGGCTGGGGCCTGGTGCGCGCGTCGAACACCATGCCGGTGCTGGTGTTGCGGTTCGACGCGGATTCGGCCGAGGCGCTGGCGCGGATGCAGGTGGCGTTCCGCGAGCAGCTGCTGGTGGTGAAGCCGGATCTGCTGCTGCCGTTCTGAGGCTGTGCTCCCTCGCTGGCGATTCCGCCGCGTTGAAAAGCAATCAGCCTTGCGGCGGTGCGGGCGTGCTCGTGGCCGGCGTTGCCTCGGTCGTCGGCTGCTTCAACGCACGATAGCGCGCGACTGCGTCGTCGAGTTCGCTGTCCAGCGCGACACGATCCTGGCGTTGCTGCTGGACGATGCGCTGCAGCTTCAGCAGTTGCTCGTGCTGGCTGCGGATGTTGGCGGTCAGGTTGGCTGCGACCGGCTTGCCGGCGAGTTCCTGGTCGCCGGCAAGCCCGAGCAGGCTGACCAGGCTGCGACGCAGGTTGGTTTTGCCCAGCGCGGAGGCTTTCAGCGACGCCTCCACCAGGCCGATCCGTGCGCCATAGGCGTGGCGCAGGTCGACCTCGGACTCATAGGACTCGACCATCGCCAGGTCGCGGCGCTGGCGCACGGTTTCGGCGTCGGCTGCGAGCTGCGCCTGTTCGGCGGCGCTGGCGGCTGACGCGCGTTCCGCGTCGGTCAGCGCGCGCGCGACCTGGCCGGTGTGCAGGCCGCTTTTTGCGCTGATCTCGGTGCGCGCGCTTTCCGCGGCTTCGGGCGGCAACGCATCGCCGCAGACCTTGCGGCCGTTCTCGTTCCAGCAATACAGCTTCTTGCCCTGTGCCGCGGCCGTGGTGGCCACCGCCAACAGCGCCACGGCAATAGTGATCGTGCCAGTCATGCGGGTATGGGTTGTCATGGTTGCAGCCCCTTTCTGCATCATGCGGTGGCCGCGCTGCCGTAGCGTGCACGGTAGGCGAGCAGGCGTTCGCGTTGCGCGACAAGTTCCGCGCTTTCGCCTGCGAACGCAAGCAGGTCGGACAAGGTGGCGACCGCGATCACGGCGATGCCGGTATCCGCGGCGACCGTCTGTGCTGCCGAGTGCGGATCGCCTTCGACCATCGCTTCCTGGCGGTCCAGCGCAATCACGATCCCGGCCGGCGTGCCGCCGCCGTCGCGGATGATCGCCAGCGCCTCGCGGATCGCGGTGCCGACAGTGATCACGTCATCGACGATCAGTACGCGCCGGCCGTCCAGCGGCGCGCCGACCAGCATGCCGCCCTCGCCGTGCGCCTTGGCCTCCTTGCGGTTGAACGCCAGCGGCAGGTCGCGGCCGCGGCGGGCGTATTCGCAGGCCAGCGCGGTCGCCAGCGGGATGCCCTTGTAGGCCGGGCCGAACAGCAGATCGAACTCGGCCCCTGCGGCATCGATCGCATCGGCGTAGCAGGCCGCAAGTTGCGCCAGCGTCGCGCCGGAATCGAAGCGACCGGCATTGAAGAAATACGGACTGCTGCGTCCGGACTTCAGCGTGAACTCGCCGAAGCGCAAGGCCTGTGCACGCAGCGCGAGTGCAAGAAAACGACGGCGATGGTCACGGTCATCCATGGCGCCATTGTCCCATGCCGCTGTCGGCCAACCCGCCGTCGTGCAAGCCGCGCAGCATCAGGTGCTGCGGGCCGGCGCGGCCGCCGCGGTGGAATTCCCCGGTATCGACGAAGCCGGCCTTGCGATAGGTCGCGACCGCGGCGCGGTTGCGGCAGTTCACCATCAGCACCAGCAGCCGGCGTTGCGGATGGCGTCGGCGCAGGTCATCGCACAGTGCCAGCGCGGCGCGCGTGCCGTAGCCGCGTCCCTGCTGCGCGAGGTCGAGCATGAAAGCGCGCAGCCCGACGCTCGGCGCGCCGAGCGAACGTCCGGCGACCGCATTCGGCGCGAAGTCCAGGCAATAGAAGCCGATCACGTGGTCGTCGGCCAGGATCGCCATCGCCTCGCTCAGCGGGTCGGTCTGCGCCTGGGCCAGGTTGAACGCGGCGTCGCCGACATAGTCGCGCTGCTGAGGCGCGACTTGCAGCGCACGCACGCCGGCGGCCAGCGTCGGCGTCACCGGTTGCACGCGGATCGTGGCGGGCGTCATGCCGCGATGATACGGCGCATCCCGCGTCGGGCGGGGGTACAACGTGTCCCGTACCGGTGCGGCCGGGCGCGGCGTTGCTATGATCGCCGCAACCTCGATCCGGGCCAGGCATGCGCATCGTCAGCTTCAACGCCAATGGCCTGCGCTCGGCGGCCAACAAGGGTTTCTTCGACTGGTTCCGGACGCAGGACGCCGACGTGCTGTGCGTGCAGGAGACCAAGGCGCAGGAGCATCAGCTCGTGGGCGATGCCGGCTCCAAAACAGTATTTTTGCCAGCCGGCTACAAGGCCTGGTTCCGCGACGCGAGCACCAAGAAGGGCTACAGCGGCGTCGCGATCTACTCGAAGCGCGAACCCGACGAAATCCGCATCGCGCTGGGCTGGGACGCGTTCGACGAGGAAGGCCGCTATTTGGAGGCGCGCTACGGCAATCTCAGCGTGGTGTCGTTCTATATCCCGTCGGGATCGTCCGGCGAACTGCGCCAGGGCTTCAAGTTCAAGGTGATGGAATGGCTCAAACCCATTCTCGACGAATGGCTGCATAGCGGCCGTGACTACGTGCTGTGCGGCGACTGGAACATCGTCCGCTCCGCGCTGGACATCAGGAACTGGAAATCCAACCAGAAAAACTCCGGTTGCCTGCCACC
>DASZZT010000032.1:0-5504 GCA_035543275.1 Luteimonas sp. | reverse complement strand
TGGATCGCCACCACGTCGTCCAGATCACGTTTGCGGATACCGCATTTCAGCGCCACCGCGAATCCCTGCAGGATCTCGTCGCTGCCTTCGCCGAGCAGATGGATGCCGATCACCCGTTCTTCCTCGCCGACGCAGACCAGCTTGAACAGGCTGCGCTGCGGCGAACCCGCCAGCGCGTGCAGCATCGGCCGGAAACTTGCGCGATAGACGCGGACCGCGTCGCCGTATTGCAGGCGCGCCGCGGCTTCGGTCAGGCCGACCATGCCCAGCGGCGGATGCGCGAACACCACGGTGGCAATGTCGGCGTAGTCGATCTTCGCATCGGCGTCGCCGCCGAACAGGCGATCCATCAGCCGTCGCGCCGCGGCGATCGCGACTGGGGTCAACGCGATCTTCGACGACACGTCACCGACCGCATGGATGCCGGCGACGCTGCTGCGCTGGAAACCGTCGACGACAATATACCCGCGCGCATCCAGCGCCACGCCGGCCTGCTCCAGGCCGATGCCGTCGCTGTTGGGTCGGCGTCCGGTGGCGAAGATCAAGGCGTCGAACGGCTCACTCGTGGTGCTTGTGGTGTCGCGCAACCGCACCCGCGAGCCATCGGCCGGCTCGATCGCTTGCAGCGGGTAATCGAAATGCAGGTGTACCCCATGCTGGCGATAGTCCTCGGCGAGCTGCGTGGTCAGGTCCTCGTCGAACGATGCGAGCAGCCGCCGGCCGCGCACGAATAGCTCGACCCGGCTGCCCAGCGCCTGCAGCACGCCGGCCAGTTCCACCGCAACGTAGCCACTGCCGATGATCGCCACCCGTTCGGGCGCGCTGATGAAGTTGAAGAAGTCATCCGATACCTGTCCCAGTTCGGCGCCGGGAATCAGTGGCCGCTGCGGCCTGCCGCCGGTCGCGACCAGGATCTGCGGCGCGCGCAGGCGCACGCCGTCGCTGCAGGCCACGGTCTGCGCGTCGAGCAGGCGCGCGCGCACCGGCAAGGTGGCGATCCCGGCCGCGTCTAGGCGTTTGCGGTAGCTGTCGTGGATGTTGGCGATATAGCGCTGGCGATGGGCGACGAAGGCCGTCCAGTCGAGCGCGGCCGGCGCGACGGCGAAGCCGAGCGTCGGCGCCAGCGCCAGCTTGGCGGCGACGTCTGCGGCCAGCCACATCGCCTTCTTCGGCACGCAACCGAGATTGACGCAGGTGCCGCCGAGCGCATCGGGTTCGAGCAGCGCTACGCGCGCGCCGTGATGCGCGGCACGAAACGCAGCGGCGAGGCCGCCGGAGCCACCGCCGATCACGATCAGGTCGAAGTCGGATTTCCGGGCCTGGCTCATGCGAAGCGCTCCGCGCGATACGGCGCCGGATCGATCGCCGGTGCGCGGCCGGTGACCATGTCTGCGACCAGCTGCGCGGTGGCGATACTCATGCTGACGCCGAGCATGCCATGCCCGGTCGCCAACCACAGATGCGCATGGCCCGGCACGCGACCGATGATCGGCAGGTCGTCGAACGTCATCGGTCGCCAGCCAAACCATTCCTCGCGCTTCGCCGGGCCGACCGGCTCATGCAGGTATTCGCGCGCGGCGCGCTCCAGCGCATCGAGCCGGCGCCGGTTGAGCGTGCGGTCGTAACCGGAGAATTCCATCGTGCTGCCGAGCCGGAATCCGCTCGGCCACGCGGTCACGCAGACACTGCGCTCGTGCAGTACCAGCGGATGTCGCGGCGATAATGCCGGACGATCGTAGGTGATCGAATAGCCCTTGCCCGGCTGCATCGCGCGCCGCAGTGCCGGTGCTGCGAGCCGTAACGATGCCGCCAGCCGCGGCGACCACGCGCCTGCGGCCAGCAACACGTCGCCCGCGTCGAACTCTCCGCATGTGCTGCGCACGCGCAGCCCATCGCCTGCGCTGGCGACCGCCTGCACCTCGCAGTGCTCGACGATCTCGCCGCCGGCCTGGCGCACCGCGCGCGCCAGTTCGGCGACATAGCGATCCGGGCGCAGGCATGCGTCGCCAGGGAACCGCACCACGCCGACGACGCCGTCGCGCAGTGCCGGCTCTCGACGCTGGTAGTCGGCGCCGTCGATGCGTTCGCAGGCGATGCCCAGGTCGCCGAGCACGCGCAGGTCCTGGTCGAAATCCGCCAGTGCCTGCGGATCGCGGAATATGTGGTCGGTGCCGCACTCGGCGAATTCGCAATCGAGCCGGTAACGCGCCACCCAGTCCGGCAACAACGTGCGCGAGGCATCGAGGATGACCGCCTTCGACGCGGCAGCCTGCAGCCAGTCGCGGCGGTTGCAGCGCGCAGCGAAGCGCAGCAGCCACGCCCACAGCGCCGGATCGAAGCGCGGCCGGATGTACAACGGCGCATCGGGGGTGAACATCCAGCGCAGGGCACGGCCGATGCTGCCTGGCGCGGCCAGCGGCAATGCGTGGCTCGGGGTGATCGTGCCGCAGTTGCCGTGGGAACTGCCGCAGCCGATTGTCCCCGCCTCCAGAACACGCACCTGGCGCCCGGCTTCCTGCAACGCAAGCGCGCAGGCGAGCCCGATCACGCCGGCGCCCACGATCAGAACATCCGCAGAATCACTGTGCATTGAACAACCGACGACCCTCCAAGGGCATCAAACTGTCTCATCCGTGACATATTCCATACAGAAAGCTATTCAGGCATGTATTTGTTGACTTGAATGCACTGCCCCAGCATGACGCCCCCGTCGCAGCGACCTGACCTGGATCAATATGACTACGCCCTTGCGGAGTATTTTGCGCATTTCTGTCGCAACGCAACAATCCAAGCGAGTACGGAACAGACGAATTGTGTGACGAGCGTCGCTGTTTTTTGGAGAATCATGAACGGTTTAACCGCATATCGCGGTGCAGCATGCATTCACGCGACAGAAACCATAAGTGTGTGCCCTGCGGCGGGAACCCCTGCTGCCTTTCGATGTCGCCACCGCTCCGGTGCCATCCCGTCACCCAACCGCACAGGAATCAAAGACGCATGAAAATGAACCGTATCGCTGCCGCCGTCCTCGGCGTCGCCGCCGTCGCCACTGCCGCCCTGACCGCCAATGCCAGCCACAGCTGGGCCAACTACCATTGGGCGCGCACCACCTCGTCGTTCACGCTGCAGACGCTCAACAGCACGGTGAACAACAGCAACGCCGCCTGGTCGACCCTGCTCGGCCTCGCTGCCGCCGACTGGAATGTGTCCACGAAGCTCGACTTGAACGTCGTTCCCTACGCCAACGACAGCAACAGCCGCAGGAAGTGTTCCGCCGTCCTGGGCAAGATCCGGGTCTGCAACCAGTCCTACGGCCAGAACGGCTGGCTGGGTCTGGCGTCGATCAACATCAGCGGCGACCACATTACCCAGGGTACAGCCAAGATGAACGACAGCTACGGCTCGTACTGGACGTCGAATAAAGGCGAGGATCGTCACGTGATGTGCCAGGAAGTCGGCCACACCTTCGGGCTCGACCACCAGAGCACCGACGGCAGCAGCCAGAACACCTGCATGGATTACTTCACGACCACCGACGGCGTCACCAGCACCAAGCCCAACCAGCATGACTACGACCAGTTGGTGACGATCTATACCCACCTGGACACCACCACCACGGTCGCCAGCAGCGCGTCGACCGCGGCGGCCGCGCAGCAGTCCATGGCCGGGCAAACCCCGATGGGTGTGCGCGTGGTCAAGGCTAAGAAGTACGAGATCTGGGCGGCGGCCGACGGTCGCGGCGGCACCTGGATGCACTATGTGACGCTGGCTCCCGCCCGCTAAGCATACGGTTCGACAAGGACAAAGACGCCGGGCATGCCCGGCGTCTTTTTTATTGGGCGATTCCGGTCGTTGTCACTTCCCGGCCGGAATTCACGAAGTGATCGTCAAGCTTTTCCGGATGCAGTCCGTCCGGGTCAATTGCCAGCGGCCATGGCAGCGCGGTGTGCGTCCACTTCGGCCACCGACAGCTTGTGGTCTGCGTCGCCGTCAGCCTCGTCGAAGTGTCGGCTCAGCATCTCGTTGTCCCACAGCTCATCGATCGAGATGCCCCCATCCCTGTTCTTGTCCATCTCGGCGAACGACCTGCCGTCGGTCATTACCGGTTTCGGTGCTCCCGCCATGTCGGACCGATAGCGCTCCACTTCCGCCACCGACAACTGGCCGTCCCCATTGGTGTCGGCGTCATTGAAATGCTGGTGCAGCATTTCGGTGTCTGCCAACTCGTCACGGGTGACGCCGCTATCCATGTTCTTGTCCATGTCGGTGAACGACATGCCGCTATCGAGCATCACTGGCGCGGGTCCATGCACTCGCGCAGTTTCGGGCAGCGGTGCCGAGTCGACTGCCTGAGTAGTGTCGGCGCCGGCGGCGGGCTCAGCGTCCCGATGAGAATCGGGGTTGCGATCGCGGTCGCAGGCGGCCACCACCAGCGTGGCCGCCAAGGCGAGAGCAAATGGCAAAAGGTTGTCCGGCTTCATCGCATTCTCCAGTCCGACGTACGGGTTGGCATCCGCGCAAAGGTCGCAGCTGCTTTGTAAAAAGATGGTGAGGCATGAATGAACGGCCGGAGTTTCTGACTATCGCCCGCTTGTTTACGAAAACACCCGGTTGGCCCGGATGTTTTCCTTAGGAACCGGATCGAGGCAACGGGCAGAGCCTGCTACTGCTGGATCATCGTCCCGCTCATGGGACAGTCCCGGATCGGCACTGGCGAGCCGAACTGCTCGACCCGCGCCAGTCGGAACCCGCCTGCCGTGCGGCCTCCCTGGACGCGCACGTAGACCGGTTCGCCATCCTGCAATCCGAAATCCGCCGCCCGTTTGCGCAACTCCCCGCCGTTGACGACGGTGAGGCCCTCCGGCGCGCCACAGGGCTGCAGGAGCGTGCGGGTTGCATCCTGCACGTACCAGCCTGCCACCGGCGCAGCGGTCGCTGCTGCCGGCGCAGTTTCGGTCGCCACCGGTGGCGCCTGCACCGGCGCACAGGCCGCGGCCAGCGCGACAAATCCGGCGATCGCCGCCGGGGAAATCCAGGCGAATACTTTTGACATCGATAAACTCCTTTGCGGAGCACTCTGATCGGAGCGCAGGGATCCGTTACATCACCGCATAACGACACGGCCCGCGCAAGTGGGCCGTTTCTTTTCGCAGCTTATGCGGCTCGTCATTCCAGCGAAAGCTGGAATCCATTTTGATTTTTATTCTGCGCTCGTCATCAAAGTGCGAGTCAACGTCAAAATGGATCCCAGCTTTCGCAGGGATGACGACAACGGCACTCAGTGTTGATGGCCACCGTCGCCATGCACATGGCCGTGCTCGAGTTCCACCGCACTGGCCTCACGCACCTCGACGATCTCGACGTCGAAATGCAGGTCCTTGCCGGCCATCGGGTGGTTGAGGTCGACATCGACCACGCTCATGCCGACCTTCTGGATCGTCACCGCGCGCGGCCCGAAACTGGTCTGCAGCACGACCTGCATGCCCGGCGCCAGCCGCTGGTCG
>DASZZT010000031.1:0-6936 GCA_035543275.1 Luteimonas sp. | reverse complement strand
AACGCCAGCAGCGCCAAGCAGGCGAAGGAGTTCTTCAAGTGGGTGTACGCCAATGGCGACGCCCAGGCCAAGGCGCTGGACTACGTGCCGCTGCCGGCCGCGCTGGTGCAGCAGATCGAAGGCTACTGGTCGCAGAACATGAAGTACTAGGGCATGGAGTACTGAGAAGAACGAGACTCTCTCCTCGTATTTCAGTAGCGCGGGCCTTTCGGGGCCCGCGCTTTTTTGTGCCGTCGCACCGATATGATGCGCAGGCCTTCGCAACGGATGCCGCGCGATGTACAAGCACTGCTTCTTCGACGACTACTCCGAAGGCGCGCACCCGCGCGTGCTGGAGCTGCTCGCGGCCAGCAACCCCGTGCAGGAACCGGGCTACGGCAACGACTCGCTGTGTCGCCGCGCCGAGCAGCTGCTGCGCGATGCAACCGGCAACGCCGACGCCGCGATCCATTTCGTCTCCGGCGGCACTCAGGCCAACCTGATCGCGCTGGCCTCGATGCTGCGCCCGTACGAATCGGTGATCGCGGCCGGCACCGCGCACATCCATGTGCATGAGACCGGCGCGGTGGAGGCAACTGGGCACAAGGTCAATCTCGTTCCCGGCAACGACGGCAAACTCGCGCCGGCGCAGGTCCGCGAAGTCGTCGCGCAGCACGGCGACGAGCACATGGTGGTGCCGCGCGTGGTGTTCGTCTCGCAAGCGACCGAAGCCGGCACGATCTATCGCAAGGCCGAACTCGCCGCGCTCTCGCACACTTGTCGCGAGCTAGGCCTGTACCTGTACCTCGATGGCGCGCGGTTGGGTCCCGCCCTCGCGAGCCGGGCTTCGGATCTGTCGCTGCCGGAACTCGCCCGCCTGGTCGACATGTTCTATCTCGGCGGCACCAAGAACGGCGCGCTGCTCGGGGAGGCGCTGGTGATCAACCATCCGGCGTTGCAGGAGAAATTCCGCTACCACCTCAAGCAACGCGGCGCCCTGCTGGCGAAGGGCCGGCTGCTCGGGGCGCAGTTCGTCGCGCTGTTGGAGGACGGCTTGTACTTCGAGCTGGCACGCCATGCCAACGCGATGGCGGCGCAGCTCGCGGATGGATTGCGCGGACTCGGCATCGCCTTCCTCAGCGAACCGGTGACCAACCAGGTGTTCCCGATCCTGCCGGACGCGCAGATCGCGGCGTTGCGGCAACAGTACGGCTGCCATGTCTGGTCGCGGGTCGACACCGGGCATTCCGCGATCCGGCTGGTGACGTCGTGGGCGACGCAACCGCAGCAGGTGGCCGCATTGGTCGACGACCTGCGTGCCCTGCGCGCGAACTGAACGGGGATTACGGGCAAGCGGGTCCGGGTGCCGGTGTCATCGGCGTGTAACAAAAACATCATTTCATGGCGGGGTTCACGCTGGCACCCTTGCTGGCGTCCTCGTCATGGAGTTGCGCATGAACACGACCCGCTTCCGCCTCACCACCCTCGCCTGCTCGACGTTGCTGGTCGTGGCGGCATGCAAGCCCGGCACCGATGCACCGACCGCCAACGGCACTGCCGGCGCACCGCAGGCCACGCAGGCGAACGACCAGGTCGCAGCCGAGATCACCGGCGCCGGCGCCACCTTCATCTACCCCTTGTTGTCGAAGTGGTCGGCCGATTACCACAAGAGCACCGGGCACAAGATCAACTATCAGTCGATCGGTTCCGGCGGTGGCATCGCGCAGATCAAGGCGGCGACGGTCGACTTCGGTTCCTCCGACAAGCCGCTGGCCTCCGACGAATTGGCTGCGTCCGGTCTCGGCCAGTTTCCGTCGGCAATCGGCGGCGTGGTGCCGGTCATCCATCTCGACGGAGTCGCCGCCGGCAAGCTGCGCCTGACCGGCGCGCTGCTGGCAGACATCTTCCTCGGCAAGGTCACGAGCTGGAACGACGCGAAGATCGTCGCGCTGAATCCGGGTGTGGCGCTGCCGTCGACCAAAATCAACGTCGTGCATCGCTCCGACGGTTCCGGCACCACCTTCAACTTCGTCAACTACCTGTCGAAGGTGAGCCCGGAATGGAAGACCAAGGTCGGTGAAGGCACTTCGGTGCAGTGGCCGGGCGGCATTGGTGGCAAGGGCAACGAGGGCGTGGCCGCTTACGTCAAGCAGATCAAGGGCGCGATCGGGTACGTCGAACTCGCCTACGCGCTGCAGAGCGGCATGACCCATGCATCGATGCAAAACGCGGCGGGCCACTGGGTGCAGCCGGACGCGAAGAGCTTCCAGGCCGCGGCGTCCACTGCCGACTGGGCCAATGCCAGGGACTTCAACCTGGTGATCACCAACGCGTCCGGCGCCGATGCGTGGCCGATCACCGCGACCAACTTCATCCTGATGTACAAGCAGCCGAAGGACGCAAAGCGTTCTGCCGACGCGCTCGCGTTCTTCAAGTGGGCGCTGGAGAACGGCCAGTTGCAGGCGCAGGCGCTCGACTACGTGCCGCTGCCGCCGGTGCTGGTGCAACAGGTCGAGACGTACTGGTCCACCGAGTTCAAGTGACGCAATGGCGCGTTCGCAACGCGAACGCCTTTGCCATTGCGTCATCCCCGCGAAGGCGGGGATCCAGCGACTTTGCATTTAATTGACACAACGAAAGGCACTGGATTCCCGCCTTCGCGGGAATGACGAGCAAAAACTGCATGAACGCTGCCGCTCTCCCAGCCATTGATTCTCGCAACACGCGTGACGTCGCGACCGATCGCGGCTTCCGCTGGCTGGTCACCGGCGCCGGCGTGTTCGTGCTGGTCGCGCTCGGCGCCGCTGCGTTTTCGATGTTGTGGGGCGGGCGCGCTGCGTTCGCGAAGTTCGGCCTGGGCTTCATCTGGTCGGAGACGTGGGATCCGGTTGGCCAGCAGTTCGGCGCGCTGGTCCCGATCTACGGAACGCTGGTCACCGCACTGATCGCGATGATCATCGCGGTGCCGGTGAGCTTCGGCATTGCGATGTTCCTCACCGAGATCGCGCCGAAGTGGTTGCGCGGCCCGGTCGGTGCGGCGATCGAACTGCTCGCCGGCATTCCCTCGATCATCTACGGCATGTGGGGTCTGTTCGTGCTGGTGCCGGTGCTGGCCGAACACGTCTATCCGTGGGTCGATGCGCACCTCGGGCAATGGCCGATCGTCGGCGCGCTGTTCGCCGGACCGCCGCTCGGCCTGGGCATGGGCACCGCTGGGCTGGTGCTGGCGATCATGGTGATCCCGTTCATCGCCTCGGTGATGCGCGAGGTGTTCCGCACGGTGCCGGGGCAGTTGAAGGAATCGTCGTACGCGCTCGGCTCCACCCGTTGGGAAGTGGTCTGGGACGTGGTGCTGCCGTACACGCGCTCGGCGGTGATCGGCGGCATCTTCCTCGGCCTGGGCCGCGCACTCGGCGAAACCATGGCGGTGACCTTCGTGCTCGGCAACGCGCATGAACTGACCGCATCGCTGCTGATGCCGGGTAACTCGATCGCCGCGACCATCGCCAACGAATTCACCGAGGCCGATTCGGAGATGTACCGCTCGTCGCTGATCGCGCTCGGGTTCGTGCTGTTCCTCGTCACATTCGTGGTGCTGGCAGCTGCGCGGCTGATGCTGCGGCAACTCGCGAAGCGGGAGGGCAACTGATGTCCGCGTCCCTGTACGGCATGCGTCGTGCCAAGAATCTCGTCGCACAGGGTTTGGCGATCATCGCCACCATGTTCGGTCTGTTCTGGCTGGCCTGGATCCTGTGGACCACGTTCAGCAAGGGCCTGGGCTCATTGAACCTGGCACTGTTCACGCAGATGACGCCGCCGCCGGGCGAGAACGGCGGCATGCTCAACGCATTCTTCGGCAGCATCGTGATGAGCTTGCTCGGCATCGCCTTCGGCGCGCCGATCGGCGTGCTCGCCGGCACCTTCCTCGCCGAGTATTCGCAGAAGACCTGGTCATCGCGTCTGGCCGAGACCGTGCGCTTCGTCAACGACATCCTGCTGTCGGCGCCATCGATCGTGCTGGGCCTGTTCGTGTACACGCTGGTGGTCGCGCAGATGGGCCACTTCTCGGCGCTTGCCGGCGCGATCGCGCTCGCCTTCATCGTGCTGCCGGTGGTGGTGCGCACCACCGACGAGATGCTGCGGCTGGTGCCGACGCAGATGCGCGAAGCCGCGCTGTCGCTCGGCGTGCCGCAGTGGAAGGTGATCGTGCAGGTGCTGTACCGCGCCTCGCTGCCCGGCATCGTCACCGGCATCCTGCTGGCGCTCGCCCGCATCAGCGGCGAAACCGCGCCGCTGCTGTTCACCGCGCTCAACAACCAGTACTGGACCACCAACATCCTGGCGCCGATGGCGAACGTGCCGGTGGTGATCTTCCAGTACGCGATGAGCCCGTATGACAGCTGGCACACGTTGGCCTGGGCCGGTGCTTTCGTGCTGACCCTGTTCGTGCTCGCAGTCAGCCTGGCCGCACGCGCGATCGTGTCGCGCCACAGGATTACCAATGACTAGATCGGCCATGAATGACGCCCGCCTCGCTGTTGCCACACCGTCGCGCGACACCCGCTCGCCGTCGCAATCGAAGATCAAGCTCGCCGCACGGGGCCTGGACTTCCACTACGGCACTTACCACGCGGTGCGCGACATCCACCTGGAGATGCCGGAAAAGCGCGTGACAGCGCTGATCGGCCCGTCGGGTTGCGGCAAGTCGACCTTGCTGCGCGTGTTCAACCGCATTTACGCGCTGTATCCAAAACAGGTCGCGACCGGCGAGGTGCTGCTCGACGGCGACAACATCCTCGATCCGAAATACCCGATGAACCGGCTGCGCAGCAAGGTCGGGATGGTGTTCCAGAAGCCGGTGCCGTTCCCGATGACGATCCACGAGAACGTCGCCTACGGTATCCGTCACCACGAGCGGTTGTCGAAAGCCGAGATGGATGTGCGCGTCGAGCACGCGTTGCGCCAGGCGGCGCTGTGGGACGAAGTCAAGGACAAGCTGAGGCAGAACGCGCTCGGCCTGTCCGGCGGCCAGCAGCAGCGGCTGTGCATCGCCCGCGCGGTGGCGTTGCGCCCCGACGTGCTCCTGCTCGACGAGCCGACCTCGGCGCTGGACCCGATCTCGACCAGCAAGATCGAGCAGCTTGTGGCGGACCTGAAACAGGACTACACCATCGTCATCGTCACCCATAACATGCAGCAGGCCGCGCGCGTGTCCGACTACACCGCCTTCATGTACCTGGGCGAGCTGGTCGAGCACGGCCCCACCGAGACGATCTTCTCCAATCCCTCGAAGCAGCAGACCGAGGACTACATCACCGGACGCTTCGGGTGAGGGACCGCGCTTAGCTGATGCCCTATTGGCATCGGCTGCGGTCCCGAACGCCCGGCCATGGATGGCCGGGCCGGGGTCACCCGAAGCCCCACATCCGCGCCATGGATGGCGGCGAGAAATCAATCAGAAACATCTAAATTTCTCAGGACAACCATATGAACACCCAACCACACGACCACATCGTCAAGAACCTCGACGATGAACAACGGCGCCTGATGAACGAGATCCTGCGCATGGGCGAGATGGCCGCCGCGCAACTGGAGGCCGCGCTCGACGTGGTCGAGCGTCGCGACGACAAGGCCGCCGCGCGCATCATCGGCAACGACGAGGCGATCGACACGCTGGAACAGGAGATCAGCCACGACGTCATGCGGCTGGCGCTGCGCGGCCCACTGGCGCGCGACCTGCGCGAGATCCTCGCCGCGCTGCGTATCACCGCCGCCATCGAGCGCATCGGCGACTATGCCGCCAATGTCGCCAAGCGCTCGATGGCGCTGAACCTGGCACCGCCGCTGCCACATACCCGCGGCCTGTCTGCCCTCGGGGCGTTGGCGGTGCAGCAGGTGCGCGACGTGCTGGTGGCCTATCGCGACAACGACGCCGATGCCGCGCAGCGCGTGCGCGCCCGCGACGCCGAACTCGACACGCTCTACACCGGCCTGTTCCGCGAACTGCTGACCTACATGATGGAGGACGCGCGCAGCATCACGCCCAGCACGCACCTGTTGTTCATGGCCAAGAATATCGAGCGCATCGGCGACCATGCCACCAACATCGCCGAGAACGTCTGGTTCCGCGTGCACGGTGAGGAGGTGCTGCCGCCTCGCGACAAGCGCGACACCACCAATACGGTTGCCTGAGCAGTATCGAGTGCCATTTCGCGCGGATGACTCCGCGCCAATCCTCAGTCCTCGCGTTTCATCCAGTCACGTCGTCCGTGCCAGACACGCAAGATTTCCAGCACCTCACCCTTGACGCGATAGACGATCAGATAGGGCGTGCGTTGTACGACCCAGTGGCGGGTGTCCCCCTCTAGGTCAAGCCGGCCGATGTGCGGAGTTTCGGGGAGTCGAAGGCTCGCTTGCCAGATGCGCTCAGCAACTGTCTGTGCAGCGAACGGGTTTTCCTGGGCGATATAGGCTTGCGCTTCATCAAAGTCGATCAGGGCCTTAATCGACCATTTAAGCGTCAACATTCACGCCCCATTTCCGGAACACCCGTCGCACCTCTTCATCGCTGGCGAACTCGCCGCGATCAGCTGCAGCGATGCCTTCTTGCACGGCCTTGCGGAATCGGGCTTGCTCGATCACATCATCCCACGTCGCCTCGGGAGGCAACTGATCGGCAATCTGATGCACCTGCTGGCTAAGATCAACAACACCCATGGCACGGCTCCTGCGCGGTTCTGCAGCCATTCTACGCCTCGCGAAATGGGTCACAACCTAACCTGCCCCTTTTTTAGAACGTCTGGTTCCGCGGGCGCATGACTTGCGGCGCCGCCTTCTGCGCACTAGCCTGCCGTTTCCGCCATTCATCCCCACGCCCCTGCGGCGCCCGCCAAGGATTCCCTGATGAACGACTGGCTTATGACGCATCGCCACGCCCTGCTTGCACTCGCCATTGCC
>DASZZT010000030.1:0-7907 GCA_035543275.1 Luteimonas sp. | reverse complement strand
AACGGCATGATCTTTCCGCTCATTTGCATGTCATTGATCCAGGTGCACGACGACCAGGCCGTTGTCGATCGTGGTCGAACCGATCCGGCGCGAGCCGAGCCGCTGCACCAAGCTGTCGTCGAACTGGTAGACCGGCTCGTCACGCGCGTAATCAGTGAGCCAGCGGTTGATGAGGTCGCGCCCGGTGCCGTTCATCGCGCCGCCGAGCGATGGCACATCGACCGATTCCAGCGTGGGGTTGTCCAGATGCAGGCCGCGGGTGTTGAGGTTGAAACGCAGGCCACTGGCGACCGCGAAATGTCCCGACGGCGTGCGGCTATCGCGACCGAGCGTGCCGAAGCCGACGTCGAAATCCAGCCGCAGTCGGTGGCTGCCTTGCGGAATGCTCAGGCGCGGATGCAGCACACTCAGCGTCACCAGTCCGCCGAGCTTGTCGTAGTCGCGCGGGAAGCGCTTGTCGAGATAGCCCTGCAACTGCGGCGCGGTGAACGACACATGGTTGCCGAGCAGGCCGGCGACCGCGCCGAGGGCCGAGCAGGCCGCGACCATGAGCGCCGCCAACGTCAACATGATCGCCAGATGGAAGCTGCGCATGGCATCACTCCGGAAGCACTGCCGCGCACGATGGCGCAACGGCAGTGAACGCAGGGTCATCCGCCTGTGGGATCTCAAAGCGTTCTGCGTCCGGGATTCAGCCATGCCAGTAGCACGCCGAGCAGCAGCATCGCGATCGTGCTGAAGATCATCTGCTTGTGCACCAGCGCCGCCGGCAGCGGCTGCACCGCGTAGTAGATGAGAAAGCCGGGAATGGTCGACATCACCGCCACCGCCGCGCCGAAGCGCAGGCCCTGGCCGATCGCCGGGCGGCCGCTGTCGATGCCCTTGCGGTACAGCCAGGTCAGGCCGAAGCCGATCAGCAGGTGCGCGGCCAGCATGTATGGCAGGTAGTGCTGGGCGTCGGTCGGATCGCGCATGATGCCGCTGGCAACCAACGCGTTGTAGTCGCCCTGCAGCAGCAGGCCATGTATGACGAAGTCCAGCAGCATTGCGGCGATCGAGACGAGGATGCCGCAGATCCAGAAACGCTTGTCCATGAGTGACTCCGGTTCGAGGAACGAAGTCGCAGGTGGGGGCGGCGACGCGCGCATCCTAACGCGCCGCGCGTGTCGGCGTAAGCGTCAGCGGCCGCAATGGAGGGTGAGGGACGCGGGCGTCTTCACGTCTGTTTACCCGGCCGCGGGCGTAGCGTGACCACGGATTTCCATGGAGCCACGCGCATGAACGTCCGAAGCTGCCTTCCCGCGCTGTTGCTGGCCGCCTGCATCGGCCAGGCCGGCGCTGCCGAGTTGCGCCTGCACGCGATCCTCAATGGCGCCAACGTGGTGTCCGCCACCGACTCCAAGGCCACTGGCGAGGCCAGCGCGGTGCTGCAGGACGACGGCAAGGTCCGCATCAACCTGGTGTTCGGCGGGCTCGCGTCCGATGTCACCAGCGCTGCATTGCATGCCGGTACCAGCGCCGAGAACGGCCCCGCGGCGATGCCGCTGGAAGTGCGCAAGAACCAGACCGTCGGCTCGCTGGTCGACGCGGAACTCGCCCTCAGCGAGGACGTTGAGCTACGCATGCGCGACGGCGAGACCTACATTGTCGTCAACACCATCGACCATCCGGCCGGCGCCATCCGCGGGCAGTTGCTGCCGCAGCCGGTGCGGCTGGGCGACGAGCCGGAGGAAGTGGAGAAGTAACCGCCGAGCTGTTGGCGCAGCTGCGGAGCAGTGCTGCGACCCGATGTCGTCAAGCGGCAGCACCGAGGGTAACGCCGTCGAATCAGCGGTCTGTGGTTGTTCGTTGCGGATTTAGACGGCACCGGGGCATCGACTTGAACGAAAAAGGGCCGGATTCCACTGGAAATCCGACCCTTCCTGCTTGCCGCGGAACGGCCGGCTTGCCGTCCCGACGAGAACACGCGACTCAGGCCGCGGCGTCCTTGAGCTTCTTCAGCGGACGCACCTTGACCTTCACCGAAGCCGGCTTGGCGGCGAACCACTGTTCTACCTTGGTGAACGGGTTGATGCCCTTGCGCTTCGGCTTGGCCGGCACGCTGACGGCGGTGATCTTCAGCAAGCCAGGCAGGGTGAACGAGCCCGCGCCCTTCTTGCTGATCGAGCCGTGGACCGCGCCTTCCAGCGATGCCAGCACGGCACGCACGTCCTTCGCGGCAACGCCGGTTCCCTCGGAGATGTGAGCTACCAGCCCGGACTTGCCCAGAGCTTCCTTGATCGGCTTCGGCGCGGCCGGCTTGGCAGCGGTCTTCGGTGCGGCCTTCTTGGCCGCGGTCTTCTTCTTCGCCATATGTGTCCTTTGGTACTCGATGGATGGAATGGGTTGCCTGGATGTCCCCCTCGGCAACTGGAATGTAGGGCATGCGCGCCGCGCCGCCAAGTCCCGAAAGCGCTTTTTTTTCGGGTTTTTTCGAGGATGGGCAGGGAATTCCGGATTGGAACGCCTTCTGGCCCGGCGGAACAAACCGAAGCCCGCCTACGCGGGCTCCGAATCCATCACTGGCAAGTCATCAATAACTCCAGGATCGGTCCGGACGTTTTGCCGTGTCACAGGTAATCACAACCGATCCGGAATCGAAAGAGGTGACGCTTGCTAATCCTCCTCATGCTTCGGCTTGTACGCCTCCACCAGCTTCTGCTGCACCTGGGCCGGGACGGGCTCGTAGTGGCTGAAATCGAGTGAGTAGCGGCCGCGGCCGGCGGTGACGGACTTGAGCTCGGCTGCGTAGCCTTCCAGTTCCGACAGCGGCACCTGCGCCTTGACCACGATCTCGCCACCGCGCACTGAATCGGTGCCGTTGATGCGCGCGCGCTTGCTGGCAAGTCCGCCGCTGATGTCGCCCATGTGTTGTTCCGGCGCGTTGACCTCGAGGTCGACGATAGGCTCCAGCACCTGCGGATTCGCTTTCGCGATCGCATCCAGGAACGCCTTCTTGCCGGCGGCGACGAACGCGACTTCCTTGCTGTCGACGGTGTGGAACTTGCCGTCATACACGGTGACGCGCACGTCCTGCAGCGGATAGCCGGCGACCGCGCCGCTGGCGAGCACCTGGCGCACGCCTTTCTCGATCGCGGGGATGAACTGGCCGGGGATGGTGCCGCCTTTTACCTCGTCGGCGAATTCGAAACCGCTGCCGCGCTTCAGCGGTTCGATGCGCAGGAACACCTCGCCGAACTGGCCGGCGCCGCCGGTCTGCTTCTTGTGGCGATAGTGGCCTTCGGCTTTTGCGCTCACGGTTTCGCGGTAGGCGATGCGCGGCGGACGCGTCTTCACCTCGACGCCGTATTTTTCCTTGAGGCGGTCGATCATGACCCGCAGGTGCAGGTCGGACAGGCCGCGTAGCACGGTCTCATTGAGCTCCATGTGGTGCTCGACGGCGAACGCGGGATCCTCTTCGGCCAGCTTGTGCAGCGCCGTGGACAGTTTCTGCTCGTGGCCCTTGTGCGCGGCCTCGACCGCGAGCCCGAACATCGGCTTGGGAAAGGCGAGCGGCGCAAGGTGGATCTGGTCCTCGTCGTGGTTATCGTGCAGCACCGCATCGAAATGCAGTTCGTCCACCTTCGCGATCGCGGCGATGTCGCCGGGGATCGCCTGTGCGATCTCGATGTGCTCCTTGCCCTTGAGCTTGAACAGGTGCGCCACCTTGAACGGCTTCTTGCCGTCGTCGATGAACAGTTGCGAGTCCTTCCGCACCGTGCCCTGGTAGACGCGGAAAACGCCGAGCTTGCCGACGAAGGGATCGTTGACGATCTTGAACACGTCGGCGATGACATGCGCGTTCGGATCGGGTTTCGCCTCGATCGGCGTGGCGTTGTCGCCAATGCCCTTGACGAACGGCGGCGGATTGGCTTCGCCCGGATGCGGAAGCAGTTTCCCGGCGACGTCGAGCAGTTCCTTCACGCCGGCGCCATTGCGCGCGGAGACGAAGCACACCGGCACCAGATGCCCTTCGCGCAGGCATTGCTCGAAGGCGTCGTGCAGTTCCTGCCCCGACAGCCCACCTTCGCCAAGGTCGAGATAATGATCCATCACTGTCTCGTTGATCTCGACCACCTGGTCGATGATCTTCTGGTGCCAGTCGGCGACCGGGCCCAGGTCACTGTCCCCGGTATTGCTGCCGAAGCAGTCGATCACGGCCTTGCCGCCGTCGGCCGGCAGGTTCAGCGGCAGCACCTCCGGTCCGAACGTGTCGCGCAGTTCATCGAGCAGGCGCGCGCTGTCGGCACCGTCGTGGTCGATCTTGTTGACGACGATCACGCGGCACAGGTTGCGGCCTTTCGCGTAATCCATCATCCGTCGCGTGCCGTAGCCGATGCCGGTGTCGGCGTCGACCACGATCGCCACGGTCTCGACCGCGGCGAGCGCGGACAGGGTCGGGCCGCGGAAATCGGGATAGCCGGGGGTGTCGATGAGATTCATGTGCACGATTTGTTGACCAGCCGCCGCGTGGTCGATGCTGGCGATCGCGGCGTCAATGGAATGGCCGCGATCCTTCTCGATCGGGTCGAAGTCCGACACCGTAGTGCCGCGTTCGATCGTGCCCGCCGTCTGGATTGCGCCGCCGGCATGCAGCAGGGCTTCGAACAGGATGGTTTTGCCGGCGCCGGGATGGCCTGCGAGGGCCACGTTGCGGATTTGTTCTGTCGAGTAGGACATGAGGCCGTTTCTCCCATGGTTGGGTCGGGCATTTAGCCCAAGCATTCACCTTGAAAAACAGGCCGTCATGGCTGTCCGCATCGGAAGCGTGCCGTCCGAGCGGGCACTCGGCGGGCGGTCATGGCGGGTACCGGTGATCTGCGCCGGGAGCGCAAGATTCCCGCAGGCGGGGGCGGGGGTCAAGTTTGCTCTTGCTCCCTCCCTTGCCAAGCGCGTGCATGGTTTTCCTGTTTCGGTAGAAAAGCGGATCGCAGGTGTTACGACGATGCGGAACTAACAAGTGCGCAGGTAGGCTGGAATTCCTTTTCCCGTCAGGAGCACCGAAATGAGCATCTCGCGCTACGCCACCGCGCATTGGGAAGGCGATCTCAAGTCCGGACAGGGCAAGCTCAGCACGCCGGCCAGCGGGCTGCTGGCGGATACGCCTTACGGCTTCAACAGCCGCTTCGGCGAGCAGAAGGGCACCAATCCGGAGGAACTGATCGCCGCTGCGCACGCCGGCTGCTTCACCATGGCGTTGTCGGCGAAACTCACCGAGGCCGGGCATCCGCCGGCGATGCTCGATACCCGCGCCGAAGTCGATCTGTCGATGGAAGGCGGACCATCGCTGTCGGCGATCCGCTTGAAGGTGAAGGCCGACGTGCCGGGCATCGATCCGGCAAAGTTCCGGGCGATTGCGGAAGACGCCGAGAAGAATTGCCCGATATCGCGTGCGCTCAGTGCGGTGCCGATCACGATGGAAGCGTCGCTGGCCTGAGCGTTGCAGGCGTGCTGGCTGTCGGCCGGGTAAACGGCGCGGGCGCGGACGGCTGGGTTCAGCCACGGTTGATCGCCGCGAACCGACGATGTACTCCACGCCATCCCGGCGTCCGGAGTTCGCCATGAATCGCCTCACCGCTTCGATCCTTGCCCTCGGGCTTGCCGCCAGCGCCGGGACTGTCTCGGCGCAATCCTCGGGGTACTACTCGCAGTACGGTTCACAGTACGGCCAGTCGCAGTATGGTCAGTCCCAGTATGGCCAGCCGACGGTCGATCGCTATGGCCAGGGCAGCGGCGCCAATTACGACTACGCCCGCGTGTTGCGCGTGGATCCGGTGATCGGATCCGGTTACGGCCGCTCCGGCTACGGGTACCCGGCCTCCAATACCCAGCGTTGCTACTCTCGCCAAGACACCTACGCCGGGAACGATCCGTACGGCAACAACGGCTACGGCAACAACGGCTACGGCAATGATGGCTACAACAACAATGGCTACGGCAACAGCGGCTATTACGGCAATGATGGCTATAACAACAATGGCTATCGCGGCGGCAGCACGGCCGGCTCCAATGTTGCCACCGTGATCGGCGGCTTGCTCGGCGCCGCGGTGGGCAGCCAGGTCGGCGGCGGTTCCGCGCGCTATGCGACCGCGGCGATCGGTTCGATGGTCGGCGGCATGGCCGGGCGACAGGTCTACCAGAATTCGCAGCGCACCCGCTATCCGCGCACCGGCACCGTGCAGGTCTGCGATCCAGTTCCAGTCGGCTACGGCAACAGCAACGGTTATGGCAACAACTACGGTAGCGGCAACGGTTACTACACCGGCAATGGTGGCGTCACCGCCTACGATGTGACCTACGAGTACGGCGGCCGCAACTACACCACCCGCACCAACTACAACCCGGGCAACCGCATCCGCGTGCGAGTCGACGTGCGTCCGGAGTAATTGCAACTTGCTGCAGCAATGAAGAAGGGGCCCTCGCGGCCCCTTCTTTTTGGCGGCATGGCAATGTCACCAGTCGATGCGGCCGCTGACCACGGTACGGACGCGTCCGCCCGACCAGACTTCGCCTTGGTCGTCGACTTGCAATTCGATGATTGCGTCGTGGCCGACTTCGCGGCCCTGGCTGATCCGGTAGAAGCCATCTGTGCCCGGCAAGGCACCCTGCGACGCGAGCCACGCGGCCAAAGTGGCGTTGGCCGCGCCGGATGCGGCGTCCTCGAACTGCGCCGGTGCGCCAACCCAGGCACGCACGGCGAGGTAGTAGATCGGATCATTGCTGCGGGCGAACACGCACAGGCCCATGCTTTCGGTGCATTCGGCGAGGACGCCGATGGCATCCCAGTTCGGCGCCGCTGCGCGCAACGCGGTTTCGTCGGCGAGTTCAGCCAGCCACCAGCGGCGGCCGCCATCCACCAGTGCCGGCGGCAGGATGCCCAGCGACAGGCCGCGCAGCGCGTCGACCAGGCGCGGATCGGTGGCGTCCGCGATCTCCATCACCCGGGCTTTGGGCGTGCGCACGGCGATGGTGCGCGCATCGCGCTCGCCATGGACCGCCAACGGCAACAACCCGACGATCCCTTCCTGCACCAGCAGGCCATCGCGCGGCACGGCGAGGCCGGCTTCGAGTACGGCATGCGCGGTGCCGACGCTGGGATGGCCGGCAAACGGAACTTCGCGACGCGGGCTGAAGATGCGCAGTCGGTAGCTGGCTTCGGGCGATGTCGCCGGAAACACGAACGTCGTCTCCGGCAGCCGCGTCCAGCGCGCGATCGCCTGCATCGTGTCGTCGTCGAGGCCTTCGGCATCGAGCACCACCGCCAGCGGATTGCCGGCTCCGGGTCGGTCAGCGAACACGTCCAGTTGCAGGTAACGGCGCAGGGTCATGCGGGATGGCCTTCGACTAGAATCGCGGTTCGCGCCCGGGGCTTCCGGGCGAGCGCGCATTCTACGTCCCCATGCCTTCCACCATGATTCCTTCCGATCGCTGGATCGTGCTCAAGTTCGGCGGCACCTCGGTGTCGCGCCGCAACCGTTGGGACACCATCGGGCGGCTGGCCGCCAAACGCATGGCTGACGACGGCGTGCGCGTGCTGGTGGTCGTCTCGGCGCTGTCGGGCGTCACCAATGAATTGCAGGCGATTGCCGACGGCGCGGCTGGCAGCGGAGCGCGCATCGCGGCGCTGCGCGAGCGCCATCGCGTGTTCGCGCAGGAGCTCGAGCTCGATGCCGATGCGGTGCTGGGCGAGCGTCTGGCGATGCTGCAGGCGCTGTCGATCGATGCGCGTGGCGCAGATCGCACGCTCGACTGGCAGGCCGAAGTGCTGGCACAGGGCGAATTGCTGTCCTCGACGCTGGGCGCCGCTTATCTGCACGCACAGGGGTTTGATTTCGGCTGGTGCGACGCGCGTGACTGGCTGCAGGCGA
>DASZZT010000029.1:0-20423 GCA_035543275.1 Luteimonas sp. | reverse complement strand
CTCGCTGATGTCGACGCCGATCGTCAACCCGCCGCAGTCGGCGATCCTGGGCATGCACACGATCAAGGAGCGCGCGATCGTCGAGAACGGCCAGGTCGTCGCCGCGCCGATGATGTACATCGCGATCTCCTACGACCACCGCATCATCGATGGCAAGGACGCGGTGCTGTTCCTGGTCGACATCAAGAACCAGCTTGAGAACCCGCACCGCATGTTGCTGGGCATGTAATTTTCTCCCTCCCCTTCAAGGGAAGGAAATCGGCAAAGGACATTTTTTATGGAACAGCAGAACTTCGACGTGGTGGTGATCGGCGCCGGCCCCGGCGGTTACGTCGCCGCGATCCGCGCCGCGCAACTCGGCCTGAAGGCCGCGTGCGTCGATGCCGCGCTCGGCAAGGACGGCAAGCCGGCGCTCGGCGGCACCTGCCTGCGCGTGGGTTGCATCCCGTCCAAAGCGTTGCTCGACAGTTCGCGCCAGTTCCACAACCTCACCCACATGTTCGCCGACCACGGCATCAGCGCCGACCACGCGAAGATGGACGTGGGCACCATGATCGGCCGCAAGGACAAGATCGTGAAGCAGATCACCGGCGGCATCGCGATGCTGTTCAAGGCGAACAAGGTCACCCCGTTCTACGGTTTCGGCACGCTGCAGCCGGGCAACGTGGTCAAGGTCAAGCAACACGATGGTTCCGAGGTCGAGCTGAAGGCGACCAACGTGATCCTGGCCCCAGGTTCGGATTCGATCGAACTGCCGTTCGCGAAGTTCGGCGAGCACATCGTCGACAACGTCGGCGCCCTCGATTTCGACAAGGTGCCCAAGCGGCTCGGCGTGATCGGTGCCGGCGTGGTCGGGCTCGAGCTCGGCAGCGTGTGGAAGCGCCTCGGCTCCGAGGTCACGATTCTCGAGGCCCTGTCGGAATTCCTCGCCGTCGCCGATGCCGACATTGCCAAGGCCGCCGCTAGGGAATTCAAGAAACAGGGCCTGGACATCCGTCTCAGCTGCAAGGTCAGCAAGACCGAGATAAAGAAGGACGGCGTGCACGTTTCCTACACCGACGCCGCCGGCAAGGAACAATCGATCGTGTTCGACAAGCTGCTGGTCTCGGTCGGCCGCCGCGCCGCGAGCAAGGGCCTGCTGGCCGAAGGCACCGGCGTCAAGCTCACCGACCGTGGCGTGATCGAGGTCGACGAACACAACCACACCGGCGTCGATGGCGTCTGGGCAATCGGCGACTGCGTGCGCGGGCCGATGCTCGCGCACAAGGCGTCCGAGGAAGGCATCGCCGTTGCCGAGCTGATCGCGGGACTGCCCGGCCACGTCAACCTCGACACCGTGCCGTGGGTGATCTACACCGAGCCGGAGATCGCCTGGGTCGGCAAGACCGAGCAGCAGTGCAAGGACGAGGGCATCGCGTACAAGACGGGCAGCTTCCCGTTCGCGGCGGTCGGTCGCGCGGTGGCGATGAACGAGCCGGCTGGCCTGGTCAAGGTGATCGCGCACGCCGAAACCGACCGCATCCTCGGCATGCACCTGTGCGGCGCCAACGTGTCGGAATTGGTGCACGAGGGCGTGATCGCGATGGAGTTCAACGGCGCCGCCGACGACCTTGCCCGCATCTGCTTCGCGCATCCGACGTTGTCGGAAGCCGTGCACGAGGCGGCGATGTCGGTCGACAAGCGTTCGATCCACAAGGCGAACTGACGCCGATCAGATCTACTTCGGCATCGTCCTGCTGGAAGCGGCCTGATCCGAGCGGACATTCGATGAACCTCCAGTTCCTGCTCAAGCTCGCCATCACCGTCACCGTCGTGCTGGTCGCCTCGATGCTGGCCAGGCGCACCGGCTGGGTCGGCGCGCTGGTCGCCTCGCTACCGCTGACCTCGCTGTTGGTGCTGGTCTGGCTGTATGCCGACACGCGCGACGCGGTTCAGGTCGCCGACCTGGCGATGGGCATCTTCTGGTTCGTGCTCGGCAGCCTGCCGTTCTTCCTGGTGTTCGCATTCGCGTTGCGCCAGGGCTGGAACATCGGGCTCGCGTTCGCCGCCGCTGCGCTGGCAGGCTTCGCCGGGGTCTCGCTGACGCAGTGGCTGCTGACACGCGGCGCATGAACGCCGTCAGCGCCGCGACCGCGCTGGGATGTTTGCTCTAGTTCGCGGCGTGATCCTGCATCGCAGTCACACCCAGCATCGGAGGATCCCCATGGCCAAGCTCAAGAAAGCCGCAAAGAAGACCGCACGCAGCAATCCCGGCGGGCAGGACCAGGCCGAGCGCCTGTCGAAGACGTTGAGCGAATCGGCGCAGCAGATCTGGCTGGCCGGGGTCGGTGCATTCGGCCGCGCCCAGGCAGAAGGCACCAAGCTGTTCGAAGGCCTGGTCAAGGAAGGCCTGAACCTGGAGCAGAGCGCGCGCAGGTTTGCGGGAGGCCGCGCCGATGTAGTGCGCGATGCAGTCGAAAACGGAGTCGGCCAGGCGCGAGGGCGCGCCGCCGATACCTGGGGCCGCCTGGAAAAGGTGTTCGAGGATCGCGTGCAACGGGCGCTGGTGAAACTGGATGTGCCGGGCCGTGGCGACCTCGCCGATCTCAGCCGTCGCGTCGAGGCCCTGACCGCCGAGTTGCGCCGACAGAACGGTGCCGCTGCACGGACCGCAACCCCCGCGCGCAAGTCGACGTCTGCCACCAGGCAGCCGGCGAAGAAGGTCGCCAAACGCACCGCGCGCAAGACTGCGTCGTCGTAATTCGTCATCACGCGGCGCCCTGCAGGCGCCGCAAGTTCACGCCCACCAGCCTGCATCGAATACTGCGGCTCCCCACCCATGGCGGCTCCGGGGTGGCGGGTTACTGATTCAGCATTCTTCGCGCGATGCCGGCACGGGTTTCGACTATCCTTCCGGCCTGTCCTGGTATGAGGAACTCCGCGTGGGTGCATGGACCGGCTGGTTGATTCCCATCGTGGCGACGCTGTTGCTCGGCGCCGCGGCGACGTTCTACCTGCGCAGGATCCGCTTGCCGCGCGAAGAAACCGAGGCGGGCATCGCTGCACTGGCCGGGATGCGTTGGCGCGATTACATTCATCTGGTGCTCTCCGCATTGAACCTGCGCGGTTACGGACGCGTGTTCCAGGCGGACGCCACGAGCGACGAGAGCGACTATCTGCTCGAACGCAATGGCCAGTCCTGGCTGCTGTCCTCCAAGCACGGCACGGCCTATGTACTGGGCTCGACCGCAATCGCTGAATTCGCCAGCGCGATCCGCATGCGCGGCGCCGCCGGCGGGCTGTTGGTGACATCGGGTCATTTCGCGCCCGAGGCCAAGCCGCTGGCTGCGGCGCAACGGATCGAACTGCTCGACGGTCCCGCGCTGTGGCCGGAATTGCGACCGTTGCTGCCCGAAGAACAGCGCGCGGTCGTGTCCGCACCCGCCCAGGCCCGTGCCAGGCGCCATGTGCTGCTGGTGTGGGGCGGCGCGCTGGTCATCGGTGCGCTGCTGTTCGTTTTCGGCCCGCATGGCGAATCCGAACCAGCCATGGCGGATGCCGCCACTCCTGCGCCGCGCGCCGCTACCATGCCACCCCCGCAGCCGCAGGTTGCCGTCGCGGCTGGCACACCGATGCCGAACGATCCGGCGCAGCTGGAACAGCGCCGCAACGACGCCGCCCATGCGATCTCTACCTTGCCGATGGTGGATCGCGCGTTATGGTCGACGCAGTCGACACTGCTGGTCTACCTGCTCGACGCGCAGGCCGACCCCCTGCACGACATCTGCCCATTGCTTGAACGTTACGATGAGCTTGGTGCATCACGCATCCAGCTGCAGCCGCCGCCGAACAGCGCGCTTCCGGTTCGATTCGTGCAGTGCCGGGCGTTCTGAAGGCCGCCTGGGCCTGAGGCGCGACCATGGCACGGCAGACCCGGCAGCGCATTCTCGATGCGTCGCTTGCGATGTTCAACGCGCAGGGCGAGCCGAACGTCACCACCAACCATATCGCCAACGAACTGGAGATCAGCCCCGGCAACCTGTACTACCACTTCCGCAACAAGAACGACATCATCGAACAACTCTTCGGCAGATACGAAGTCCGCATCGATGCCGCGCTTGCCGCGCCCAGCGGCCGCCTGCCAGGCCTGGAGGATGTCTGGCTGCAGCTGCACCTGGTGTTCGAGTGCATCTGGGACTACCGGTTTCTCTATCGCGACCTGGTCGACATCCTCAGCCGCAACCGCCGCCTGCGCCTGCGCTTCGCGCGCATCCTCAAGCGCGCAGACGAGCAGGCACACGCGGTGATGCGCGGCCTGTCGCGGGCCGGGGTGATGCGCGCCTCGGCCGCGGAACTCGACGCCGCCGCCACCAACGTGCTGGTGGTGTCCACCTTCTGGATGAACTATGCCGCTGCCCGCGGCGACAAGGACGAACAGGCCTCGATCCGCGATGGCATCGTCCAGGTGATGATGCTGCTGGCGCCGTTCCTGCGCGACGCCGAACGCCTGCACCTCAACACCCTGACCCGCGCCTACCTCGACTGAAAGGATCGATGCTAGCTGCCAACCCTTGAGCCGCCTCCGGCTTGTCCGCCCGTAACCCAGCCCTTAAACTACGCGACCCCGGGCGGTTAGCTCAGCGGTAGAGCATTGCCTTCACACGGCAAGGGTCGCAGGTTCGAACCCTGCACCGCCCACCAAATGCAGACAAAGACCGGCGCAAGCCGGCCTTGGCGTTTTCGATGAGGCCATCGTGACGACGACCCGGCTGTATCACAATCCGCATTGTTCCAAATCACGTGCGGCACTGGAATTGCTGCAGCAACGCGGCATCGAACCAGAAATCGCGCCCTATCTGGAACAACCGCCGTCCGCCGACGAACTGCGTGCACTGCTGCGTATGCTCGGCATTCCGCCGCGCGCCCTGCTCCGCCGCGGCGAGCCGGAATACACCGAACTCGGACTTGCCGACGCGTCGCTCGACGACGACACGCTGATCGCGGCGATGGCTGCGCATCCGCGACTGATCGAACGCCCGATCTTCGTGCATGGTGACCGCGCGGTGATCGGGCGACCGCCGGAGCGCGTGCTGCAATTACTTCTGTTAGGAGCGCCCCATGGGCGCGATTGTTTTTGATCTTGCGCCATCCGCGCTAACGGCATCGCGCCCATGGGGCGCTCCTACAATGGCTAAAGCAGCTTGCCGCGGTGCAGGACGCGCGTTGCCAAGCTGGCGGCGTAGACGGCATAGCGCAGCATCGACTTACCCCCTCGCGATATCCCGAGGATACCTTGCGTGAGGAGTCGCGGTTACAAGCGCGCGTCGACCGCGTCCTTCGGGAAGATGCCCTTGATGTCGTAGATCACTGCGCGGCCGCTGGCCAGTCGCCGCAGGCCGTCGACACCGAGTGCACGGAACTCGTCGTGCGCGACCGCGACCACGATCGCGTCGTAACGCCCTGCCTCGGGCGCGTGGGCCAGCAGCTCGACGCCGTATTCGTGCATCGCCTGCGCGCGATCCGCCCAGGGATCGTGGATGTCGACGACGGCGCCGTAGTCCGTGAACTCCCGCGCAAGATCGATCACCCGGGTATTGCGCAGGTCCGGGCAGTTTTCCTTGAAGGTGATACCGAGGATCAGGATCCGCGCGCCGGCGATGGCGATGCCGCGCTGGCTCATCAGCTTGATCACCTCGGCGGCGATGTGCTGGCCCATCGCGTCGTTGATGCGGCGGCAGGCCAGCAGGATGTCCGGGTAATAGCCGGCCGATTGCGCCTTCTGGATCAGGTAGTACGGATCCACGCCGATGCAGTGGCCGCCGACCAGGCCGGGGCGGAATGGCAGGAAGTTCCATTTCGTGCCTGCCGCTTCGAGCACCTCGGTGGTATCGATGCCGAGCCGGTGGAAGATCAACGCGAACTCGTTGATCAAGGCGATGTTGGCATCGCGCTGGGTGTTCTCGACCACTTTCGCCGCCTCGGCCACCTTCAGGCTCGATGCCTTGTGGGTGCCGGCGGTGATGATGCTGCGATACAAGGCATCGATGAACTCGGCGGCCTCCGGCGTCGAGCCCGAGGTCACCTTCGGAATGTCGACCAGGCGACGCTGGTGATCGCCGGGATTGATCCGCTCGGGGCTGTAGCCGACGAAGAAATCGGCATTGAAACGCAGGCCGGATGCGCGCTCCAGTTCCGGCACGCAGATCTCCTCGGTCGCGCCGGGATAGACAGTGGATTCGTAGATCACCACGTCGCCGCGTTCGAGCACGCCGCCGATGCTGCAACTGGCCTGGATCAATGGGCTGAAGTCGGGACGCTTGTGCTCGTCGATCGGGGTCGGCACGGTGACGATATAGACGTTGCGGTCGCGCAGGTCATCGAGCGATGCGCTGAGCCGCAACCTGGACGACGCAGCGAGTTCCTCGGGGCCGACTTCGCGGTTGCAGTCGCCGCCGCCACGCAGTGCCGCGATCCGGGTGGCGTCGATGTCATACCCAAGGGTGTCGTAGCGCTTGCCGAATTCGACCGCCAGCGGCAGGCCGACATAGCCGAGCCCGATCACGCCGATGCGCGCACTGGCCAGATCCTGCATGCCTCTTCCTCGACGCGTGAGTGGTGCCCCGGAGTCGGGATCGAACCGCGCCGCGACCATCCCGCATGTTGCGATGGAATGCAACGCGTCGCAACGCGCCTCGACACCCGCTTTCGAGGACGCTCTTGGTGCCCGGAGTGGGGATCGAACCCACATGATGTTGCCATCGAGGGATTTTAAGTCCCTTGCGTATACCAGTTTCGCCACCCGGGCTCGGCGCCATGGTGCCCGAACCGCGCCGCAAACAAAAATCCCGGCCGAAGCCGGGATTTCTGGATGACATAGCACCTAAACAACGTATTGGAGGCCGAGGTCGGAATTGAACCGGCGTACGCGGATTTGCAGTCCGCTGCATAACCACTCTGCCACCCGGCCGGTGACGTTTTCAATTGTTCCATATCGCGCCGTTGCTGCCCAGCTGCCGCCGCGCGATCCGGAAAAAACAAACCCCGGCAAGCCGGGGTCTGCGAAAAAGCTGGAGCGGGAAACGAGACTCGAACTCGCGACCTCAACCTTGGCAAGGTTGCGCTCTACCAACTGAGCTATTCCCGCACTGAGCCGGTAATTTTACTGTCCGTCGTGGCGGTGTCAACTGTCGGCACCTCGCCTGCCAGTACCTCGCCGGCCCGCAGCACCGGCCACGCCGCGCGCAGGTGATCGAAGCCGGACCACAGCGTCAGCAGCGCCGCGATGGCCAGCAGCCAGTCACCGATGTGGAAAATCACATCACCCATCCACGGCATCGGGTGCGGCGGTTTGGCAGGGTTGATCGCGTACAACAGGCACAACAAGGCGACCATCTGCGCGATGGTCTTGATCTTGCCTACCGTGGCCACGGCCACCCTCGCCCGCTGGCCGAGTTCGGCCATCCATTCGCGCAGGGCCGAGACCGCGATCTCGCGGCCGACGATCACCGCCGCCCACAGTGCCATCCATGCGGTCGGATGGCCCTGAACGATCAGGAACAATGCGGTCGCCACCATCAGCTTGTCGGCAACCGGATCAAGGAAGGCGCCGAACGCCGAATACTGGTGGTAGCGGCGCGCGATCCAGCCGTCCAGCCAGTCGGTGAGCGAGGCTAGCGCAAACACCAGCGCAGCGGCGAAATTGGTCCACCCGTAGGGCAGATAGAACACGACCGCGAGCACCGGGATCATCAGGATCCGCAGCAGGGTCAGCATCGTCGGTACCGTCAACTTCATCCTTCGCTCCGCTGGATTACTGCCTGCGCATCCGGCAAGCCGTGCAGGCTGGCATAGATGCGTTCGGCGAGCGCGCTGTTGATGCCGTCGACGCGGGCGATCTCCTCCGCGCCCGCTGCCTTCAGCCCGGCCAGTCCGCCGAAATGCCGCAACAGGTTAGCGCGTCGGCGCGGGCCGATGCCCGGAATATCCTCCAGCCGGCTGCTGTTACGCGTCTTCTGGCGACGGCCGCGGTGGCCGGTGATGGCGAATCGGTGCGCCTCGTCGCGCACCTGCTGGATCAGCTGCAGGCCCGGAGATTCCGGCCCGGGCCGCAGCGCGCGGCCGTCGGGCAGCAGCAATTCCTCGTCGCCGGGCCTGCGTGCAGGACCTTTTGCCACGCCGACCAGGGTCACGCTGCCGATGCCGAGATCCGCCAGCACCGCGCGCGCCTGCGTGACTTGCCCGGCGCCACCGTCGATCAGCAACAGATCCGGCAACACCCCGCCTTCTTCGACCGCGCGCCGGAACCGCCGCTCCAGCGCCTGGTGCATCGCTGCGTAATCGTCGCCCGGCTCGATGCCGGCGATGTTGTAGCGGCGGTACTGGCCGCGCGCGGGGCCTTCGGCATCGAACACCACGCACGAGGCCACCGTCGCCTCGCCCATGGTGTGGCTGATGTCGAAGCACTCGATCCGCTGCGGCGACTCCGCGAGCCCGAGCAGCTCGCGCAATGACGCCAGCCGTGTCTGCTGCGCGGCATGGCTGCCCAGTTCCGTCGCCAGCGACAGCTCGGCATTGCGGCGCGCAAGATCGAGGTAGCCGGCGCGTTCACCGCGCACGCTGGCCTTCAACTGCACGCGCTTGCCGGCGGCGATCGAGAGCGCCTGCTGCAACAACTCGCGATCGTCGATGTCGCGGTCGAGCACGATCTCGCCCGGCGGCGGTTGTTCTGCGTAGTACTGGGAGACGAAGGCTGCCAGTACTTCGGCGGCATTGTCGACGCCGTTGGTCTTGGGAAAGAACGCGCGGGTACCGAGGTTGCGACCGTCGCGGAACGCCAGCAGCAGGACGCAGGCGTGCGTGCCCTGCATCGCGCAGGCGAGCACGTCGAGGTCGGCGGCGCGGCCATCGACGTATTGCCGCGCCTGCAGCTTGCGGATCGTGGCGATCAGGTCGCGCGAGCGAGCGGCTTCCTCGAAGTCCAGGCGCGCGCTGGCCGCTGCCATGGACTCGTCCAGTTCGCGGCCGAGCTCGTCGCTACGACCGTCGAGGAACAGGCCGACGCGACGCACCGATTCGGCGTAATCACGCGCTTGGACGAGGCCGACGCAGGGTGCGCTGCAGCGGCCAATCTGGTATTGCAGGCACGGTCGCGAGCGATTGCGGAACACGCTGTCCTCGCAACTGCGCAGACGAAACAGCTTGTGCATCAGGTTGAGCGTGTCGCGCACCGCAACCACGCTCGGATACGGGCCGAAGTAGCGGCCGGGAATCGCGCGTGCGCCGCGATGCATCGCCAGCCGCGGCCACGGCTCCTGCGTCAGCAGCACGTACGGATAGCTCTTGTCGTCGCGCAGCAGCACGTTGTAGCGCGGCTTGAGCGACTTGATCAACTGGTTCTCCAGCAGCAGCGCCTCGGCCTCGGTGCGGGTGACGGTGACGTCCATGCGCGCGACCTGAGCCAGCATCGCCAGCGTCCGCGTGGACTTCGGGGTGGCGCTGAAATAGCTGGCAACGCGCTTCTTCAGGGCGCCGGCCTTGCCGACGTAGAGCACGCTGTCGTCCGCGGCCAGCATCCGGTAGACGCCGGGGGCCGTGCTCAGACCGCGGACGAATGCCTTGCCGTCGAAGCTCGCGGGCAGTTCCGTCATTCGCCGATCGGCACGTGGTGCAAGGCACCGCTGTGCGTGTCGAGCCGCAGCACGGCATGGGCGTCGGTGTCGGCGATCCAGACCACGCCGTCGGCTACCGCCAGTCCCGACGGCGCATGCAGGGGTTGCGACAGCGGATAGGTGGCCAGTTCGCCGCCGCCGAGCCGCAGCATGCGCAGCAGGTCGTTGCCGCTGTCGGCGATCCATAGCACCGGCGCATCCGGATCCAGTGCGATCGCCTGCGGATCCTGCAACCGCGCGTCGCTGCGGATGCCGTCGTTGCGTCCGTAGTTCCACGGATCCTGGCCGACGAGGGTGGTGACCCCGCGGCTGGACAGGTTCAACGAGCGGATCGCCGAGCCGATGCCATCACAGACGTAGACCCGCTGCTGCACCACGGCGAGCGCCACCGGCTCGGCGAACGCCGCTGCCTCGCCGCAACCGTCGCGAATCTCCAGCGCGCCATTGCCAGCCGCCAGCTGAAGGGTGTCCTTGCCCAGGTCGTAATGCCAGATGCGATTGTCGCCACGGCAGGCGATCAGCAATGCCTCGCCGGAGAGCGCCACCGCACGCGGCTGGTGCAGTGTCATCAAACGGGGGTCGGTCACCGTTCCGGGTACGGTATCCCCGGGGCGACCCGCGCCGCACAGGGTATCAACGTCGCCGCTGCGCAGGTGAATGCGACGCACCGCGTGGTTGTCGGTATCGGCCACATAGAGCGTGTCGCGCTGCAGACACAAGCCATGCGGCCGGACAAAGGCGGCCAGCTCCGAGGGGCCATCGATGAAACCGGGACCGCCGCTGCCGAACTGCCGCAGCACGCGCCCGGCGTGATCGCATTCGAGCACGCGGTGGTGGCCGCTGTCGGCGACGTACAGATATTGGCCGTTGATCGCCAGGCCAGTGGGAAACCGCAGCGGCATCGCCGGCTCGGCACGGCGGCGCACTTCGATCGGCTCGGTGCCGCCTGGTGCCATGCCCTGCTCCGCGCACAGCCGCGCGGCCAACGCATCCAGCTCGCGCACCGGGCCGTCACCAACGATGCGTTCGCGCAACCGCCCGTTGCCGTCGATCAGCACTACTGTCGGCCAGGCTTCGATGCCGTACTGCTGCCACAGTGTCCAGTCGGGGTCATGCGCGACCGGGAACTCGAAACCGTGCCGGTTCAGGTGTTTGACGATGCGGCGACTGTCGCGCTCGTGGTCGAAGCGCGGCACGTGCACCGCGAGCACCTGCATGCGCTCGCCGTGGCGCGCCTGCAGCTGTGCCAGGTCATGCAAACGTTGCAGCGACCAGGCCGAGCCGGTGTTGACGAAGCCCAGCGCGCAGACCCGGCCGCGCAGCTCAGCCATGCGCAGTGGCAACGGCAAATTGAGCCATTCCAGCGACTGCGGGAATTCGGGGGCGATCGCGGTATCCATCATGATCACGTCCAGGATCAGGTCCAGCTACCCGAGGACACGATTATGCGTCAATCCGTAGCTGCCTCGCTCAGTGGCTGGCGGCGAGACGATGCTCGGCGCGCGCGAGATCCTCGGGCGTGTCGACACCGCCGGGAAATGGCTCCGGCGTCAGCCCCACGGCGATGCGGAAGCCTGCTTCCAGCGCGCGCAGCTGCTCCAGCGATTCGATCCGCTCCAGCCGTCCCGGCGGCAGCGCCGCAAACCGTTTCAGGAAGCCGGCGCGATAGCCGTAGATGCCAATGTGTCGCAACCACACACCATCGGCTGGCAGCGCGCTGCGATCGTGGGTGAAGGCGTCGCGCGGCCACGGAATCGGCGCGCGGCTGAAATACAGCGCGTCACCGTAGTCGGCACGGCTGTCATGGGTACAGACCAGCTTGACCACGTTCGGATCGAACAGCGTCTGCGCGTCGGTGATGACTGCAGCGAGCGTGCTCATTTCGGCTTGCGACGCTTGCAGTGTCTCGACAACCGCACGGATACCCGCCGCCGGCGCAAACGGTTCATCACCCTGCAGGTTGACGACGATCGTGTCGTCGTCCCAGCCGGCGATGCCGGCGCATTCGGCCAAGCGGTCGCTGCCGGAGAGATGCTGCGGCGAAGTCATCGCCACGCGCACACCGCTGCCCTTCAGGGCGTCGGCGATGCGCGCGTCGTCCGCGGCCACCCAGACCTCGCGCGCACCGGCTGCCAGCGCGCGGCGGGCAACGTGCAGAATGAGCGGCTCGCCGGCAAGCAGGCGCAGCGGCTTGCCGGGCAGCCGGGTGGCTGCGAACCGTGCCGGAATGGCGACGACGAATTCCATGCTCATGCCTCCATGCTCACGCCTCGGCGCTCATGCCACCGTCTCCGGCCGCGGCGGCAATCGATCGAGCAGCGCGATCCAGAACGCCTCGGGCAATTCCGCCTGCGCCGGAACGCTGTAATGGCGCTCGCTTGCGAAGGCCATGCACTTGACCGCGTCCTTCTCGGTCATCAGCACCGGCAGGTCGCTGCCAAACTGGAAATCCGCGGCCACGTAGCGATGATGGTCGGCAAAGGCATGCGGCACCACGGCGATACCGTGCGCGCGCAATGAGCCGAAGAACCGTTGCGGATCGCCAATGCCGGCCATCGCGTGCACACGCTGCCCGGACAGCGTCGACAACGGTCGTGGACGACCGCCCACCATCGGCAAGGCGTTTTCGGTGCGCACGCGCATCGGCCATTCACCGAAGCCGGGCTGCGACGCATCGGAACTTGCATCCGCGTCATCGGCGGGACGATTCAGCACATGGAAGTCGCAGCGGGCGGCACGCGCGACCGGCTCGCGCAGCGGACCCGCCGGCAGCAGGCGGCCATTGCCGTAGCGACGTCGGCCGTCGACCACTTCGATTTCGATATCGCGCTGCAGTCGGTAGTGCTGCAGGCCGTCGTCGCAGACAACGACATCGCAGCCGGCGGCGATCAGCGCGCGCGCTGCGGCGACGCGATCGCGGTCGGCACGCACTTTTACGCCGGTGCGGCGCGCGATCAGCACCGGCTCATCGCCACCGATGGCGGGATCGGTGCCGCGTTCGACCCAGAGTGCTTGAGATGCATGGTCACGACCGTAACCACGGGTCGCCACGCCCGGCGTCCAGCCGGCACTGCGCAGGCGTTCGACCAGCGCGACCACCAGCGGCGTCTTGCCGCTGCCGCCAGCGATGAGGTTGCCGACCACGATCACGGGCACCGTCACCTGCACGCGTCGCAATAAACCGCGCCGGTACAGCATCGTGCGCAGTCCGATCACGCCTGCATAGAGAGCGGACAGCAGCCGCGCCGACATCGGCGGCGGCTGGTCGCCGAACCAGTACGCCGGCGGCTTGCGCAGGCCCGAACTCATGCGCTGTCCGGCTCGCGTAACTGGGGTTCGCGAAACTGAACCCGGTGCAGGTGCGCGTAGAGCCCGTCGCGCGCCAGCAACTCGGCATGGGTGCCCTGCTCCACCAGGCGGCCTTGATCCAGCACCAGCACCTGGTCGGCATGCTCGATGGTCGACAGGCGATGCGCGATCACCAACGTGGTGCGATCCGGCATCAGGTGCGCCAGCGCGTCCTGCACCAGTCGCTCCGATTCGGTATCGAGCGCTGCGGTCGCCTCGTCGAGGATCAGGATCGGCGCATCCTTGAGCATGGCGCGGGCAATCGCGATCCGCTGGCGCTGGCCGCCGGACAGGCGTCCGCCGTTGCTGCCGATGGCGGTCTGCAGTCCGTCCGGCAGTCGCTCGACGAATTCGGCCGCGTTGGCGTCCTGCACTGCACGCGCCAGTGCGTCCGCACCCGCCTGCTGCAATTCGCCGTAGGCGACGTTGGCCGCGACGCTGCTGTCGAACAGCATCACCTGCTGGCCGACCAGCGCGATCTGCCGGCGCAGGTCGGCGAGCCGGTAGTCGCGCAGCGGGTGGCCGTCGAGCAGGATTGACCCGCTTTCGACTTCGTAGAACCTGGGAATCAACTTGACCAGGGTCGACTTGCCGCTGCCGGAACGACCGACGATCGCGGTTACGGTGCCCGGTCGCGCGGTAAAGCTGACCGCATCCAGGGCCGCTTGCGCCTGGCCCGGATAGCGCGCGCTGACGTCGCGAAATTCGAGCAGGCCTTGTGTGCGCTGCAAGGGTCGCGTGCCGTCGTCGCGTTCGTCCTGCGCATCGAACACGTCGAACAGGCGTTCGGCCGACGCCACCCCGCGCTGCAGCATGCCCTGCACGTTGGTCAGCTGCTTCAGTGCCGGGATGATCGCCATCATCGAGATCATCAGGGTGACGAAGCCGCCGGCATCCAGGCGCCCTGCCAGTGCCTCGCGACCGGCGAAGAACAGCAGCAGCGCCAGGCCAACCGACCCCATCAGCTGCACCAGTGCCGACGAGATGCTGCGGGTCGATTCGACCTTCATGCTCAGCTGGAGGTTGGTGTCGGCCAACGCGGTATAGCGTTCCAGCTCGACGCCCTGCGCACCGTAGATCTTGACTTCCTGCTGGTTGGACAGCGCCTGGTCGGCGGCCTGCAGCAACTGCGAGCCGCTTTCCTGGATCCGGTGACTGATGAGGCGGTAGCGACGGCCGACGTTGTCCATCATCCACGCCAGCGGCGGACCGAGCAGCAAAATCGCGATCGTCACCTGCCAGCTGGTCCACAACATCACCACGAGCATCACGATCACCTGCAGCGACTGCTGCAGCATCACCTTCATGGCATCAATCGCGGCCTGCGCGACCTGATCGCTGTCCGAGCCGAGCTTGACCAGCATCGACGGCACCGGCTCGGTATCGAAGCGCAATCCCGGCAGGCGCAGGTATTTGCCCAGCACCTGCACCCGCAGGTCGCGGGCGATACTGCGCCCGGACTTGGCCATGCTCATGTCGGTCAGGTAGCCGGCGATGCCGCGCAGCAGGAACAGGCCGATGATCGCCAGTGGCAACACCACGCTCAGCGACGCGTTCTTGTTGATGAAGGTCTCGTTGACCACCGGCTGCATCAACTTGGTGAAGCCGCCACCGGCGACGGCCTCGACCACCATGCCCAGCAACGACAACGCCAGCAGCGCGCGGTAGGGACGGGCAAAACCAAGCAGTCGCCGATAGGTCTGCCACGGCGACACGACCTGGCTCATCGCTTCGGCTCCGGCACGCTGGTGGTCTGTGCGGTGGCAATCGAAATGCGACGGAAACCGAGCTGGCCGAGCGCATCCAGGGCCGTCACCACGGCCTGGTGCGGCGTGCGGCCATCGGCACGCAGCAGCACGCTGCGATTGCGATCGTCGCCAGCAACCTCGGCGATGGTGCGTTTCAGGGATTCGACATCGGTGCGCAGCGCCTCACGGTCGCCGATGAAATAGCGGCCATCGGCGTTGACCAGCACGCTCAGCGCGTTGGATTGCGCCTCTGCCGGCTCGCCGTCGGCGCGCGGCAGCTCCAGCTTCAACACCGAGCGGGTGTCGAACGTGGTGGTGATCACGAAGAAGATGATCAGGCACAGCACGACGTCGATCAGCGGGATCAGGCTGATCTCCGGCTCGTCGTCGGCGCGATGGTCGCGGATGCGCATGCAGATCAGCTCGCAGCGACCGCCGGGGTGATGCCCATGGCGCCGGGCGCGACGCGTGCCGAAGCCGGCCGCAGATCCAGCGTATCGAGCAACTGGATCGCCTCGTGCTCCATGTCGACGATGTACCCGGCGATGCGGCCGCGGAAATAGCGGTGGAACATCAGCGCCGGGATCGCCACGATCATGCCGGTGGCGGTGCACACCAGCGCCTTGCCGATGCCGCCGGCGAGCTGGTTCACGTCGCCAACGCCGTGGTCGAGGATGCCGAGGAACATCTGGATCATCCCGACCACGGTGCCGAACAGGCCCAGCAGCGGGCCGGCGGCGGCGATCGTGCCGAGCGTGTTGAGGTGGCGCTCCATCCTGTGCACCAGGTGCCGACCCACATCCTCGATGCGCTCGCGTACGAGGTCGCGTGGGCGGCTGCGCACGTCGAGCGCGGCGGCCAGCAAGGCGCCCAGCGGCGACATCACGCGCAAGGATTCGATGTGCGCCGGATCGAGCTTGCCGCGCGCGGCCCAGGCCCGCACTTCGCCGCCCAGCCCGGGCGGCAGCACCGACTTGCGCCGCAGCGTCCAGAAGCGCTCGACGATGATCGCCAGCCCCACCGCCGACAGCAGCAGCAGCGGAATCATCGGCCAGCCACCCGCCTTCACCAGTTCCAGCACGCGCGATCCTCCGGCAGAAATCTGAATGACTGCAGGGCCGCGTCATTCCGGCCGATAGGATAGCCGCGCCGGGACAACACCACACATACCGTCCATTTCAACGCGCCGCCGCGCGCTGGGCGACCCGCTTGCCGCCGCCCTTCGCCCCCCCCAGCACCGATGGCGTCGCGAGGCCGCCTACAGCCCCTGCTCGTGCCGGCGCACGGCGTCCCACAACCGGGCTCGTGTGCTCCGCTCCCGTTCCACTTCGATGCCCGCCGCGGCCAGGCGCACGCGGACTGCGCCGGTGTCGGCCGTATTCGCGACGTCGGCACCGGCGTGTTGCCAGCGCCCGACCACCTCCGGGCGCGGGTGCCGGAAGCGATTGGCGTAACCGGCCGAGGCGATGGCCAGATGCGCCCCGGTGGCCACGATGAAGGCATCCGTGGATGAACCACCGCTGCCGTGGTGCGGCATCAGCACCACGTCGGCATGCAGTTCCGCGCGGTCGCGGCGCAACAGGGCATGCTCGATGACTTCGCCGATGTCGGCGGGTAGCAGCGCGACTCCGTGCGCCGACTCGACCCGCAGCACGCATCCGGCCTCGTTGCCCAGGTACGGGAAATACCGCGGCGGATGCAGGAAGCGAAAACTCACGCCGTCCCACTGCCACGTCAGGCCGGCGCGACAGGGCCGGCCCTGCGGCAACGGCGGCGCACCATCCGGGGTCAATGCCAACGCGGGCGGAAAGGCCCGCGCGACCGCCGCGAAGCCGCCAGCGTGGTCGTTGTCGCCGTGGCTGATGGTGATCACGTCGAGCCGGCGCACGCCGAGCGCACGCAGAGTCGGCACCACCGCGCGGTCGCCGGCATCGAACCCGTCCGGCACCGCCGGCCCGGTGTCGTATAGCAACGCGTGGTGTGCCGTGCGCACCAGCACCGAAAGGCCCTGGCCGACGTCGATCACCTGCAGCTCGGCTTCTCCGTGACGCGGCAACTCGCGCTGCGGCCACAACAGCGGCAGCCACAGCAACAGCGCCAGCGGTTTGCCGGGCACGCCGCGCGGCAGCAGCAGCCAGAATCCGCCGAGCAGTGCCAGCGGCAACGCGAACCATGCCGGTTGCGGCAACCACCACAAGGCCAGTGGGCTTGCAGCGAGCTTCTGGAACAACGGCCAGCTCAGGTCAAAGGTGAAGGCCGCCAAACGCCAGGCCCACGCGCCCCAGCCCGCGTGCAGCGCTTCCAGCGCGGTGCCGGACAGCGCCAATGGCACGACCACCAGACTCCACCACGGGATCGCGACCATGTTCGCTAGCGGCCCGGCCAGCGAGGCTTGCCCAAACAGTATCGCGCTCAGCGGCAGCAGCCCGATCGTCGCCACCGCCTGCGCACTGAAGAACTCGCGCAGCAGCGCGCGCCAGGACTTGCCCGTGCCATGCGGCAGGCACCACAGCAACCACGCCACGCCGACGAAACTCAGCCAGAAGCCCGGCGCCAGCACCGCGAGCGGATCGACCAGCAACACCGCGATCGCCGCCAGTGCCAGCGCATCGGCCGCACGTTGCGCACGCCGCGCCAGCCGGGCCGCTACGACTATCGCGATCATCAGCACCGTTCGCACGGTAGGCAATGCGAACCCGGCGACCGCAGCGTAGCCGAGCGCGCCGAGCAAGGCTGCAATCGCCGCCGCATGCGGCCTCGGCAAGCGCCGGCCAAGCGCAGGCCAAAGTCGCCACAGCAACGAGACCAGCAGCGCGAAGAAGCCGGCGACCAGGCCGACGTGGAAACCGGAGATCGCGATCAGGTGGGTGACGCCGGTCGCGCGTAATTGTTCCCAGTCGGTGTCGTCGAGCGCGCGGGTGTCGCCGAGCGCCAGTGCGCGCACGAATCGCGAGGATGCCGCCGGCACCGCGTGCGCGATCCGGGTCGACATCCGCGCGCGCCAGGCATCGAGGCCGCGCGCGGGCGACAGCTGTCGCGCAACATCGGGGTCGCGCACGTAACCGGTCGCCGCGATCCGCTCGGCCAGAGCGTGCTTCTCACTGTCGAAGCCACCGGGATTGCGCAGCCCGCGCGGCGCACGTAGGCGCAGGTGCAGTCGCCAATGGCTGCCGGACGCGACCCGCAGACGCGGCAGCGCGCTGTGCAATCTGGCCGCGTGGTAATCGTCATACCACGCCAGTTGCAGCAGCTTGCCGCGCACCGGTGCCGGCTGCGCGGCATCGTGATCCACGCGCAGCAGGAAGCGGGTACGTCGCGGCTCGTGCTGTGGCAGATCGAGCACACGGCCACTGACGACGAGATCCTGGTGTTCGAAGGAAGGCGGCAACTGCTGCGCCAGCGTCGACGCCGCGTGCAGGCCCGCGAGGCCGAACCCACCCAGCAGCGCGCCGGCGATGCGCACGCGGCCGGGCCGCAGCCACAGCGCGAATCCGATTACGAAGGCAGCCATCGCCAGCAGCGGCCACGGCAGTAATCGCGGCAGACACAGGCAGCCGCCGACGCCAGCCAGCAATGCCAGCGCGACGGCGATTCCCAAGGGCGGCGTCCTTGCCGCGTCATGCATCGTCCTACACCTCGTTGGGTGGCAATTCCCGGAGCTTGCCTTCGTGGAGTTCCAGCACGCGGTCGAGCCGTCGCGCCAGCCTGCGATCGTGGGTCACCAGCACCAGGCTGGTGCGCTGCGCGCGGTTGAGTTCGAGCATCTGCGCGAACACCTTGGCGGCAGTTTTTTCATCAAGGTTGCCGGTTGGCTCGTCGCCGAGCACGCAGGCTGGTGCATTGACCAGCGCGCGCGCCACCGCGGCACGCTGGCGTTCGCCGCCAGACAGCTCGCCCGGCTTGTGTTCGAGCCGATGACCGAGACCCACCGATTCAAGCAACGCCTGCGCACGCTTGGACGCGTCGACGACGCTGGTGCCGTTGAGCAGCACTGGCAGCATCACGTTCTCAAGCGCCGTGAATTCCGGCAGCAGATGATGGAACTGATAGACGAAGCCGAGCGCACGGTTGCGCAGCCGCCCGCGTGCGGCATCAGACAGCGCGCTCATCTTCTGGCCAGCAACGTAGACCTCGCCCGCAGTCGGCGTATCGAGTCCGCCGAGCAGGTGCAGCAGCGTGCTCTTGCCGGCGCCGGACACGCCGAGAATGGCAACAGTCTCGCCGGCATGTACGGTGAGATCGAGGCCGTCGAACACGGGCGTGTACAGCGTGCCCTCTGCATAGGTCTTGCCCAGCCCCTCGCAGTGAATCACTGCATCCTGGACCACGGCTGTGTCATTCATAGCGCAGCGCCTCCGCCGGCGCAGTGCGCGCCGCGCGCCACGCCGGATAGATCGTGGCCAGGAACGCCATCGCCAGTGCGACCATTGCGATGATCGTGACGTCGCTGGCCTCGAGCTGGGTCGGCAGGCCGGTGATGTAGTAGACGTCCTCCGGCATCAGCTGCACGCCGAGCACGTCCTCGATCCCGCGCAGGATGTGCTCCAGGTTGAGCGTCAGCACGATGCCGCCGACCACGCCGAGCACGGTGCCGATCACCCCGATCATCGAGCCCTGCACCATGAACACCTGCATCACCCCGCGCGGCGTCAGCCCGAGGGTGCGCAGGATCGCGATGTCGGCCTGCTTGTCGGTGACCAGCATCACTTGCGAGGACACCAGGTTGAACGCGCCCATGGCGATGATCAGCGACAGCAGGATCGCCATCATCGTCTTCTCCAGCCTGAGCGCGCGGAACATGTTGGCGTTGTCGCTGGTCCAGTCGCTGACGCGGTACGGACCCTTCAGCCGCAACGCGAGGTCGCGCGCGACGTCCCACGCCAGATCCATGTCGTGCAGGCGCAGGCGCACGCCGGTGACGCCATCGCCCATGCGCAGCAGGCGTTGCGCGTCCTGCAGGTTGACCACGGCCAGGCCGCGGTCGAATTCCTGGTAGCCGGCCTCGAACAGTCCGCTGACCTTGAAGCGCTTGAGCTGCGGGATCGCGCCCAGCGGCGTGGTCTGGAAATCGGTGGTCACGATCACACTGTCGCCGACGCCCACGCCCAGCCATACCGCCAGTTCCTTGCCAAGCACGATGTTGAAGCTGCCCGGCATCAGGTCGGAGAGCTTGCCCTGCACCATCTTCTGCGCGAGCACCGAGACCTTGCCCTCCTCGCCCGGCAGCACGCCACGCACGATCGCCGGCTGCCGTTGCGGACCGGCCAGCAATGCCTGCGTCTCAATGTAGGGCGCCGCGCCCGCGACGCGCTTGTCGCGATAGGCCTCGGTGACCGACTGGCGCCAGTTGTCCATCGCCGCGCCATCGGCGCTGACGGTGGCGTGCGCCGCCATCTCCAGCATGCGGTCGCGGATCTCGCGCTGGAATCCGCTCATCACCGCCAGCGTGGTGATCAGCGCGGCGACGCCAATGGCGATGCCCAGGATCGATGCCATCGAGATGAAGGAAATGAAACCATTGCGGCGCTTGGCGCGGAGATAGCGCAGGCCGATGGCGACGGGGATGGGCTTGAACATAGCGGACTATGGTGCCATCGATGCGTCTGGCCGCGAAGCAGCATGCCGTTGCGCAGCCAGACGCAGTTCACGCCGTAGCGCAGCCGGCAGCGTATCCGGCCAC
>DASZZT010000028.1:0-7990 GCA_035543275.1 Luteimonas sp. | reverse complement strand
TCCCAACCGGGCACGTCGGGCAGCAGTTCGCGGACGCGGGCCTCGCTCAGTTTGTGTTCGCTGCCTTTGCGGGGGATGCAGTGGGCGTCGATGAGGGGGATCAGGTCGGACATGGCGGGATTCCTTGCATGCGGCCCATTGCGGGCGCATGAACCAAAGCATATCGGGCGTGGTCGGAGGGTGGAGTCGCCACAACGTGCGCTGCGGGGGCCGCTAGAATAGCCCCATGATCCAGATTTCCGAATCCGCGCAGAGCCATTTCCGCAAGCTGATCGAGCGCGAGGACCTGCCAGGCCTCGGCGTGCGCCTGTCGGCGATGCATCCCGGGACGGCCACGGCCGACGTGCGGCTCGAGTTCGCCGAGCCCGGCGACCTGCATGGCGACGAATGGGCGATCGACTGTGAAGGCTTCACCCTGTGGGTGGATGCGGCCAGCACGCAGTATCTGGACAGTGCCGAGATCGATTACGAGAACAAGGCGACCGGCGGCCAGCTGCAGATCCGCGCGCCCAGGATCAAGGGTGAAGTGCCGGCTGAGTCTGCATCGCTGGTCGAACGCGTGCGCTGGCTGGTGGAGCACGAGATCAATCCGCAACTCGCGCAGCACAAGGGTCATGTCGAGGTACAGGAAGTCACTGGCGACGGCGTGGTCGTGCTGCGCTTCGGCGGCGGTTGCCATGGCTGCGGCATGGTCGATGTGACCTTGAAGCAGGGCATCGAGAAAACGCTGTTGACGAAGGTGCCGGGTGTGACCGCAGTGCGCGACGCCACCGACCACGCGACCGGCGACGCGCCCTACATGCCGCGCGACGCGGCGTAAGCGGTTCCGGCGCGAGTGTTCTCCGCCGCGGAAGTAGTCGAAGCCCTGCGCAAGCGCGCGCGCAAGTCGTTGCGTCCGGAGCTGCCGCCGGGTGAGTTTCCCCCGGGCTGGCGCGCGTGGTTCGCAGCGTTGGCTGAGCGCATCGGTAAAGTCACCGGCGCCAGCAGCGATGCGATCATCGCGATCTTCCTGCAGCGCGAACCCGTCGCGCCGCCGCGGCGGGTGGGCGAGCTCAATCGCTGGCAGTCCTTCGCAATGCTGTGGCGCCAGCAATGGCAGCCGCCCGGGCGTGAGGGTCGGCGCACGCGGATCGCGGCGTATGCGATCACCTTCGTCGTACACCTGCTGCTGCTGGTGATCCTGCTGTGGCTGGCCTCCATCCATCTGGTCGGCGCGCCGGCACCACAGGGCGAGGAAGTGGTGCAGGTGGAGTACATCGGCACCGGCACGCCGGAGGACGTCGGTGGCGGACCGCCGAGCGGAGCGCCCGAGCCACCGACGGCCGCAGCGAGCGCCCCGGCGCGGTCGGCGCCTGCCACCCCACCGGCACCGCCACCGGCCCCAGTCGCGCAGACGTTGCCATCGCAACCGAAGCAGCCCGCGCCGCCGCAGCCGCCAGTACCCGCGCAGCCACTGCAGGTCACCGAGGCGGCGCAGCCGGACACGACCTTCGTGCTGGCGTCGCCGAATCCGCAGGTGGTCGAGCTGCCGCGGCCGGTGCTCGAGGTTCCCGACCTGCAAGCGCCGACGCAGGCCGTGAAGATCGCGCCGCCGCAGCCGCCGGTGCAGGCGATCCAGCCAACACCGCCACAGGTGGCGATCACGGTGCCGCAGTTGAATCGGAGTGCGCCGGAGGTAATCTTGCGCGAGGTAGTGCCGTTGCCGGCCGTGCAGGCGCAGGTGCTGCCGGACCTGCCGATCCAGGCGCCGGCGATAAGCCTGCCGAGCGTGCGCGAGATTCCCATGCCTGCCGCCGCGGCAACTGCGACAGCCACGACGCCAGCGCAAGGCAATGCACCGATTGCGCCTTCAGCGAAGCCCGGCGGCACGCCGACACCGCGCAGCGGCACGCAACCCGGCGCGATCGCCTCTGGCAGCGGCCAGGCGCCAGCCGCGAAACCCGGTGCCCGGCCGACGCCACAGCGCGGCGACGACTGGGGCGCCTCCACCCGCAACCGGCCTGGCGGCAACACCGGCCGGCAGCCCGGCCTGTTCAATGCCGACGGCAGCCCGCGCCTGCCGCCGGGCAGCAGCCCGGCACCGGGCGGCGGATGGCCGCCTGGCACGATCGAGCAGGACATCGCCAACCTCGATCGTGCCGGCACTTGGCTGCGGCGGCCGCCGAACGACTACACGCCCACGCGCTTCGACAAGTTCTGGGCACCGAACGAAACCCTGCTGGCCGAATGGGTGCGCAAGAACATCCGCGAGGTCAGCATTCCGATCCCCGGCACGTCGAAGAAGCTGCGTTGCGTGGTGTCGCTGCTGCAGCTCGGTGGCGGCTGCGGGATCGACGACCCGAACATGCAGGATCAGGAAGCGATCGCGCGACCGCCGCCGGATATCCCGTTCAAGCCGGAACTGCAGGATGACCAGGATGTGCTGCGCAAGCCGCCCGGCAGCCAGTAATGAAAACGGCCCGCAATCGCGGGCCGTTTCTTTTGGGGGGCAATCACCGGCCCGCGTGCTGCCTAGTCGAGGCCGTGCAGGTCGCGCAACTGGGTCGGCTCGGAGCCGAAATAGGCGGCGAGGTCGGCGATCTGCTGGTCGCTGAGCTGCTTGGCCTGCGACGCCATCAGCACGTTCTCGCGGTCGCCGTCGCGATACATCTGCAGCGAATGCGCGATGTAGTCGTGGTACTGGCCGCCGAGCTTGGGATAGGTCGGATCGATCGGGGCATTGCCGGAGGCGCCATGGCAGTCGACGCAGGCCTGGCCGGTCTCGGCATTCTTGGTGGTCGCGAGCTTCTTGCCGGCGTCGGCATGGCCGGCGGGCAGGCCGGACGAGGAGGCGGAATGGCCTTCGGTGCGGTCGGCGGAGGAATGCTCCGCCGGCGTTTCGCCCGAGGGGCTGCAGGCGGCGAGGGCGAGGGTGGCGAGCGCAAGTGTGGCGAGCAGCGGGGCGATGTGGATCTTCGTCATGTCGTGTCTGCTCACTTCAGGCCGGACAGGAAGGCGGTGATGTCGGCGATGTCCTGCTCCGAGAAGCTCTCGGCCTGGGCCTGCATGGTCGGATGCTTGCGCTTGCCGGATTTGTATTCGGTCAGCGCATTGGTCAGGTATTGCGGCGTCTGCCCGCCGATCTTCGGCACGTGGTAGTTCGGATAGGCGTTCTTGTAACCGATGACGCCATGGCAACCCTGACAGGTGTAGGTCAGCTGCTTGCCCTTGGTGGCGTCGCCGACGAGCGCTGCCGGAGCAACGCTGACGGGGGTTGCTGCCACGGGAGCGGCAGGTGTCGCGGAAGCAGGATCCTGCGGCGCGGCATGCGCGGTCGTCGCGACGAATGTGAGGCAGAAGGCGATCAACAGCGGTCGGATCATTGGGCTTGTCCGCGATCGGAATGGGGAAAGTTTTGGAAAATGTAGGCATCGCAACCGCGGCGACGCACAAGCGCGGCAGTATAGCGGCGCTGCGTGCGCAACCCAATTACAGGTCACCGCATCCATGCAAGACGCGCACTGACCTGCCGGACAATCTGCACCATGACCTCTGGCGGATTTGGACGCTCCGGCGGAGGTGATATACATACATACAACACCAGACAACAGGCTCCAGACCATGCGTTCGACCCGTTTTTCCATCCGCCAGGAACGAAGGCGCCCGCTGGCGTTGTTGCTGCTCTGCCCACTGCTGGTGGGCGTGCTGGCACTCGGCGCCTGCAAGCGCGGTGGCGGTGGCGATGGCGAGGCGCAGGCCACCAACGGTGACGCAGCCAGCAAGGGACCGGAAGCCGTGCCGGTCGAAGTCGCCTTCGCCACACGGCGGCCGATTGCCGCCAGCTACACCGGCACCGCGCCGCTGGAGGCTCGCGCCGAGTCGCAGGTGATCGCCAAGACGTCCGGCGTGGCATTGCGCGTGCTTGCCGAGGAAGGCCAGATGGTCCGCGCCGGGCAGACCCTGGTGCGCCTGGATTCCGCCCGTGCCGCGCTGCAGGCGGCCCAGGCCGCGGCACAAATGCGCAAGCTGGAAAGCAACTACGCACGCTCGCGGCAACTGGCCGAGCAGAAACTGATCAGCGCCAACGACAACGACCAGTTGCGCTACGACCTCGAGAATGCACGCGCTGCGAACAAGCTCGCCAACCTCGAGCTGTCCTATGCCAACGTCACCGCGCCGATCTCCGGCGTCATCGCCCAGCGCATGATCAAGCCGGGCAACTTCGTGCAGATCAACACACCGATCTTCCGCATCGTCGATACCTCGCGCCTGGAGGCCGTGCTCAACGTGCCCGAGCGCGAACTGGCGACGCTGAAGCCCGGCTTGCCGGTGCAGTTGCAGGTGGACGCGATGCCGGGCAAGACCTTCACCGGCACCGTCGACCGCATCGCGCCGGTGGTGGACGCGGGCAGCGGTACGTTCCGTGTCATCAGCACGTTCGACGGCGGCGGCGTGCTGCAACCGGGCATGTTCGGCCGCCTGCGGATCGACTATGACAATCGCGCCGATGCGCTGGTGGTGCCGCGCGTGGCCTTGCTGGACGACGAAGGCGACCCGGCGGTGTTCGTCGTGCGCAGCAACAAGGTCACGCGCGTGCCGGTGAAGCTCGGTTACATGGATGGCGCGTGGGCCGAGATCCGCAACGGCGTCAAGGTCGGCGACCAGGTCGTGATCGCGGGCAAGACGGCGTTGCGGGACGGCAGTGTCGTGCAGGTGCTGGGCCAGCCGGGCGCGAAGCCGCCGGTGGCCACCGCGGCAAAATCTCCGCCGAAAAAACAGTAAGCGCGGAGACCGGCACGTGACCCAGCCTTCGAACCCGTCGTCCTTCAATCTCGTCGAATTCGCCACCCGCCGCCGCGTCACGGTGGCGATGGTGACGATCACCTTCGTGCTGTTCGGCTTCATCGCGCTGAGCAACCTCAAGGTCAACCTGCTGCCCGACCTCAGCTATCCCACGCTGACGGTCCGCACCGAATACACCGGCGCGGCGCCGACGGAAATCGAAACGCTGATCAGCGAGCCGATCGAGGAGGCGGTCGGCGTGGTCAAGGGCTTGCGCAAGCTCAAGTCGGTATCGCGTACCGGGCAGAGCGACGTGGTGCTGGAGTTCGCCTGGGGCACCGACATGGACCAGGCCAGCCTGGAAGTGCGCGACAAGATGGAAGTCGTGCAACTGCCGTTGGAAGCCAAGGCGCCGGTGCTGTTGCGTTTCAATCCGTCGACCCAGCCGATCCTGCGCCTGGCGCTGTCGGCGAAGCAGGGCGGCGATTCCGTCGGTGCCTTGACGGCATTGCGACGCTACGCGGACGACGACCTCAAGAAGAAACTGGAGCCGGTCGAGGGCGTGGCCGCGGTCAAGGTCGGCGGCGGCCTCGAGGACGAGATCCAGGTCGATATCGACCAGCAGAAACTCGCGCAGCTCAACCTGCCGATCGACACCGTGATCTCGCGGCTCAAGCAGGAAAACATCAACGTTTCCGGTGGTCGGCTGGAGGAAGGCTCGCAGCGTTACCTGGTGCGTACGGTGAACCAGTTTGCTAGCGTGGAGGAGATCCGCGAGATGCTGGTCACCACGCAAAGCGCCGGTGGTGGTGCCGCGGCCAGCGCCGCCGAGCAGATGGCGCGGGTGGCGGCAGCGAGCGGAGATGCCAGCTCGATGGCGGCCGCGGCCTCGGTACAAAGCGCGTCGTCCTCGCAGGGCAGCGCCGCGGGCGGCATGCCGGTGCGACTGAAGGACATTGCGCAAGTGCACCAGGGTTACAAGGAACGCGAGGCGATCATTCGCCTGGCCGGCAAGGAGGCCGTCGAACTGGCGGTCTACAAGGAGGGCGATGCGAATACCGTCGCCACCGCCGATGCGATCCAGGCACGCCTGAAAGAGATCAAGGACCAGATCCCGCCGGAGATCGAGCTGACCACCATCGACGACCAGTCGCAGTTCATCCGCAACGCCATCAGCGACGTGAAGGTGGACGCGGTGATCGGTGGCCTGCTGGCGATCCTGATCATCTTCCTGTTCCTGCGTGATGGCTGGAGCACGTTCGTGGTCGGTCTGTCGTTGCCGGTGTCGATCATCGCCACATTCTTCTTCATGGACCGGTTGGACCTGAGCCTCAACGTGATGTCGTTGGGCGGCCTGGCGCTGGCAACCGGCCTGGTGGTGGACGATTCGATCGTCGTACTCGAGTCGATCGCGAAGGCGCGCGAACGCGGGTTGAGCATCCTGGATGCCGCCATCACCGGCACGCGCGAAGTCAGCATGGCCGTGGTCGCGTCCACCTTGACCACGATCGCGGTGTTCCTGCCGCTGGTGTTCGTGCAAGGCATCGCCGGCCAACTGTTCCGCGACCAGGCACTGACGGTCGCGCTCGCGATCGGCATTTCGCTGGCGGTGGCGATGACATTGATCCCGATGCTGAGCGCGCTGAAGGGCCGGCCGCCGATGGCGTTCCCGGAGGAAGCGCCGCATCCGAAATGGCAGCCGACGTCCAGGCTGCAAAAGCCCGTGGCGGCGATCGAACACGGCATCGGCGTGGGGGCGCGGGGTGGTTTCTTCGGCATCAGCTGGGTGATCGTGCGCATCTGGCGCGGCATCGTGGCGGTGGTCGGACCAGTGATGCGCAAGGCCAGCGACATCGCGATGGCGCCGTACGGTCGCGCCGAGCGCGGTTACCTGAAGCTGTTGCCGGCGGCGTTGAACCGACCGTGGCTGGTGCTGGGTTGCGCGGCGGTGGCGTTCGCGCTGACCTTGCTGGTGGTGCCGATGCTCGGCGCGGACCTGATCCCGCAACTGGCGCAGGATCGTTTCGAGATGACGGTGAAGCTGCCACCCGGCACGCCGTTGCGCGACACCGATGCGCTGGTGCGCGAGTTGCAGCACAAGCACGCCAAGGATGACGGCATCAGCACCATGTTCGGCGTCAGCGGTACCGGTACGCGGCTCGATGCCAATCCGACCGAGAGCGGCGAGAACATCGGCAAGCTGAGCATCGTGATGACCGACGGCGGCAGCAAGCAGGTCGAGGCCGTTGAGACTGAACGCCTGCGCGAAACGATGAAGGCGCATCCGTCGGCGCAGGTGGATTTTGGTCGTCCGGAACTCTTCAGCTTCTCCACGCCGCTGGAGATCGAACTGCGCGGCCAGGATCCCGAAACGATCGAGCGTGCCGGCCGGCAAATGGCGGCGATGCTGCGCAAGAACCCGCACTATGCCGACGTCAAGTCGACCGTGGAACAGGGCTTCCCGGAGATCCAGATCCGCTTCGACCAGGAGCGCGCCGGTGCGCTCGGCCTGACCACGCGGCAGATCGCCGACGTGGTGGTGAAGAAGGTCCGCGGCGACGTCGCCACGCGATATAGCTTTCGCGATCGCAAGATCGACGTGCTGGTGCGCGCGCAGGCATCCGATCGCGCCACCGTCGACAACATCCGCCACCTGATCGTCAATCCGAGCGGCAACCGCCCGGTGACGCTGGACGCGGTCGCGGACGTGGTTTCAACCACCGGCCCCAGCGAAATCCATCGCGCCGACCAGGTTCGGGTGGCGATCGTGTCGGCCAACCTGCGCGACATCGACCTTGGTGGCGCAGTGCAGGAAGTGCGCGACATGGTCGCCGCGCAACCGCTGGGCACCGACATCGGCATGCACATCGGCGGCCAGGGCGCGGAACTGACCGAGTCGATCCAGTCGCTGCTGTTCGCGTTCGGGCTGGCGATTTTCCTGGTGTACCTGGTGATGGCTTCGCAGTTCGAATCGTTGCTGCATCCGTTCGTGATCCTGTTCACCATCCCGCTGGCGCTGGTTGGCGCGGTGCTGGCGCTGTTGCTGACCAACTCGACCGTGTCGGTGGTGGTGTTCATCGGCCTGATCCTGCTGGTGGGACTGGTGGTCAAAAACGCGATCATCCTGATCGACAAGGTCAACCAGTTGCGCGAGCAGGGCATCGCCAAGCACGAGGCGCTGATCGAAGGCGCGCGCTCGCGCCTGCGGCCGATCACCATGACCACGCTG
>DASZZT010000027.1:0-1544 GCA_035543275.1 Luteimonas sp. | reverse complement strand
TTCCGAAAGTTGCCGCATGCCGCGATCCAGCCGCTGCAGCCGCGGCTGCAGTTGCGGGATGTCGGCGGCATCCTCCAGCAGCAGTTCGGTCGCGCCGCGCACGACCGCGATCGGCGTGCGCAATTCGTGGCTGGCGTCGGCGAAGAACGCGCGCTCGGCGTCCTCTGCGGCCACCAGTCGTGCCTGGTAGTCATCGATCGCCTTGCCCAGGCGCCCGAGTTCGTCGTCAGGCAGCTGCGCCGCCAGCGTAGTGCGTTCGGGTTGGGTGGACAGACCATCGACCGCATCCGCAAGCCGCCGCACGGGACGCACCACGCTGCCGGAGAGCAACCAGCCGAGCCAGGCGCTGACCAGCGTGCCCAGCACGATGATCGCGACCAGGATCAGATCCATGTGCAGTTCCAGACGTTCGATATTTTGGAGGTCGATGCTGAAATACAGACGTCCGGACGCAGTGTCGAACACGCCGACGTGCAGGTCTTCCTGCCCTTTGCGCGCGGATTCGTGGAGGCCTGGCGGGAAGGCGGCCAGCGCATCGGGCACGTCGCCGGAGCCATCCTTGCGTCGCAGGTAGCCGCTCAGACGTCTGCTGCGTGGCAAGGCTGTGTCGGGTTGATGCTGCAGGCGTTGTGCGTAGTCATCGGCCTGGCTACGCAGGATTTCCTCGACCAGCACGCCTTCGTAATCCTCGGTGATGAACGTGACCGTGCCGGCAAACAACAGGCTCATCACCAGTCCGAGCAACGTGTAGAGCAAGGTCACCCGCATTCGCAGCGGCAGCGCCGATAACCTAGGCATCGCCGGCAACCAGGCGATAACCGACGCCGTGCACGGTCTGGATCATCGCGGTCGAAAACGGCTTGTCGACCAGCGCGCGCAGTTCATAGATATGCGTGTGCAGGGCACGGGCATCGCCATCGTGGCGGGGCCAGACGCGTTCGATCAGCGTCTGCTGGGCGACGACGCCGGGCGCACGTCGCATCAGTGTTTCCAGGATTGCGGCCTGGGCGCGGGTCAAGGCGATGACCTGGCCCGCACGCGAGGCAAGCATCGCGCCCGGGTCGTAACCCAGGCCGCCGACGACGAGCGGGGCGTCGGGAGTCGGCCGTCCGCTGCGAAGCAGGGCGCGGATGCGTGCCTCCAGTTCCTTCAACTCGAACGGCTTGACCATGTAGTCGTCGGCGCCTTCGGCGAACCCGCGGAGCTTGTCGTCGAGGGTATCGCGCGCGGTCAGCATCAAGACCGGCGTGCCGTGCCCGGCCTCACGCAGCCGACGGCACAGGTCCAGGCCATCGAGCCGCGGCAGGCCGAGGTCGAGCACGATCGCGTCGAAGCGTCCGTGCATGGCGTGCGCCAGGCCAGTGGTGCCATCGGCGGCGTGATCGACCTCGTAGCCGCGTCGCTCGAGGAAATCCCAGATGTTGGCGGCGATGTCGTGCTGATCTTCTACGATCAGCACCTTGGGGTGTGGATGCATCGCGGGTCCGGCTCTGTAACGATGGTACTGGCAGGAAAACACTGGCAAGCGAGTTGGTTGGCAGCTT
>DASZZT010000026.1:0-9045 GCA_035543275.1 Luteimonas sp. | reverse complement strand
ACCCTGCCGGGGGCAGCGGGCCTGCGCGCGCACGCCGTCTACAGCCAGATCGCGCTGCACGCCGAATATGGCGGCGTGGTGCCGGAGCTGGCCAGTCGCGACCACGTGCGCAAGCTGCTGCCGCTGATCCGGCAGACCTTGTCCGAAGCCGGGTTGGCCGTCGACGAGCTCGATGGCGTCGCCTACACCGCCGGGCCGGGCCTGGTCGGCGCGCTGCTGGTCGGCGCCGGGGTCGCACGGTCGCTGGCATGGGCCTTGGATCTGCCTGCGATCGGCGTCCATCACATGGAAGGCCACCTGCTGGCGCCGCTGATGGAGGACGACCCTCCGGCCGCGCCATTCGTGGCCCTGCTGGTCTCCGGCGGCCATACCCAGCTGGTCGCGGTCGAGGCGATCGGCCGCTATCGCCTGCTTGGCGAAACCCTGGACGACGCCGCCGGCGAGGCCTTCGACAAGACCGCCAAGATGATGGGGTTGCCGTATCCGGGTGGGCCGCAGCTGGCAGCGCTGGCCGAGCAGGGCCGGCCGGGCGCCTACAAATTCTCGCGGCCGATGACCGATCGTCCAGGGCTCGACTTCAGCTTCAGCGGGCTCAAGACCCAGGTGATGCTGGCCTGGCGGGGCAGCGACCAGTCCGACGCCACCCGCGCCGACATTGCCCGTGGCTTCGAGGACGCGGTGGTCGATACGCTCGCGATCAAGTGCGAACGCGCGCTGGACGCGGCCGGTTGCGACATCCTGGTGGTGGCCGGCGGGGTCGGCGCCAACCGGCGCCTGCGCGCGAAGCTGGCCGCGCTGGCGGCGCGGCGTGGCGGCCGCGCCTGTTTCCCGCGCCCGGAGTTGTGCACCGACAACGGCGCGATGATCGCCTTCGCCGGCGCGCTGCGGCTGCAGGCGGGGCAGCACGACAATGCCGAGGTGAAAGTCGCGCCGCGCTGGGATATGGCATCGTTGCCGGCGCTGTGACGTCCTGTAGGAGCGCCCCATGCTTCTGCAGAGCATGGGCGCGATGGGCGTTACCCGCGAAAGCATCACGACAAGAGCATCGCGCCCATGGGGCGCTCCTACAAGAAGCAGGAGATCGCGTGGACAAGGTTTTCATCGAAGCGCTCGAGATCGAGGCGCTGATCGGCATCTACGACTGGGAGCGGCGCATCCGCCAGCCGCTGCTGTTCGACCTTGAGATGGCGTTCGACAACCGCGTGCCGGCGGCCAGCGACGCGATCGCCGACACGCTCGACTACAAGGCGGTCAGCAAACGCCTGATCGGGTTCGTGGCGCAGTCGGATTTCGGCCTGGTGGAAACGCTGGCCGAGCGCTGCGCCGAGATCGTGCTGCGCGAGTTCAACGTGGCCAAGGTGCGGCTGAAGCTGAGCAAGCCCGGCGCCGTGCGCGGCGCGCGCGCGGTCGGGGTGATCATCAAGCGCAGCCGTGAGTCGCTGTCGCAGCGCGATAGCGACTCGGCGATCGACGCGAAACCGGCGGTGTTGCCGCCCGCGGTGGCGATGCTGGTCAAGCCGACACGCGCCCCGACCGCCAAACGCAAGCCATCGTCGAAGGTCAAGGCCGCGACCTGTCCGGCCTATCTGAGCCTTGGCAGCAACATCGAACCGGAGAAGAACCTGCGCACCGCACTTGCGGCGTTGCGCGCGCGTTTCGGCAAAGTCGTGGTGTCGCCGGTGTACTGCACCGCCTCGGTCGGCTTCGATGGGTCCGACTTCCTCAACGCCGTTGCCATCATCGACAGCGACATCCATCCCTTCGCGCTCAACGATTGGCTGCATGCGCTGGAAGCGGCGCAAGGTCGCGATCGCCGCGATGCCTCTTACAGCGACCGACCGCTGGACATCGACATCATCTATTTCGGCGACCTGGTGCTCGACGGCCCGGGCGAATTCCAGTTGCCGCGTCCCGAATTGCGCCACGCCTTCGTGCTGAAACCGCTGGCCGACGTTGCCCCGGATTTCGTCGACCCGATCCGCGGCGCCACGCTGGCGCAGCTGTGGGCGGCGCATCCGCAACATGACACGCCGCCCGAACAGGTCGCGATCGAGCTTTAGCCCTCCAGCATCCGCCCGCCGTCGAGGCGCAGGACCTGGCCGGTCATGTAGGTTGCATCGCGCAGCAGCCAGCGCACCGCCTCGGCGATTTCCTCGGGTGTGCCGATACGGCCGAGCGGTGTGCGCGCCAGCATCGCTGTTTTCGCGGCCTCGTCTTTCCCACCCGCATGCTCGTCAGGTTCGGGCCACAGGATTGCGCCCGGCGCGACTGCGTTGACGCGCACTTCGGGCGCCAGTTCCAGTGCCAGCGCGCGGGTCATGTGCACCAGTGCGGCCTTGCCCATGCCGTAGACGGCGTGGTCGCGCAACGGACGCTCGGCGTGGATGTCGACCAGATTGACGATCGCCCCGCGTGTCGCGCGTAGATGCGGCGCCGCGGCCTGCGCCAGGAAGAACGGCGCGCGCACGTTGGCGGCGAACAGCGCGTCCCATTGCGCCGGCGTGGTCGCGCCCAATGGCGTGGGCAAGAATGACGAAGCGTTGTTGACCAGCGCGTCGAGCCGGCCGTAGTGGCCGATCGTATTCGCGACCAGTTCCGGCAGGCGGTCGAAATCGGACAACTCCGCCTGCAGCATCAGCACGCTGTCAGCACGTGCGCGCTGCAACTCGTCGACGAGCGCCTGCATGTCGGCCGCCGAGTCGCGGTAATGCAGCGCGAGGTCGAAACCGTCGGCATGCAGCCGGCGCGCGATCGCCGCGCCGATGCGGCGGGCGGCACCGGTGATCAGGGCGACAGGGCGCGGCTCGGCCATCGCGGGACTCCTTGCGGTTGCGGCTATGCTGCGCATTGTTGCCGCATTGCCGCCGCCGTGTCCTGATCATGACCCCGTTGCCGCCAAATGCCGTCCCGCCGCCCGACGATGCCGATGTGCACGCCCACAGCGAGCGCCTGCGCGCGCTGATCCAGGAGCAGATCTTCGCCAGCGGCGGCGCGATCGCGTTTTCGCGTTTCATGGAGTTGTGCCTGTACGCGCCGGGGCTGGGCTATTACAGCGCGGGCGCGACCAAGTTTGGCGAAGCCGGCGATTTCGTCACCGCACCGGAACTCGGGCCCCTGTTTGCCGCGTGCGTCGCCGACGCCGTGGCGCCGGTGCTGCAGCAGCTCGGGCCGGCGGCCGAGTTCGTCGAACTCGGCGGTGGCAGCGGCGCATTCGCCGAGGTCGCACTGAAGAAACTGCTGGCGCTGGACGCAGTGCCGGCGCGCTACGCGATCCTGGAACCCAGCGCCGACCTGCGCCAGCGCCAGCGCGAGCGCCTGCAGCAGCGCCTGAATCCATTGTTGTTCGAACTGATCGAATGGCTCGACGCGCCGCCGCAGCAGCAATGGAACGGCGTGCTGTTCGCCAACGAGGTGATCGACGCATTGCCGACGCCGCGCTTCACCATTCGCGATGGCGAGGTGTTCGAGGAGCACGTTTCGCTCGATGGCGAGGGCCGTTTCATCCGCAGCGATCGCCCGGCGGACGCACTGCTGGCGGCGGCGGTGCGGCATGTCGAACGCCAACTCGCGGCGCCGTTCGCCGACGGCTATCGCTCCGAGTTGCTGCCGCAACTGCCGTACTGGCTGCAGGCGGTGATCGGCGGGATGCAGCGCGGCGCTTTGCTGTTCATCGACTACGGTTATCCGCGCGTCGAGTACTACCAGCCGCAACGCCGCGACGGCACCTTGCGTGCGTTCCGACGCCATCACATGAGCACCGATGTGTTTGCATGGCCTGGGTTGCAGGACCTGACTGCGTCGGTGGATTTCACTGCAATGGCCGAAGCCGGCAGCAGCGCCGGTTTCGATTTCACCGGCTACTGCTCGCAGGCGAGTTTCCTGATTGGCAATGGCCTCGAACAGAACCTGGCCGCGGCCGAAGCCAGGGCGCACGACGAGTCCGCGCGCTACAAGCTGCGGCAGGAAGCCAAGCGCTTGACCTTGCCGGACGACATGGGCGAACGCTTCCAGGCGATTGGATTCCAGCGCGAAGTCGAATTCGGCGCCGCCTTCCTCGCCGGCGACCTCAGTTGGCGGCTTTGAATATGCATGCCGTGATGGCCGGCGCATTGAAGCCGCTGCGGCGGCCACGGCTGTGGCTGGGCCTGTGGTGCTGCGCGATCGCATTGGTGGTGATGTTTTCACTGCTACCGGCGCCGGACCTGCCGGGAGTGCCGCCTGGCGGCGACAAGCTCGAACACTTCCTCGCCTACGGCCTGCTGGCGGCGGGCGCGGTGCAGTTGTTCGCGACGCGCGGCGCATTGCGCGCCGGCATTGGCCTGATCGCGCTCGGCATCGCCCTTGAAATCGCGCAGGGCCTGTTCACCGCAACGCGGATGATGGATGCCTGGGACGCGCTGGCGAACACGCTCGGCGTGCTCGCCGGACTGGCGACCGCGTGGACGCCGTGGCGCGATGCCCTGCTGCGGATGCAGCGCCGCGTCTGACCGGTATCGGTCAAGGTTGTCGTTGAATCGGATGCGGGGCGTCGTTCGCCCCCGATGGAGTGTATGGCCATGCCCAAGTTCATCATCGAACGGAATATCCCTGGCGCCGGAAAGCTCTCCCGCGACGAACTCCAGGCGATCTCGCAGAAGTCCTGCGGCGTGTTGCAGCAGATGGGCCCGCAGATCCAGTGGCGGGAGAGCTACGTCACCGACGACAAGGTGTATTGCGTGTACATCGCGCCGGACGAAGCCAGCATCCGCGAGCACGCGCGGGCCGGCGGCTTCCCGGCCGATGCCGTCAACCGCGTGATGGCGACGATCGATCCCACCACCGCCGAATAGGCTCAGGTTGCGGGAGACCCGGAACGCGCGACCGCGATCGCGGCGATCCGCGCCTCGCGCAGTGCTTCGCCCAATGCGGGGCCGTCGAGCCCATCGCGGGCGACGTCGCTGCCGCGCACTGACAGCGCCGCCTTGAGCGCGGCGCACAACGCGCGGCCCTGCGGGTAGTCGTCATCCGCGTGGCCGGCGCGGCCGCGCTTGTCCGCCTCGCAGGCGAGCGCGAGTTGGGCGATGCGCGCGGGCTTGCGGAAACCGTCGCAGCGGGTGATCACCTCGTGCACGGTCTGTGCGCGCAGTTCGTCGAAGCGGTGCACGTTGAGGTGCTCGCGGCAGGCAGCCTCCGCGAGCTGGCGATGCTCCGCCGGAACCTTCAGCCGCCCGCACAGCGCGCGCAGTGGCGCGAGACCCGCATGCTCATGGCCGATGTGTTTCGGCAGTACGTCGGCCGGGGTCAGTGCCTTGCCGAGGTCGTGGGTCAATGCGGCGAAGCCGATGACGGCGTCGCCGGGGGCGAGTTGTGCGGCCATGTCGCAGACCAGTTCGACATGCACGCCGGTGTCGACTTCGGGGTGGAATTCGGCGCGCTGCGGAACCCCATACAACGCATCCACCTCCGGCAGCACCACTGCCAGCGCGCCACAATCGTGCAGGGTGCGCAGGAATGCCGACGGCCGTTTCGAAGCCAGCGCGCGTGACAACTCCTGCCAGACGCGTTCGGGCATCAGTGCGGACAACTCGCCCGAATCCACCATCGCGCGCATCAGCTGCATCGTTTCCGGCGCGACCTGGAAACCCAGCGACGCGAACCGCGCCATGAACCGCGCCGCGCGCAGCACCCGCAGCGGATCCTCGACAAAGGCGGGGCCGACGTGGCGCAGCACGTGCGCCTGGATGTCGCGCGCGCCGCCGAACGGGTCGACGAGGCTGCCGTCGGCAGCTTCGGCGATCGCATTGATGGTGAAGTCGCGACGACCAAGATCCTCTTCCAGGGTCACCGACGGATCGGCATCGACCACGAAGCCGCGATAGCCCCGCCCGGATTTGCGCTCGGTGCGCGCGAGTGCGTATTCCTCATTCGTTTGCGGATGCAGGAACACCGGGAAGTCGCGCCCGACCGGCTTGAAGCCGCGCGCCAGCATCGCTGCCGGGGTTTCGCCGACGACCACGAAATCTCGATCGCCGGCCGGCAAGCCCAACAGCCTGTCGCGCACCGCGCCGCCCACCAGATAGGTCCGCATCGCCTTCATGTGGGGATGATGCCATTGCGGGAGCAGGTGAAGTCGCGACGGCCGCCCTGGTAGGGCCGAGCTTGCTCGGCTTGCCGTGCTAACAGAGCAGCCGAGCAAGCTCGGCTCTACGACTGCCGGTCAGGCCGCGTCAGCTTTTGCCAGACGCCGGTGCGAGTGGGCAGGTGAACTGCTTGCGCGCCGAGCCGCTGCGCCCGCGCATGCGGTCGCTCAGCGGCACCGCGTTGCCATTGAGGCGCCAGTCGTAGATGGTGCTGAAGGCGAGCACGCGGGCGACGTATTCGCGCGTTTCCTTGTAGCTGATGGTCTCGATCCAGAAATCCGGATCCATGCCCGGCCGCTGCGACTGCCAGCGCGCAAGCGGCGCCGGGCCTGCGTTGTAGCCGGCGATGGCGAAATACGGTTGCCCGCCGCCATACGTGTCCAGCAACTGCCGCAGGTAGGCGCTGCCGAGCACGATGTTGGTGTCGGGATCGTAGAGCGACTGCGCGCCACCCCACGGCACGCCGATCTGCCGGGCGACGGTCATGCCGGTGCCCGGCAATACCTGCATCAGACCCATTGCGTTGGCGCCGGAGCGCGCGTTCGGGTTGAACACGCTTTCGGCGCGGATCTCGGCGGCGATCCAGGCCGGATCGAGCCTGTTTTTTTCGGCCTCGCGGCGGATGGTCGCATCGTGGTGCAGCGGGAAGCGCAATTGGTACAGGCGCAGTTCGTCCGGCCGGCTTTGACCGGATGCGCTTCCGAGCGAAAACACGGCGCGATCGAACCAGCCGTTGTCCTGCGCGACTTCCACGGCCAGCCGTCGTTGCGTGTCGTCGAAACGCGACAGCGCGTCATCCCACTCGCGCTGCGCCCAGGCGCCGCGATCGATGCGGTACAGGCCCATCGCGCGCACGATCGCCGGATCGCGCGCGACCGCGGCTTTCGCGGCGTCGCTGTCGTGCGGGATCCACGGGCACAGCGCATACGGCTGGTTGATGCGATCGGCGGCGAGGAAGCCGTGGAACTGCGGCTCGCGCGCCGCACGCTGATAGGCGGCCCGCGCGCCGGCCTTGTCGCCGGTCAGCTCCAGCAATCGCGCCTCGAAATAGGTCCAGCGCGAATCGCTGCGCTGCTTGTCGCCCATCTTGCGGATCGCGGCGAGCGCGCCGCGCCAGTCCGAACGCGCCAGCGCCTCACGCACCTGCCACTCGTGCAATTTGTCGTCGTAGGCGACGTCAGGCACCGCGGCGAGGCGTCGCGCGGATTCCGGCTCGTACGAGGCGACCGTCCACAGCGCGACCTGGTACAGCACGCGACCGCGGTCTTGCTCGCTGAAACCGAGCGCCTGCGCATATTTCGGCAGTTGCGCCGCGGCCGCGACCGGCACCGATTTGCCCAGGCGCGCCAGGCCTTGTGAGGCGATCCAGCGGCTGCGTTGCGTCTTCGGCCAGGCCAGCGCGCGTTCGTTGACCGCGTCCATGAACGCTACGTAGTCGTTGGCCAGCGCCAGCTCGTCGGAAGGCAGGCCGCGCGCGGCATCGCGCATTTCCGCGACGCTCCATTCGCCGGCGGCCTTGTCGATCCGCTCCCAGCGCAGGGCCGGCGGCAGCCCGCCCTTGGCGGCCAGCACCGCGAAGGGCGCATCGCAGTCGCTCGGCAACGGCGTGCCGCTGCTGCGCCACAGCGACTGCGCATCGCCGGTCCACTGCGCGTCGTCGCCGCCGGTGGCCTGGCGCGCGTTCAACTCGGCGCAAAGCAGGACCGCGCTCTTGATCGACGGCGACCACACCGCGCGAAACGCCGGCCAGTCCTCGCGCCGCGACAGCGCCGCCAGCCACAGCTCGCGGAAGGCCTCGGCCACCGCCTGGCCGCGGTAACGCGTCAGGAATGCCTGCGCCTGCGGGTTCGCCAAAGTATCGATGTTGCGGCGCAGCGCGGCATATTCGACCCAGCCGTAGAGCGGATGGCCAGTCAGCCCGGGCGCCTGGGCGGCGTCGAACTGACCGCGCTCGGCGGCCGCGATTGCGGCACTGATCGGGGCGGACTGCGGGTCGGGAGACTGGCCGGTGCCGGGAGCGGACAGGCCGACCAGCGCGCCGGCGAAGGCGAGGGCAAGGATGCGCGGCGACATAGGTCGGACTATAGCCGAGCGGATATGAACTCATTTTTCGCGGCAGCGAAGCCGTCCGGCGGCTCGATTCCGGGTCAAGACAACCTCACGGCACCTGGATGGCAGCTGCACGAAATCGGGTTTCCATGTGCGGTTGCAGCTTGAACGTTTTTCACAAATTGTTTACAACTCAATCACACCGCGGCGGCGCAGGGGCCCACGCGGTCGTCCACACACCTTTTTTGGAGATCCGGATGAAAGCACCGCGCCGCAACCGGCTGACCACCGCCGTCCAACTGTCCTTGCTGCTGGCCTTGCCCGGCCTCGCCGCCGCGCAGGATGCCGCACCCCCGGAGTCCGCCAAGACCCTGGACAGGATCACCGTCACCGGTACCCGCATCAAGAAGGCTGAAGTCGAGGGCCAGGTGCCGGTGCAGGTGCTGACCCGTGAGGACATCGACCGCTCCGGCCTGACCTCGCTCGGCGATCTGGTGCAGGAACTCACCGGCGCAGGTTCGGCGCTGAACACCAAATTCAATTCCAGCGGCAATTTCGGCTTCTCGCCCAACGGCGACGGCGTCGGTGCCGGCTCCGCGCAGGTCGACCTGCGTCATCTCGGTCCCAAGCGCGTGCTGGTGCTGGTCGACGGCATCCGCTGGGTCAACGAATCGTCCGCGTCCGGCGTCGGCGCGGCGACCGACCTCAACACCATTCCGCTGGCGATCGTGGAGCGCATCGAGATCCTGCAGGACGGTGCTTCGTCGCTGTACGGCTCCGATGCCATCGCCGGCGTGGTCAACATCATCACCCGCCGCAACTTCGACGGCGCGCAGGTGTCCGCGCAATTCGGCCAGTACGGCGAAGGCGACGGCGC
>DASZZT010000025.1:0-13005 GCA_035543275.1 Luteimonas sp. | reverse complement strand
GCCGCGCCGCCGAAACTGGCGCCGACGATGACAACGTCCCACGTATCCGTTTGCGTTGTCGTCATCGCCCGCGATCGCCCTGCATGACCTCACGCTGCAGTATGGCAAGGCAGCAAGAACGGGTGTGCGGGTTGAAAGCACGCTCGCAAAGGGAAAGCACGCCGAAGCGCCTTGTTGCTTCCTGTCGCGGATGCGTCAGCGGTCGCCACCGCGAGGGCCGCGATTACCGCCACTGGGCGGACGTCCACCCGGACGCGCACCACCACCTGGGCGCGGACCGCCACCGGGACGTCCACCCAGACGCGGGCCGGCATTCGGACCGCCGGGACGCGGACCCCGCGGCTTGTCCCATGGATTGGAGCTACCCGGATTGGCGTGATCGGACGGGAAGCTCGGCGCGTTGCCGGGATGGCCGTACGGACGCGGGGCGCGCTGGCTCTGTCCGCCGCCGGGACCACGCGGGCCGCCGGGACCACCCGGACCGCGTGGGCCGCCGGGGCCACTACCCGGGCCGCGCGGACCACGCTCACCGTAGCCGCCACCACCCGGACCGCGCTCGCTGCGGCCCTGATAGCCACCGCCACCACCCGGGCGCGGGCCACCCGGACCACGTGCGCCCGCGGGGCCACCGGGTTTGGGGCCATACGGCTTGCGCGGACCGCGCGCGCCATCGGGATTGCGATGGCCACTCGGTCCGGTATCGACGCCTTCGGGCACGTACCAGGTGCGAAACGCGGCCGGGTTGGCGGCGGCGTCGGCGCCCGGCTGCTGGTCGCCGCGCGAGCCGCGTTGGCCCGGGGTCCGCGGACCCATCGGTTTGAACGGCTTGTGCGCCTGCTTGGCCGCAGCTTCGCCGGTGACAGTGAGGCCTTGTTTGCGCGGACCGCCGCGGCCGCGGCCGCGATCCTCGCGCACGTTGTCGAAGCGGCGCAGTTCGCGCCCTTCGTCGGCGGCGCTGACCTGACCGCTGAGGTAGGCATTGCCGGCCTTGTGGCCTTCGCGGCCGACCTGCACGGTCGATTTCGCCGCCTTGCGCTGGCCGATCACCGGCTGCAACGTCAGTGCCGACGGCGCGCCCTCCTCGAGCCCGAGCTCCTTGCGTAGCGCCTCGACCCTGTCGGCGGGCAGTTCCTGCGAATGGCCACGCAGCAGTGGCTGCGGCAGTTCGATCTTGCCGTAACGGATGCGCTTGAGGCGGCTGACCTGGCAGCCCTGCGATTCCCACAGCCGGCGCACTTCGCGGTTGCGACCTTCCTTGAGCAGCACGCGGAACCAGTCATGTGAATCGGTACCACCCATGCGCTCGACGTCATCGAATTTGGCCGGACCATCCTCCAGCGCGACGCCGCGACGCAGGCGATCGACGAGCTTGTCGGAGACGGTGTCCTCGCCCTCAGGCGCGCGCACGCGGCAGACGTACTCGCGCTCGACCTCGAACGATGGATGCATCATCGCGTTGGCCAGTTCGCCGTCGGTGGTCAGCAACAGCAGGCCGGTGGTGTTGATGTCCAGCCGTCCGATCGCGATCCAGCGCGCGCCCTTGAGCGCAGGCAACGACTCGAAGATGGTCGGGCGGCCTTCGGGATCCTCGCGCGTGGTCACTTCGCCTTCGGGCTTGTTGTACATCAGCACGCGCGAGGGCTCGGTCAGCGCGCTGGCGACGAAGCTGCGGCCGTCGAGTTCGATCTTGTCGCCGCTGCCGATCGACATGCCGACCTGCGCGACCTCACCGTTGACCCTGACCAGGCCGTCGGCGATGCGCTGTTCCAGCGCGCGACGCGAGCCGAGGCCGGCTTGGGCGAGGACCTTGTGCAGGCGCTCTTCCAGCCGCGGTGTCTCGACGGATGCGTCGCCGCGCTTCAATGAAAGCTTGCGGCTGCCCTTGTCGGGCCGGCCTTTGTCGGGCCTGCCCTTGTCGGGCGTGTGTTGCTCACTCATGGGTATTGCTCCGGGCGCTGTCGCCGTCTTCGGCGAGGGCGGGGTGGTTCGATTCGTCTTGCGATTCGTCGTGGTTGGGGGTGTCCGCGTCGATGCCTTCATTGGCGTCGCGCGCGCGGCCGTCGTGGGCGGTGTTGTGTTCGTCCTCGACAGGCGATGGCATGTCGTTGCCTGTGTCGCTGCTCGCGTCGTCGCTGGCGACGTCGCCGATCGGCATCGCCTTGCCATCGAACTGGAATTGCGGTTCCAGTTCGCCGAAATCCTTCAGCTCCGACAGCGGCGGCAATTCATCCAGCCGCTTCAGGCCGAAGTAGTCGAGGAAGTGCTTGGTGGTGCCGAGCAGTTCCGGGCGGCCGGGGATGTCGCGATGGCCGATCACGCGGATCCACTCGCGTTCTTCCAGCGCCTTGATGATGTTGCTGTTGACCGCGACGCCACGTACCTGCTCGATTTCGCCGCGCGTGATCGGCTGGCGGTAGGCGATCAGGGCCATCGTTTCGAGCGTGGCGCGGGTGTACCTGGTCTGGCGCTCGGTCCACAGTCGCGCGACCCACGGATGCACGTCGGCCTGCACCTGGTAGCGGAAGCCGGAGGCGAGTTCGACCAGCTCGACGCCGCGATTCGCGCAGTCGGCCTTCAGCGTTTCCAGCGCCTGCTCGACGCTGTCGGCGGGTGCCGGTTCGTCCAGCGGGAACAGTGCGTGCAGCTGTGCCAGCGCCAGTGGCTGGTTGGCCGCGAGCAGCGCGGCTTCGACGATGCGGGTGATGAATGTCTGGTCCATAGGTCTCTGCGATTTTGCTTCTGCCGTCATTCCCGCGAAGGCGGGGCTTTCGACAGCCGAATGGCTGTCCATCCAGCGACTTTGTTTCCAACTAGTTCAACCGGCGTCAAAGACACTGAATCCCCGCCTTCGCGGGAATGACGAGCAAAAAACGCCAGTTCACACGGTGTCGTCATTGGCACTTTCAGGTTCGTCGTCGAACTCGCTCGACAGTTCCAGCGCGGCCGGATCGCCTTCGCCGGTTGCGAGGGACTTCACATAGATCGGGGCAAGCGGCCGATGTGCGCCGTGGCGAACGTCTCCGGCCTGTTCCTGGACGATGTCGAGCAGGTGTTCCTTGGCCAGTTCCAGCAGGGCGAGGAAGGTCACGACCACGCCGGGCTTGCCTTCGCGCCGGTCGAACAGCGACTCGAAGCGGTGGAAGCTGCCGTCCGCCAGTCGTGTCAGCAACTCGCCCATGCGCTGGCGCACGCTGAGCGCATCGCGCTTGATCTCGTGCTGGGTGAACAGCTCGGCGCGCTTGAGCACGTCGTGCAATGCCAGCAGCATCTCGCGCAGGTCGACCGGGGGCGGGAGCCTGACCGAGCCGCGATCCGGTACGAAAGCGGTAGCCGGGGTCGTGTCACGATCCTGTCGGGGCAAGCTGTCGATATCCTCGGCGGCCTGCTTGAAACGTTCGTATTCCTGCAGGCGTCGTACCAGCTCGGCGCGCGGATCGCCTTCTTCCACGTCCTCCAGCGTCGAGCGCGGCAACAGCATCCGCGACTTGATCTCGGCCAGGATCGCGGCCATCACCAGGTATTCGGCGGCCAGCTCGAAGCGCATCTCATGCATGGCCTCGATGTAGTCGACGTACTGACGGGTGATCTCGGCGACCGGGATATCGAGGATGTCGAGGTTCTGCCGGCGGATCAGGTACAGCAACAGGTCGAGCGGGCCCTCGAAGGCGTCGAGGATGACTTCCAGCGCGTCCGGCGGGATGTAGAGGTCTTGCGGAATCTGCAGCAGCGGCTGGCCGAGCACCATCGCCAGCGGCATTTCCTGCTGCTGCGGATGGACGGGCGCATTGCGTGGACTGGTCGCGACGGGCGCGGATCCGCTATCGGGTTCGGAGGTCATCGAGAATCATCGGAGGGTGGCTCCTGGCCACTCGGAGAGCTGGCCCACTTGGATCGCTGCGGCGCGTACTGGCAAGGCGCGGGCCGGATACACAACTGGAACATCGCCAAGGACGGCGTGCAGGGGTCAAGCATGCGGGTATCAAGGATGCAGGTATCAAACAATCCCCGAACGGCGCAAGCGGTGCCCGCCACAGGAAGCTGCGGCGGCGGACTGGCAATGAGATCGTCGGGGCGCGGGCTCGGGGAGCAGCGGATCTGTCGTGGCGACGGCGCGAGGACCGATTCACCAGACTCGAATACGTGACGCCGCAGCAACCGGCCTCGAGCAATGCGGGTAGGTTACGGGCTGCGCCGGGACGTGTCCAGCGCCGGCCTGTACAGCATCGGCCTGAGCGGGCCGCGTGGCTACAATTGTCCTGACGTCCACACCCCGGACATGAGGACAGCAGCCGATGTGGTACGCGATCGAAGGGTATGACGGCGCCGATGTGCTGGCGCAGCGAATGGCGGCGCGGCGCGCGCACCTGGCACGGCTGACCGACCTGCGCAACAGCGGCCGGTTGCAGCTGGCGGGGCCGTGTCCGGCGATCGACGCCGAGGATCCGGGCCCGGCGGGATTCAGCGGCAGCATCGTGATCGCCGAGTTCACCTCGATCGAGGAGGCGCGCGCCTGGGCCGAAGCCGATCCCTACATCGCCGCCGGCGTCTACACGCGCGTCGACGTGCGCCCGTTCAAGCCGGTGCTGCCGTGAGCGTGCCCGTCGCCAATCCGCAGCGGATCGCACGGATGCGAGAGCTGCTCACCGACGCCCTCGCCCCGCAGGTGCTGGAGGTGATCGACGACAGCCATCGCCACATCGGTCATGCCGGGGCGCGCGACGGCCGCGGACATTTCATCGTGGAGATCGTCAGCGAGGCGTTCGCCGGGCTGCTGCCATTGGCACGACATCGCGCCGTCTATGCCGCGCTGGGGGCAATGATGGAGAGCGACATCCACGCACTGTCGATCCGGGCCAGTACCCCGACGGAGTCGGGCTAGAGGACCACGGCCTGGACATGCTGCGGCGCAGCACGCATTTGTGTGCCCCGCGGGGCTCTGCCGCACAGCCGCGACCCCCGCCATGGATGGGTTGCAGGGCGTCGTGACCGCATTCCGGCAAGCGGATAACGATTGCTTTACACGTTTCCATGAAAACGTTTACATTCGGATCAGGGTGTAACCGCGGGGTGGGGGCGGATGGGCGAGGTGGTCACCATCAAGGACGTCGCACGCCGGGCCAATGTCTCGGTCGCGACCGTGTCGCGTGCGCTCAACGGCCATGAGCACGTTGCCGACGCGGTGCGGCGCCGGGTGGTCAGCGTCGCCAACGAACTGCGATACAGCCCGCACCACGCCGCGCGCAGCCTCAGCAGCCGGCGCACCCACACCATCGGCGTGGTGTTGCCCGACCTGCATGGCGAATTCTTCTCGGAACTGATGCGCGGCATCGACCAGGTCGCGCGCGAGCACGGCCTGCACCTGCTGGTGTCCAGCTACCACGGCCTCCCCGAGGAGCAGGGCGCCGCGTTGCGCGCGATGCGTGGCCGCGTCGACGGCCTGCTGGTGATGTCGCCGTATGTCGGTGATGCCGATTTCCTCACCGACAACATGTCGGCATCGTTGCCGGCGATGCTCATCAACACGCACCTGCCCGAGGCCGGCTTCGGCGTGCTCAGCATCGACAACTACGGCGGTGCGCGCACGATGGTGCGCTACCTGGTCGACAGCGGCCGCAGCCGGATCGCCTTCATCGCCGGTCCCGACAACAACTTCGATGCGCACGAGCGCCTGCGCGGCTATCGCGACGCGCTGGCCGAGGCGTTGCCGAAGGCGAAGCCATGGGTGCTGCCGGGCGCTTTCGACGAGGCCTCGGGGCATCGCGCCGGCCATGCGCTGCTGGAATCGCAGCAGCGCCCCGATGCGGTCTTCGCCGCCAACGACATGATGGCGCTGGGCTGCCTGTTCGCCTTCAACCAGGCCGGGCTGCGCGTGCCGGACGACATCGCGCTCGCCGGTTTTGACGACATCCCGCTCGCGCGCTACGTGCATCCGGCGCTGACCACGATGCGGGTGGACATCGCCGCGCTCGGCGGACGCGCCCTGCGCGCCTTGCTGGCCCGCACCGACGAGGGTGCTCCGCAGCCTGTGCAACCGCTGCTGCTGCCGGAGCTTATCGTCCGCGAATCGACCGCGGCTCCGCCGCGGCGCGCCCGCAGCGACAGCTCCTGACCTTGGTTTTTGGTGAAGGTGCGATCGAACCGCGATCCGCCCGCTCCGCGTTACACCCGGTGACCTGTACGCATTGACCGCCCTGGGAGGGACACGTCATGAAGCACAAGAACCACACCCCACGCCGTTACAACCGCAAGCTGCTGTGCTGCGCCCTGGCCAGTTGCCTTGCCGTCGCCACTCCGGCCGTATTCGCACAATCCACGGGGGCGACGATCCGCGGCCAGGTGGTGGTCGATTCCACCCCGGCGGCGGATGCCCAGGTGACTGCGACCAACCTTGCCACCGGCTTGAAGCGCACGGTGCAATCCGGCAGCAATGGCAGCTACAGCGTAGGTGGCCTGCCGCCGGGCAGCTATCGCATCGATGTCACCGCGGGCGGGCAGACGAGTTCGCGGAATTTGACCGTGCAGGTCGGTCAGACCGCCACCCTGGATCTCGGCGTCGGTGGCGTGGCCGAGACGGCCACGCCGGGAGCGGTCACGACCTTGGGTACGGTGACGGTCACGGCCCCTGTACTGGTGGAAACCAAGACATCCGAGATTGCCACCTACGTGTCGCAGAAACAGATCGAGGCGTTGCCGCAAGGATCGCGCAACTTCCTGTCATTCGCCGATATCGTTCCGGGAATGATCTTCGATACCAAGGGCGATGGCTCCACGCAGTTGCGGAGCGGCGCGCAAAGTGCCAACGGAATCAACGTGTTCATTGATGGCGTCGGGCAGAAGAACTATGTGTTGAAGGGTGGCATTGGCGGGCAGGATGGCAGTCGCGGCAATCCCTTCCCGCAGTTGGCGATCGGCGAATACAAGGTCATCACCTCCAATTACAAGGCCGAGTACGACCAGATCAGCAGTGCCGCCGTCACGGCCGTCACCAAGTCAGGCACCAACGAGTTCCATGGCACCTTTTTCTGGGACATGAGTGGAATCCCCCGCTGGCGTGAACCGACGCCCGGGGAGGAGCGAAGCGGCACCAAGTCGCCATCCGGCGAAACGCAGTATGGCGCCGCGTTCGGCGGGCCGATCGTCCAGGACCGACTGTTCTTCTTCGCAACCTATGAGAACAAGGCGTTCACGATTCCGCGCACGATCTCTGCCGGGGCGCTCGAGCCCGGTTACACCTTGCCGGCCGAACTGCTGGGATTAACGGGACCAACTTCGACGCCGTTTGACGAGGACCTGTGGTTCGGCAAGCTGACATGGCAGCCCGGCGACGCGCATCTGATCGAGCTGTCGGCCAAGCGCCGCCAGGAATCGGAGATCAAGGACATCGGCGACCACAATACCGAGAGCTACGGCAAGACCAACAACAACGACAGCACGCGTCTTGACCTGCGCTACCAGTGGAGCGGAACCAACTGGCTCAATGATGCGCACATCACTCACGAGAGCGACTCCTTCAATCCGCGCGCGATCAGCCTCGTTCCGGGCATCATTATCGAAACGCGGGATCACGGTAACGTGCTGAACGTCGGTGGTGGCCAGGATTTCCAGGACAAGGGCCAGAAAGGCAATGGCTTCCAGGACGACCTGACCTTTACCGGCCTGGAAGGCCACACCATGCAAATGGGCGTGAAATACAAATCGGTCGAGATCAACGCGTTCGAGCAACAGCCCTTCAATCCGCAGTTCTTCGTCGACTTCCCGTCGAACTCCGATGCCGGCAACAATTCGCTGGCCACGTTCACGCCTTACGCAGTTCGCTTCGGCGCGCCAACGCCTGGGGTTGGCGACCGCAACATCACATCGACAAACAAGCAGTACGGCATCTACTTCCAGGACGACTGGGAGGTCAACGAGCAGCTGACATTGAACCTCGGCTTGCGTTACGACTACGAACGCACGCCTGGCTATGAGAACTACGTGACCCCGCCGGACCTGGTCGCCGCGCTGCGGGCCTGGCCGAACATCCATAACGCGAACGTTGACTACAACATCGAGGACTACATCAGCACGGGTAACAACCGCAAGGCATTCAAGCACGCGTGGCAGCCGCGTCTCGGGTTCTCCTACGATTTGTTCGCCGATCAGCGCCACGTGATTTTCGGCGGCGCCGGACGAGCCTATGACCGCAACCTGTTCGATTACATCGCGCTTGAACAATCGAAGAGCACGTTCCCGAGCTACGGGCTGCGGTTCAATGCCCCCGGAGACGCCTGCGTGGTCGACAACCTGACGTGTTTCGACTGGGATCCGAAGTACTACGATCCCCAGCAGTTGTATGCGCTGGTTGCAGCCAACCCCAACCTCGGTTCCGAGGTCAACCTGATCCACAACGACATCAAGGTGCCGTATTCCGATCAGTTCAGCTTCGGCATGCGCAACACCTTCGCGGTCTTCAACCACGACTGGAATACGTCGGCATCCATCGTCCACATTCGCAGCCATGACGGCATCATTTTCTCCCTGGGTAACCGATATCCGGATGGCACGTTCTTCCCGCCGGGGCGGACGTTCGGTGGCGCGCCGTTCGGCCAACCGATTCCGGGCTATGGCTCGCTGATCAAGGCCGACAATGGCGTCGAGACGCGACTCAACCAGTTGCTCTTGTCAGCCGAGAAGCCTTACACGTCAAGCTCGCCGTGGGGTGTGACGCTGGCCTACACGTACACCGATTCGGAGGAAAACCGCAGCAACGCCGCTAACAGCGACGAGCACTATGTGTTCGATTACCCAACCTTGGATGGTCACGCATTCGTGCGGTCAATCGGCATCTCGAAGCACCGGTTCGTTGGTACGGGCATCGTCGATTTTTGGGGCTTCACATTCTCGACGAAGCTGACGTTGGCAAGCCCTGTGGCGAAGGATGTGCTCAATTGCATGGCTCTCGTGGACCCGGGTATCGATGGTTGTGGGCATGGCCAGTTCGAAGCTGGTTATTTCGACGACGCCAAGTTCAGGCAATGGGATATCGCCGTGCAAAAGGAAGTCGACACCGGAACAGACTTCAAGATGCGCATCCGTGCCGATGTCTTCAACGTCACCAACGCACGCAACTGGAGCGAGTTCGACACCTTCCGGGGCATTGGCGGTGTCCAAAACCCGAACTTCGGCAACCACAACGACAATATTATCTTGCCGACTCGCACGTTCAAGGTATCCGTCGGTTTCAGCTGGTAGTACGCCCGCATCGGCCGCCTGTGTCGCAGGCGGCCGATGCGGCGCGTCAAGTAAGACGAGTGTCCTGATGCCCGGATCGTTCTGCCGTACAGGCCGTGTCCTGTTGCTCTCGATGGCGGCGACGCTGTCCCTCGGGTGTCAGCGTCAACCTGGGCCGGCGCCCGTAACGACAACAGCGCCTACTGCGCAGTCGGCGACCGCGAAACCGACCCAGCGCAGCGTGCCGTCCTTGGTTGACGACCTTGAGCACCGCACCTTCGATTATTTCTGGGAACTCGGCAATCCGGTCAACGGCCTGGTGCCGGATCGCTGGCCGACGCCGTCGGCTTCGAGCATCGCCGCGGTGGGTTTTGGCCTGACCGTCTATGGCGTCGGCGCCGAGCGCGGCTGGATCAGCCGCGAGCAGGCGGCCGACCGCACGCTGGCGACGCTGCGCTTCTTCGCACGGGCGCCGCAAGGATCGAACGCGACCGGCGCGTCCGGCTACAAGGGTTTCTTCTACCACTTCCTGGAAATGGACAGCGGCGTGCGCAGCGGCGAGAACGAAGTGTCGACGGTGGATACGTCGTTGCTGCTCGGCGGTGTGCTGTTCGCCCAGTCATATTTCGACCGCGACGATCGCAAGGAGGCCGAGATCCGCAAGCTGGCCGAGAAGATCTACGGCCGCGTCGAATGGCCGTGGGCGCAGGAACGCAGCCCCTGGATCGCGATGGGCTGGACGCCGGAACACGGCATGCACATCTATGACTGGAAGGGCTACAACGAGGCGATCCTGGTCTACATCCTCGCGCTCGGTTCGCCGACGCATCCGGTCGGCAAGGATGCCTATGATGCGTGGACATCGACCTACGACCGCACCTGGGGCAAGTTCCAGGGCCAGGAGCATTTGAGCTTTCCGCCACTGTTCGGCCACCAGTATTCGCACATCTGGATCGACTTCCGCGGCATCCAGGACGACTACATGCGCAAGCGCGGCATCGACTACTTCGAGAACAGCCGCCGCGCGGTGCTGTCGCAGCAGGCGTACGCGATCGAGAATCCGTCGCACTGGGAAGGTTACGGCAAGGACGTGTGGGGCCTGAGCGCCAGCGACGGTCCGGTCGACGCGAGCTTCGAGTACAAGGGCGAGGCGCGGCTGTTCCGCACCTATTCCGCGCGCGGCGCCGGCATCGAGTACGTGCTCGACGACGGCACCATTGCGCCGACCGCGGCCGCGGGTTCGATCGCGTTCGCGCCGGAGATCGCGATCCCGGCGATCGAGGCGATGCATGAACGTTACGGCAAGCAGATCTACGCCGAATATGGTTTTCTCGATGCATTCAACCCAAGCTTCAGCTATGCCGATGCCAAGCTGCATCATGGCAAGCTGGTCGCAGGCGCAGGCTGGGTCGATGGCGACTATCTGGGCATCGACCAGGGTCCGATCGTGCTGATGATCGAAAACTACCGCAGCGATTTCGTCTGGAAAGTCATGCGCACGAATCCGTCCATCCGTCGTGGTTTGCAGCGCGCGGGGTTCAGCGGCGGATGGCTGGTGTCCAATGTCGTGCCGATACGGCCGGCCACGCCAGTCCGGAAGCCTGGGCCGCAAAGCCCGAAACCCGTGGCGGTTCCCCAGCGGCCAGCCGCGGCTGCGGGTCGCTAGACACCCATGTCGCGTGCCGGCATCCACCGGTGGCTGGTGCGCCTGTCGGCGACTATCTTGGCAACGACTTTCCTGCTCGTATGCGCCGGCTGCGCACGCGAACACAATGACGATCGCGAAGTCGTGCGGTTCTGGGCGATGGGCTACGAGGGCGAAGTCGTCGCGCAACTGCTGCCGGAATTTGTGCGCCGCAATCCGGACATCCATGTTGACCTGCAGCAACTCCCCTGGACCGCAGCGCACGAAAAACTGCTGACCGCGTTCGCCGGCGATGCGCTGCCGGATGTCTGCAGCCTCGGCAATACCTGGGTCCCCGAGTTCGCCGCGTTGGGCGCGCTGGATTCGCTCGATGTGCGGATCGCGGCGACGCCTTCGCTCGATGTTGGTGATTACTTTCCCGGTATCTGGGACACGGGCGTGGTCGACGGCACCGTGTACGGATTGCCCTGGTACACCGAGACGCGATTGCCGTATTACCGCAGCGACCTGCTGGCCAAGGCGGGAATCACCACGCCGCCGCGCAATTGGGACGAGTGGCGCATTGCGATGGTCGCGATCAAGCGTGAAGTCGGGCCGACGCGCTACGCGATCCTGCTGCCGCTGAACGAATTCGAGCCGCTGCTGAACCTCGCCATCCAGCAGCCCGATCCATTGCTGCGCGATGGCGGCCGTTACGGCAATTTCCGCAGTGCCGGCTACCGGCGCGCGCTCGCGTTCTACAAGGAGATGTTCGACAAGGGCTGGGCGCCGCTGGTCAGCAACAACCAGATCTCCAACGTCTGGGACGAGTTCGGCAATGGCTTGTTCTCCTTCTACATCTCCGGGCCCTGGAACATCGCCGAGTTCAGGAAGCGGCTGCCGCCGGCATTGCAGGACGTCTGGATGACAATGCCGCTGCCCGGACCCGACGGTCCCGGCGCGTCGGTCGCGGGCGGCACCACGCTGGTGCTGTTCAGCGCCTCAAAGCACAAGGACGCAGCCTGGAAGCTGGTCGAATACCTGTCCGATCCGCAGGTTCAGGCGCAGTTCCATGGCCTCACCGGCGACCTGCCGCCGCGGCGTTCGCCGTGGAAAACGCCCGCGCTCGCCAATGATCCCTATGCGCGTGCATTTCGCGACCAGCTTGAGCGCGCGCGGCCGGCGCCGAAGGTGCCGGAATGGGAACGCATCGCCACCGAGATCCGCCTGGTGGCCGAGGAAATGGCCAACGGTCGGCTGACGGTGGACCAGGCCGCGACGGAAATGGATCGTCGCGCCGATGCGGTCCTGGAGAAGCGGCGCTGGATGCTGGGCAACACCGTCAAGGCGGGGACACGATGAAAGCGTCGACCGCCGGCTGGGTGTTCGCCACGCCCGCGCTCGCGGTGATCGGCGTGTTTTTCGCGCTACCGGTACTGGCGGCGCTGGCGCTCAGCCTCACCGATTTCGACATCTACGCGCTCGCTGATCTGCGTAACCTGCGTTTCGTCGGCCTCGGCAACTACATCGCGCTGCTGCAGAACCCGCTGTTCTGGCAGGCGCTCGGCAATACGCTGTATTTCGTCGGGGTCGGGGTACCGCTGTCGATCGCGGTATCGCTGGGCGCGGCGCTGCTGCTGCACTCGAAACTGGGCCGCTTCAAGCCGTTCTTCCGCACCGCGTTCTTCGCGCCGGTGGTGACCACGGTGGTTGCGGTCGCGGTGATCTGGAAGTACCTGTTCCATACCCAGTACGGGCTGGTGAACTGGGCGTTGTCATATCTCGGGATCGACCCGATCGACTGGCTCGGCGACCCGCACTGGGCGATGCCGACGATCATCCTGTTCGCGGTGTGGAAGAACTTCGGCTACAACATGATCATCTTCCTGGCAGGATTGCAGTCGATCCCCGAGGACCTGTACGAAGCGGCGCGCATCGACGGCGCATCCACCTGGCGGCAATTCCTGCACGTGACCCTGCCGATGCTGGGACCGACGTTGTTGCTGGTCGGCATCCTCACGCTGGCGGGTTATTTCCAGCTGTTCGCAGAGCCCTACGTGATGACCCAGGGCGGGCCGCTGCAGAGCACGGTCAGCGTGCTGTACCTGATGTACGAGGAAGGCTTCAAGTGGTGGAACCTGGGCAACGCCTCGGCGGTGGCGTTCCTGCTG
>DASZZT010000024.1:0-2264 GCA_035543275.1 Luteimonas sp. | reverse complement strand
GCAGATCGCGGCGAGGCTGGCGACGCAGCGGCCGATGCGATCGCCTTCATTCTTCGCGATCACCACGCCGGACACCGGCAGTCTGTCAGCGATAGCGTTCACCAGCGCAACCTGCGCCTTGCGATTTCCGCCCCGAGCCGGTCGAACAGCGCGCGCGCGTCGGCCTCGGCCAGGTAGCGGATGCGCAGCGGTGGCGACAGCGCGCCGGCGCCGGCGGTGTCCAGCCACAATGTCGCCATGCCATGGCGGCGGTCGAACGGCGATTGCGTCAGTTGCAGCGCCTGCAGTTTGTCGAGTTCGGCGAAACGCCAATGCCGCGACCACCAGCCGGCGCACACCGCGACCAGGGTGGCATCGAGCGCGTAACCGGCGCGCCGTGCCTGCTGGCGCGCGCTGAACATCGCCCACGGCAGCCACAGCAGCGCAAGCAGGCCCCAGCCGCCCAAGCGCCAGCCCAGCGCAAGCGCCGCGACCGCGGGCAGCACTACGCCCGGCAGGCACAAACGTCGCCATGCGCGCGGATGCAGCGGTTGCCACGACGCCGGCGGCCAGCTCGCGCGCGGCACCAGGTGGCGGACGAGTTCGTCGCAGCGTTGCGGGGTCGCGATCGGCGCCAGTTCGCGCAGGCTGCGTTGCTGCTGGTCGTGCTGCTCGGCGACCGCGGTATCGATGCCGAGGCTGCGCCGCTTGAGCAGGCGATGCAGCAGGCTTTCGCGCAGGGTCCATGCCTGGATGCGGCGGGTCGATGCGCTGGTACGCAGCCGCGTCAGCAGGCCGCGTTCGACCGTGAGCCGCTGGCCGTGCTGGTCGAGGCGAAAGCCGTAGTACTGCAACAACGCCAGCGCCATCGAGAACAGTCGCAGCAGCAGCACGAAAACGAGTACGAAGCTTGCGGCCGCCAGCGCGTATTGCGCGAGGCCGAAATGATGCTGTCCGGCCCAGCCGAACAGTGTCTCGCCCCAGCGCTCGAACAGGTTCGGCAACAGCCGCGGGCTCACCTGTGAGGCCGCCGCGAACGCGCCGCCGAGCACCAGCAGGCCGCGGTTGGACACCAGCCCGAGCCGCAGCACTTCCATCGGCGGCAGCTGCAACAAAGTGGTGCCGGCGTCGGTTGGCGCGTCGACGGCATCCATTGCACCGCCGGCACCACGCCGCACCAGCGCTTCCAGTGCCAGCGCGTCGGCCAGTGCCAGCACCCGCATCTGCGCCTCGGGCTTCTGCCCGCCGGCCGATTCCAGCCGTACCTCGGCCACGCCGAAGAGGCGGTGCAGCAGCGACTGGTGCACGGCGACGTTGTGGATGCGCGCGAACGGGATCACCCGCTGGCTGCGTTCGAACACGCCGCTGCGGATGACCAGGCTGTCGTCACCGATGTGGTAGCGATAGGTGAAGTAGCGCCACGCCGAGACCAGCGCCAGCACGCCGACGCCGAGCAGCGGCCACAGTTCGTTGCGATCGCCTTGTTTGAATAAAAACAGCGCCAGCAGCGGCACGATGAACTGCCTGAGCTGCTGGATCAGCACGAATAGCCACGACAGCGGATGCAGCCGGCGTTCGGGGACCGGAGCGATGTCAGCAACCGCAGGCGTGGACTCAGTCGGCGTCATCGAACTCATCGACCTGGCGGGCGAGCTGATCGCGCAGTTGCTCGGCGTCGGCCGCGTCGAGCCCGGCCACGCTCACTGCGCTGTGCCGGCTGCCAGCGGTATGGATCACCAGCGTCGACAGGCCGTAACGCCGTTCCAGCGGGCCGCGCTTCAGGTCCAGATGCTGCACCCGACTCTGCGGCACTCGCGTTTCCGAGCGCCACATGCGCCCGCGGCGCAGGGTGAAACCGTCGCCGTCCAGCCGCCAATGGGTGTGGCGGTAATGCTTGGCGCCGAGCCAGACGCCGAACGCGGCGCCGAGCAGCGCGCCGCATGCCGCATACCGCCACGGCGACGCGAAGTCGAAAATCATCGCCAGCACGCCCGGGATGAGCGCAAACGGAATCACCCACGCCAAACCGCCGAGCATGAACAGCGTGCGTGCTGACGGCGGCAGCGGCTGCCAAGCGATATCACCGGTTTCGGGTTGCAATGGGGTCGTGTTCATCGGCGATCCGTTTTCAATGTCGTTCCAGGTCGCGATACGGGTTGTCCTCGCCACTGCCGGGCGGGCGCAGCGTATAGCGCTTGTAGGTCCACTGGTACTGCTCGGGATGGCGACGTGCGATGCGTTCGACCGTGGCATTGAGCGCGTGCACGCCGGCCACGGGATCGGAC
>DASZZT010000023.1:0-4675 GCA_035543275.1 Luteimonas sp. | reverse complement strand
CTGGAACAGCACCACCGCTGCGCCCGACAGGCGCGCCAGCTGGTGGGTCGAAGTCAGGCTGTGCGCCGGCTGGCCGAAAAAGGGCACGAATACGCTGTCACCGCGACTTGGATCCTGATCGGGCGCGTACCACAGCAGGCCACCGCGCTTGAGATGGCGCACCGCGACGCGCACGTCCTGTTTCGGAAACATTGCCGCGGCGTAGCGCGCACGGCCGCGGCGCACCGCCCATTCCATCGCCGCCTGCGGATACGGGCGATACATGCCGGCCAGCGGCACGTGATCGCACAACAGGCGGCCGCAGACCTCCAGCGTGGTGAAGTGGCCCGACACCATGATCACGCCGCGGCCACCGGCGCGGGCCGCTTCGACATGTTCGAGGCCTTCGATCTGCAGGCCGCGGCGCAACGGCGCGATTGAACCCCACCACGCGCGTGCAAACTCGAACACGCCGATGCCCAGCGCGGCGAAATGCGCGCGCAGCAGCGCAGCGCGTGCGTTGCTGTCGAGATCCGGGAAACACAGTTCGAGGTTGCGCGCGGCAATGTCGCGCCGTTGCCGCAGGATCGCGCGCAGCAGCGTGCCCAGGCCGCGACCGAGCGCGCGCTGCAGCGGCCACGGCAGGCGCGCCAGCGCCGCGAGTGCGCCGATGCCCAGCCACGCCGGCCAGGTGCGCGGCGCGAGCGGTGGTGATACGAAAGGTTCTGCGGCCATATCGGGATTCTACCGGCGGCGATCCACCGGCGCCGGGTGCTGTCCTGATGTTGCGCAGCTTCGCTATGCTGTCGCGATGCGGTCGGACCCCATCGAACGAATGCTGCGCGGCCTGTATTCGGCCGCGCTGTACGTGCTGGCGCCGGTCACCATCTACCACCTGATCTGGCGCGGATTCCGCCAGCGTGAGTACTTCCAGCGCTGGAACGAACGTTATGCTGCCTACCGCGACGCCCCGAGCGCGAAGACGGTATGGGTGCACGCGGTGTCGGTGGGCGAGGTCAACGCCGCGGTGCCGCTGGTGAACGCGCTACGTGCGATCCGGCCGGATTTGCAACTACTGGTCACCACGATCACGCCGACCGGTTCGGCGCGGGTGCGCGCGTTATGGGGCGATGCAGTCGCGCATGTCTACCTGCCCTACGATCTGCCGGGCGCGGTCGCGCGCTTCCTGACGCACTATCGACCACGGCTGGCACTGGTGCTGGAAACCGAACTGTGGCCGAACCTGCTGTTCGGCTGCCGCGACCACGGCGTGCCCGCCTACATCGTCAACGCGCGGCTGTCGGAGCGCTCGTTGCGTGGCTACCGCGTGTTGCGGCCGCTCATCGGTCGTGCGCTACGCACCCTGCGCTGCGTGCTGGCGCAATCGGCGGCCGATGGCGAACGCTTCGAGCGTCTTGGCGCCGAGCGTGCGCGGATCGCGGTCACCGGAAACCTGAAATACGACATCGCCGCCGATGATGGCGTGCGCCGTTTCGTCGCCGGCTTCCGCGAACGCATCGGCGCGCGCCCGGTGTGGATCGCGGCCAGCACCCACGTCGAGGAAGAGGCCGTGGTCATCGCCATCCATCGGCGCCTGCGCGGGCGTTGGCCGGATCTGCTGCTGCTGTGGGCGCCGCGGCATCCGGAGCGATTCAAGGCCGTGACGCAGGCCGCGGTCGATGCCGGGTGGCGGGTGGCGACGCGGCAGCTGACGCACTGGCCCGATCGCAACGATGCGGTGTTCGTGATCGACACGCTCGGCGAACTGATGGCGTTCTACGCCTGCGCCGACGTCGCCTTCGTTGGTGGCAGCCTGCAGGACATCGGTGGCCACAACCTGCTGGAACCGGCGGCGGTCGGCACCGCAATCGTGAGCGGTCCGCATTTGCACAACTTCAGCGACATCGCCGCGCAGCTGGCGCAGGTCGGCGCGTTGCGGATCGGCGCCGATGCGCAGGCGGTCGGCGATCACCTGGCCGCATTGCTGGGAGATGTGGACGCACGCGCCGCGATGGCGGCGCGCGGGCGCGCATTGGTCGAACAGGGCCGCGGTGCCCTGCAGCGCACGCTGGCGGCGATCGCCGCGGATCTGCCGGTGCCGAACGCGGCGCCACGAAGTCAGCCAGGGCGTGAGTGATTAAGGCGCGGGCGCGACGTCGCCCGGCGCCAGCTGCGCCTCGGCGTCGACCGTGAGCAGCCGGTTGACGTCCTGCACGTCGCCGATGTCGAGCGTGCCAGCAGCCTGTTCCAGCAGCAGCCGGTTCTGTAGGAAGTTGTAGCGGGCCAGCGCGAACTCGCGTTCGGCGTTGAACAGGGTCTGCTGGTTGTTCAACACATCGAGCACGGTGCGGGTGCCGACTTCCAGCCCGACCTGCGAGGCGTCGTAGGCGCTGCGCGCGGACACCAGCGCCAGCCGCCGCGCCTCGACCTCGCTGATCCCGGCAAGCAGGGTCTGGTAGGCGTTGCGGGTGTTGCGCACCAGCGCGCGTTTCTGCTGCTCGAGCTCGTCACTGGCGACGTCGCGCTGCGCCAGCGCCTGCCGCACCTGCGACTGCGTCGCGCCGCCGGAGAAGATCGGCACGTTCAGGGTGAGTCCCAGTGACGGTCCGCGGTTCTGGCTGTCGGAAGGCAGGGTGAGCCCGCTAAAGGTGCGGTCGCCCCAGGACTTCTGGTCGCCGTAGCTGCCGTTGAGGTACAGCGTCGGCCAGTGTCCGGCGCGCGCGGTGTCGACATCGGCCTCGGCCGACTGCACCTGGAACTGCTTGGCCTTGAGTGCCGGGTTGTTCTCGATTGCTGCGGTCACCCAGCCCTCGGCGTCGCGCGCGACCGGCAGCGCCGGCTGGAAATTCTCCGGCAGCCCCTTGAGGTTGCGCACGGTCTGGCCGGTGATCTCGGCCAGTGCCTGGTAGGCATCCTCCAGCGCGTTGCCGGTGACGATGGCGTTGGCGCGGGCGCTCTCGTACTGCGCACGCGCCTCGTGCACGTCGGTGATCGGCGCCAGCCCGACCTCGAGGCGCTTGCTGGCGAAGTCAAACTGCTTCTTCAGCGCGGTTTGCTGCGCTTCGGCCGCGGCCAGGGTCTCGATCGCGACCAGCACGTTGAAGTAGGCCAGCGAGGTGCGGGTCACCAGCGAATCACCGGCCGACTGCAGCTGGAAATCACTGGCCTGGCTGAGCGCGTTCTGGCTCTTGAGGCGGGTGAAATTGCTGCGGTCGTAGACCATCTGCCGCAGGTTGAGGCCGAGGTTGCGCGAGGTCGTTTCGCTCTCGCTGTTGAAGGGGATCTGGACCGGATTGCCGGCGGCATCGAACTGGGTCTGGCTTGTCAATCCGGTGCTGCGCGAGCGCGTCAAGGTCGCATCGCCGCTGATTTGCGGCAGCATCGCCGCGCGTGCCTGCACCCGGCCCTCGCGGGTGGCCAGGCGAGTCGATTCGGCGGCGGACAGTTGCGGGTCGCCGCTGCGCGCCAGTGCGTAGGTCTGCAGCAGATCCTCGGCGTGCACGCCGGCGGTCGGCAGCAGGGCGGACATACTTATGCCAGCAAGGAGGGCCAGGACGAGGGGGCGACGGCTCATGCGGAGTCCTTCAATCAAAACTGGAATTCGGGAATCGGCGCAGCGCCGACGAGATAGGGCAGTTCGGTCTCGAACAACGATTCGATGCGTTGGCCGTCGTCTTCGTTGCGCACCAGCACCGCCTGCATCGCCGGCGAGCGCCCGTGCACCACGACCATCCGCCCACCCGGTCGCAGCCATTGCGCGAACTGCGGCGGGATGCGGTCGACCGCGCCGGTGACGCAGATCGCGTCGAAGCGTTGGTCGGTTCGATACTGCAACGCATCGGCGGTCTCGACGCGGACGTTGCCATCGAGGCCCTGCTCGGCCAGGCGCACGCGCGCGGCAGCGGCCAGCTGCGGATGCAGTTCCAGGCTGAGCACGGCCCGCGCCAGACGGCCGCAACAGGCGCTGAGGAAGCCGCTGCCGGTGCCGATTTCCAGCACCGCGTCGGTCGGCGCCAGCGCCAGGGCCTGCAGCATGCGGCCCTCGATCACCGGCTTGAGCATGACCTCGCCGTGGCCGATCGGAATCTGCAGGTCGGCGTACGCCACCGCGCGGTACGCGGCCGGCGCGAAGGCATCCCGTGGCACCGTGTTCAGTACGTCGAGTACGCGCGTATCCAGCACGTCCCACGGGCGCACCTGCTGCTCGACCATGTTTTCGCGGACTTTGGCGTAATCGATCGTGGTGGTCATTGGAAGGTCTCTGGCGCCTAACCGGCAAGTTTACTGGTCGGCCGTGGCAAACGTCGGCGACAGGATGGCTGTACTACAACACCGACACTCAGTGCCAGAAGTCAGGAGGCACGATGTCATGAGTGCATGTCTTAAAAAGCGCGCCATCCTTTCAACGCAACGCATAGGCGCGCAGGAACAGGTCGACCGCTGCGGCCAGGTGCGCTTCGACGTCCTCCTCGCGCAATACGCTGCAACCGAACACGAGCTGCGCGTGCGGCTCGCCCTTGAGCAGTGCGAAGAATTGCGCCGCGGCGCGTGCCACGTCGGGGACGTCGAGCTCGCCAGCGGCGACGCGTCGCCCCAGCAGGTCTGCGAATGCGGCCTGAACCCGCTTGGGCCCGGCGTCCCAGAACAGTTGCGGCAGCTCCGAGCCGGCCATCTGCGGCGTGCACAGGATGCGGTG
>DASZZT010000022.1:0-2367 GCA_035543275.1 Luteimonas sp. | reverse complement strand
GATGGCGGTGCTGGAAAACTTCGGTTACCGCCAGCTCAACACGCTGTGGCGCTGCCGCGGCATGTGGCAGTGGATCTCGCGGCGCAAGCACCAGTGGGGCGCGATGCGCCGCAGCGGGCAATGGGGCCAGCAGTAGCGCGCTTTGCCCGAACCGGCGCGAACCGCGACAATGCCCGGCCGGATTCGGCCCGTTCCTCCGAACTTTGCAGACACCCGCTCTCCACGCGCCGCGCGCGTGACCCCACTGGAGATTTCGATGGCAGCATTTGCACTGACGCCGCCCGCCAACGGCGCCCGTATCACCAAGTCCCCGACCGGCTTGAACGTGCCGGACCGCCCGATCATTCCGTTCATCGAAGGCGACGGCACCGGCCCGGACATCTGGCGCGCCAGCGTGCGCGTGCTAGACGCGGCCGTGGCGAAAGCCTACGGCGGCAAGAAGAAGATCGAGTGGATGGAAGTGCTCGCCGGCGAGAAGGCGTTCAATGCCACCGGCAACTGGCTGCCCGACGCCACCGTCGAGGCCTGCCGCGAGTACATCGTCAGCATCAAGGGCCCGCTGACCACGCCGGTCGGCGGCGGTATCCGCTCGCTCAACGTCGCGTTGCGGCAGATGCTCGATTTGTTCGTGTGTCTGCGTCCGGTGCGCTGGTTCGCCGGCGTGCCCTCGCCGGTGAAGAAGCCCGGCGACGTCGACATGGTGATCTTCCGCGAGAACACCGAGGACATTTACGCCGGCATCGAGTTCGAGCCGGGCTCGGCCGACGCACAGAAGGTGCTCGACTTCCTGCAGCAGGAATTCCCGCAGCCGTTCGACAAGATCCGCTTCGGCACCCAGGCCCGGAATGACGAGTGGCTGGCGAAGCTCGAGGCGATCGGCGCACCGCACCGCACGCTGCCGGTGCAGGTCGGCATCGGCATCAAGCCGGTGTCCTACTTGGGCACCGAGCGCCTCGTGCACAGCGCGATCTCGTATGCGATCGAGAACAGGCGCAAGTCGGTCACGCTGGTGCACAAGGGCAACATCATGAAGTTCACCGAAGGCGCATTCCGCGACTTCGGCTACCAGGTCGCGCGCGATTTCTTCGGCGCGGTCGAACTCGATGGCGGCCCGTGGCACGTGATCCCGGAAGGCAAGCCAGGCGCGGGCCTGATCATCAAGGACGCGATCGCCGATGCGTTCCTGCAGCAGATCCTGCTGCGGCCGAAGGAATACGACGTGTCGGCGACGCTCAACCTCAATGGCGACTACCTCAGTGACGCACTGGCCGCGCAGGTCGGCGGTATCGGCATCGCGCCAGGCGCCAACATCAACTACGTCACCGGTCACGCGGTGTTCGAGGCGACCCACGGCACCGCGCCGAAGTACGCCGGCCTGGACAAGGTCAATCCGGGTTCGCTGATCCTGTCGGGCGAGATGATGCTGCGCTACATGGGCTGGACCGAAGCGGCCGACGCGATCATCGCAGCGATGAACAAGGCGATCGCCAGCAAGCACGTCACCTACGACTTCGCCCGGCTGATGGACGGCGCGATCGAGGTCAAGTGCAGCGAGTTCGCCGACAAGCTGATCGAAGTGATGTAAGCGACGCCACCACACGCAAACACGACGAAGGCCCGGCATGTCCGGGCCTTCGTCATTCTGGTTGATGCGACTCGCCGGGGCGGGGCCCATTGGCACGTAGCGCGATCAGCCGCACTGTTCGACGTACGACTGAAGGTGGAGTACGCGCAAGCGCTGACGTGATGGCCGTGGTCGCGGCTTGGGGTTAGGCTGGCGACCACGTTCGCTGGAGACCGTCGCATGAAACGTTTGTTGTTCGCTGCATTGATTCCGGGCCTGCTCGCTGCATGCGCCTCTACCGCGCCCGCGGCCTCCGATGACGGCAGTGCCGCCGTGGGCGTCGCCACGTCGATGATCGCCGCCGAGGCCGAAGCCGCGCTCGACGCCGCCATCGCCGGCAGCTGGCGCGATGCGAAGAACACGCCGCGAAACCAGTACCGCCACCCGCGCGAGACGCTCGGCTTCTTCGACGTGACGCCGGACCAGACCGTCATCGAGATCACCCCCGGCACCGGCTGGTACAGCGAGATTCTCGCGCCCTACCTGCGCGACAACGGCCACTACATCGCCGCGGTCTCCGACGACGCGATCGCCGGGCTGCCCAAGTTCACCTACGCCAACAACGCCACCCTGCGCGGCAAGTTCGCCGGCAACCCGGCGGTGTACGGCGCCCCGACCGTGCGCAGCTTCGACCCGAAGGCGCCGAGTTTCGGTCCCGCCGGTTCCGCCGACACCGTGCTGACGTTCCGCAACGCCCATAACTGGGTCGCCGCGGGCAACGCCGACGCCTACTTCAAGGCGTT
>DASZZT010000021.1:0-11804 GCA_035543275.1 Luteimonas sp. | reverse complement strand
TTATAACGCCCACCCGCCGTCATCCCCTTGTCGTCCATCGCCCGGAACAGGTTGCCGATGAGGTCGTAGCTGAGCTGCGGCGTGGTGCACTCGTCCAGCAAGCGGGCGAAGAAATAACGTTCCAGCAAATCGATATCTTCGGCGAATAGCGCGACTAGGCATTGCAGTGCGAAACGTTGGGCTAAGCCGCGATCCACCCCGCGCAAGATCAAGCTGCGGAAGCAAGTTGCCAGCAGATCGGCAGCTTCGCGGGTGACCGCTTCCTGGTCGTTGTTGAAAACCGGCTCGGCTGGCTCAGGCAACAGGAAGCTGAGCGCACCCCAGCGTTGCGGAAGCTCGGCGAGCGGCAGCTTTTCCTTGGGTTCGTCGAGTTGAGTCTCGAAGTCATAAACCCAGAACTCGTCGAAATTGCACAGGACGACATAGCGCGGTCGGTTTGGCACCAGCCGGACCCAGTAGTCGAACGCCTGCCGGTAATGCTCTTCGAGCTTCGCGCCACGGCGCTTCATCTCGATCAGGACGCGCGGCTTCCAGACGTAATCTGCGAATGAAGTCGCGGTGCCCTTGCGTCTGACCCGGTGCTCGTAGGTGCCACCTGCCTCGACGCTTCCGGCATGACCAAGTGCTTGGAACAAACGATCGAGGAAAATCTGTGCTTCGCCCTTTTCGTCACCGTGCAGGTGCTGGGCTACCCATCCAACGAATGCAGACAAGCGTTCCGGCAGGCTCATGCGACGGGCAAGGACATAGGGTGCATCGCATCACGCTACCACGTCGACATACTCCACATAAATAAATGGATCAGGTCCATCTATCCCCTCGCCCAGCGATCAAAGGGGACTGAGAGTAGGGGTCAGGTTGGAGTTTCCCACCCCACGCGTCGGAATTTTCTGAGGTCACGCATCATCGTTGACGGCAGGTCGTGCGCGCGCACGACCATCACGCTGAGGCATCACCAGCGCCTGGAGTCCGTGATGCCCCGCACGCCGAGAATCGATCTCGCCGGTGTTCCGCAACATGTCGTGCAGCGATGGCAACATCGGCACGTTAGGTGTTGAACTTGCGGTGGTATTACCGTGGTGATACCATGATTTTCATGAAAGTAGCCATCTCTCTCCCTGATCCACTGTTCTCCGCCGCAGAGCAGCTCGCTGAGCGGCTCCATGTCTCACGGAGCCAGTTGTATGCAAACGCCCTATCCAAGTACCTGAAAGAGCGGCATGACCCGGCTGTCACCGAGCAACTCAATGCCGTATACGGCACTGCTGCCAGTGCGATCGACCCTGCGTTCGTGACCGCCCAAGCCAAGGTGTTGGCGCGTGAAGCGTGGTGAGATCTGGTGGGCCTCACTACCTGGCCCTGTTGGCTCAGGCCCTGGCTTCAAGCGCCCCGTGCTGGTGATACAGGCCAACGCTTTCAACAACAGCAAGATCGCTACGGTCATTGTGGCCGTCATTACGTCTAACCTGGCGTTGGCGGAAGCCCCGGGGAACCTTCGCATTTCCAGATCCGACTCAGGCTTGCCTCAGCCCTCAGTCGTCAACGTGTCGCAGATCATCACCGTTGACAAGTCGGTTCTGACAGCCAAGGTCAAGGCACTGCCCACTTCAGCCATGGCCGCTGTTGATGAGGGGGTAAAGCTTGTTCTCGCGCTGCCGTAGGGCAACAGCTGACGCCAGAATCAAGCCGAGCCGCGAAGCGGCTTGGGCTTGAATGAATTGTCAGGCCGGAACTTATGGTGCTCGCTTGCTCAGCAACTCAGCCATGCGAGTCTGCCAACCAGGGCCTGTTTCCTTCCAGCGCTCAAGAACCGACTCAGGGAGCCGAATCGTGACTTGACGCCTGGGATTGGTTGCAACTGGGCGGCCTGCGCGCTTTACAACGCCACGCTTGAGCATGGCATCTGTAAGCTCAGGTAGATCTTTGTATTCGCTGGGCTTGACCTTGTGAGCGTCAACGCGCTTGAGATCAGATTTCAAGGTACGGGCCGATGCGGGCTTGCTCGCGTTCATTGGCTTTTCTCATGCTGAAGATATGACGGACTGTTCCTCTTGGCGTATAGCCGATAACGACCATGCGCCCGACCAAATAGCCGAAACAGATCATGCGCATTTCGCCGTAATCCTGACGGGTGTCCTCGACCTCAAAGGTGAGGCCGGCGAAGACGGTGTCGGCATCCTCGAAGTCGAGGCCTCGGTCATCAAGCGTCTTTTGCCGCTTGGCCGGATCGTAGCTAATGCGCATGAGTTATTGTAACTACAACAATCAGGCGCTGCAAGTGCTCGATTCCAGAAAACGGTGTCAGAGTGAATTGCTCACTCGGCGCCCAGCGGTGATCAATCGAACGTAGTCGTGCGCGATCAGCCGCGCGGCGGATCCTTGGGTTTTGTCTTGCTCACTCCGATCATCACGCGAATGCCGGTCGCTATTAGGACGACCACGACGATCCAGTGGGTCGGGGCGCCGGCCAGGTACATGGCATACGCAACGCCGCTGATCAGCAATAGCGCGCCGACGGTGTACCAGGCGAAGGACGACATGACGCAGCTCCGTTTGAATCCGTGCTGCGATGGTAGCCCAGGCCCGCAAGTCGCAGCACCGCTTCCATCGTGGTGCGAAACGAATCACCACGGCTGCATGGCATCGGGGAGCGCAACCAGCGTCCTTTGCCACCTTGGCGATCCGGGTTCTGCCAGAATCCGCGCAATCCACCCCGGGAGCTGGCCATGCCGCACTGGTTGATCGTTGTGCTGATCTTCGCCTGGCTGGCTTACATGGTCGTGCTCTCGGGCTGGATCGTGATGAAGCGCAGCGAACCGGTGGCCACGTTGGCCTGGTTAATGGCGCTGGCATTCCTGCCGTATCTGGGCTTTCTGATCTATTACCTGCTCGGGCCGCAACGCATCGACCGCGCGGGGCGTCGGCGCGATGCTTCGCACAAGGCTGTCGGTGGTCGCGGCGAGCGCAGGGGCGATGACGACGCTGCGGCGCTCAACCGCATGGCGCAGATGATGACCGGGTTCCCGGCGACCACGGCGAGCAAGGTCGAACTGCTGATCGATGGCGCCGCCAAATACGACGCGCTGGTCAAGGCAATCGAAGGCTCCAGGCAGCATGTGCACGTCGAGTACTACATCTACGCCGGCGATCGCACCGGCACGCGGATCCGCGACGCGCTGATCGAACGCGCCAAGGCCGGGGTCAAGGTGCGGGTGCTGCTTGATGGTGTCGGTTCCCGGCTGGCGCGCAAGTTCCTCAAGCCGTTGCACGAGGCGGGCGTCGAGCTGGCGTTTTTCCATCCGGTGCAGTGGTGGATGACGCCGTTCGCCCGACCCAAGCTCAATATGCGCAGTCATCGCAAGATCGTGGTCTGTGATGGCAAGGTGGGCTTTACCGGCGGCATCAACGTCACCGACGACGAGAACGAGCGCCTGAATCCCAAGGCATTCCACGACCTGCACCTGCGGGTCGAAGGCGAGGTCGTGCGCTGGTTGCAGATCGCCTGGCTGGAGGACTGGAACTACGCGACCACGAAGACCCTCACCGACGAGGGCGTGCTCGCCACGGCGGAGCCGGGCAAGATCAGCGTGCAGGTGATTCCGGCCGGCCCCGACAACGACTGGGAACCGGTCCACCGCGTGCAGATCGAGGCGATCCACCGCGCCGAAACGCGCGTGTGGCTGGCGACCCCCTATTTTGTCCCCAGCCGTGGCGCGCTGTTCGCGCTGGAAGGCGCGGCGATGCGCGGGCTGGATGTCCGGCTGCTGGTGCCCAAGCGCAGCGACTCGCGCATGGTCACGTCGGCGGCGCGTTCCTATTTCGACAAGCTGCTCAAGGCCGGCGTGCGGATCTATGAATACGGGCCGCGGATGCTGCACAGCAAGGCGCTGCTGGCGGACGACGACGTCGCGATTCTGGGCACCTCCAATTTCGACACACGCAGCTTTTCGCTCAACTTCGAGATCGTGCTGCTGTTCTGCGATAAGGGAGTCGCCAAAAAGCTGGCGGCCAGTCTGAGCGACGATCTGGACGGGTCCAAGGAGGTCACCGTGAAGTCGCGCAAGCCGCCGTTCCTCTCGCGCCTGACCGAATCGATCGCGCGGCTGTTCTCGCCGATTCTGTAACAGGCCTCCCACAAAAATCGCAAGGGGAAAGGCTGCGCTACTCTTTCTTCACCGCATGCCCACCGAACTCGTTGCGCATCGCCGCCAGCAATTTGTCGGAAAACGAATCGTCATCGCGCGAGCGCAGTCGCTCGATCAGCGATTGCGTGATTACCGGCGCGGGAACATCGAGGTCGATCGCCTCGGCGACGGTCCAGCGGCCTTCGCCGGAATCGGCGACGAACGGCGCGATGCCGTCCATGCTCGGGTTCTTGCCCAACGCATCGGCGGTGAGATCCAGCAGCCACGAGCGCACGACGCTACCGTAGCGCCAGATCTCGGCGACCTGGTGCAGATCAAGGCCGAAGTCTTTTTTGTGCTCGAGGATCGAGAACCCTTCGGCATACGCCTGCATCAATCCGTATTCGATCCCGTTGTGGATCATCTTGACGAAGTGTCCGGAACCGACCGGACCGACCCGGCCCCAACCTTGATCCTTGCCCGGCGCCAGCGTCTCGAAGATGGGACGCAGGCGCTCGACCACGTCGGCGTCGCCGCCGATCATCATGCTGTAGCCCTGTTCCAGGCCCCACATGCCGCCGCTGGTGCCCACGTCGACGTAATGGATGCGCTGGGTGGCGAGCGTCTTGACCCGGTCCAGGGTGTTCTTGTAGTTGGAGTTGCCGCCGTCGATCAGGATGTCGTCGGGCGCAAGCAACCCCTGCAGCGCCTGGATGGTCGAATCCACCGGCGGCCCGGCCGGCACCATCATCCATACCGTGCGCGGCGCCGGCAGCGCATCCACCAAGGCTTGCAGCGACACGACGGGCTCGACGCCTTGTTGCGCACTGCGCGTACAGGCCTCCTGGCTATGGTCGAAACCCACCACGCGATGGCCATCGCGCAGCAGGCGTTGCGCCATGTTGGCGCCCATCTTGCCCAAGCCAATCATGCCCAGTTTCATGCGTGCTCCTTGGAAGACAATGCGCCAGCACCGGCAATTGTGCGCTCCAGCCGATGACACCACAGTGCAGGGCCGGCACTGCGACCGCCACCGTCATGTCTGGGCCGGCGAGTCGCGACAGTAGGCCTGGGCCGCTGCACCGATCGCGGCGGCCTGCGTGGGATAGGGATGAATCACATCCGCCAGCCCACGCATGCCGATGCCCGCCACCATCGCCAGCGTGATGTGGCTGATCATCTCGCCGGCATGACGCGCGACGATCGTCGCGCCGAGGATGCGATCGGAACCATCGGCGATGTGGACCTTGACGAAGCCGGTGTCCTCGCCGTCGAGGACCGCGCGGTCCACCTCGTGCAGCGGAATGGTGAACGTGGACACCGGGATCTGCTGTTGCATCGCTTCGCGGACGTACAGGCCGACGTGCGCGATTTCCGGGTCGGTATAGGTGCACCAGGGAACGGTCAGCGCGCTCAGCCGCTGTTGCCCGCCCTGCAGTGCGTTGTCGACCGCGACGCGGGCGCTGGCGACGGCGGCATGGGTGAACTTGTCCTCCAGGCAGGCATCGCCGGCGGCGTAGACGCGCGGATTGCTGGTGCAAAGGAAATCGTCGACGTGGATGCCTGCCACCGCGTCGTGTTCGATACCGGCGGCGTGCAACTCCATGCCGTCGATGCGCGGTACGCGGCCGGTGCCGATCAGCACCGCATCGACCGCGACGCTGGAGCGATAGTCGTCGCTGAGCAGTTCGGCGTGGATTTCACCATCGATCCTGCGGATCGCCGTCACCGTCGTATTGAGCCGCACCTCGATTCCGTCGCGCGCGAACGAGTCCGACAGGATCTGCGCGGCATCGCGCTCCTCCCTGGGCAGGAACAGCGGCAGGTCCTGCACGATGATGGTCTTGCTGCCGAAACGGCAGAACACCTGGGCCAGTTCGCAGCCCAGCGGGCCGCCGCCGATGACCAGCAACCGGCGCGGCAACGTGCCGATCTCGAAGATGCTCTCGTTGGTGTAATAGCCGGCGTCCTCCAGGCCTGGAATCGCGGGGACATCGGGCCGGCCGCCGGTCGCGATCAGCGCCTTCTCGAAGCGTAGCAGCAAGCCATCGACATCGAGCGCATCCGCGCCGGTGAAGCGCGCCTGGCCGAAGAACACGTCGATGCCCGACTCGCACAACGCGCGTACCGCATCGCCGCGGCTGAGGCGTGCACGCAACTCCAGCACGCGCTGCATCGCCGCCGGGAAATCGACGCCGATGCCCGCGGGCACCTCAGCACCGTAACGCTGCGCCTCGCGCATCTCCGCATACAGGCGGGTAGTGCGGATCAATGCCTTCGACGGTTCGCAACCGAAGTTGAGGCAGTCGCCGCCGATCAGCTCGCGTTCGACCAGCGCCACGCGCACACCCGCTTCGGCCGCGCCCCGTGCCGCTTCCAGCCCGGCCGGGCCGCCGCCGATCACCACCAGCGCGTAGTGGGGTGCCGGTTGCGGGTTGCGCCATTGCGGCGGACGGAGGTTTTCCAGCAGTTCGCGCCGGGTCGCATCGTCGGCAGACGCAGGGTAGGTGGAATCGTCTGGCGGCACCGCTTCGGTTCCGTGGACACGGGTCGTGTTCACAGCCAGCCACCTTTGAAACTTGCGCAACGCAGGCCCTCGACCACGTACGGACAATCGCGCAGCAGGCGCCAGATCAATCCGCTGCGGTGGTTCTCGATCATCAGCAATACGATCCCCTGATCCAGGCCGAACAATCCCCGCGACACCCAGGCGCGGCCGTCAGCGTCGGCCAAGCCGGGATTGAAGCCGCTGGCGAAGCAATTGTCGCGGATCATTTCCGGATAGTTCCGACGCATGGTAGCCACGGCATGCAAGCTGAGCTCGGGCTCGAACGCAATGCACGCCAGCACTGCCGACGCCGACAGCGTGCCATCGTCGGGCCCGTACGGCACGCCGCGCGCGGCATAACCGAATAGCCGGCGCGGCTCGCTGTCCACGTCCGGTATTTCATCGCTGGGCCCGTCGCCGGCGCTCAGGCCCCAGCAATCCTCCCCATAGCCGGCGTGTCCGCGCGGATTGATCCGCGTGTATTCGCGCTGCACGTGGACGGCGCGACGGCTGTTCTGGAAATAATCGCAGTGCTTCTCGCGCATGAAGCGATCCTGGATGCCGCGAAAGTCGATCCAGGCATGCGAGTACTGATGGGTGAACAACGGCCCGCCATACAGGAAGTCGTGGCCGTACAGGTTTTCCCATTGATAGGTCGCGGTCCAAGCCTCGTAGCAATCGCCGCCGATCGGATGGGTGGGCGAGCCCAGCGCCAGCACGTACAGCACGATCGCCTCGTTGTAGCCTTCCCAGCCGTAATGCAGGAACCCGCATTCGGGTTTCCAGCCCTGCATGATCGTGCTGCCGCCATTTTGCGACCAGCACCAGTCGACGCGCAGGTAAAGCTCCTTGACGAGTTCGCGCAAACCGTTTTCGACGGGCGTGTCGGCGCTGAAGTACTGGCTTGCGGTCAGCGCGCCGGCGAGCAGTAACGCAGTGTCGACCATCGACAGTTCGCAGCGCCACACGCGCGCGCCCGTGGCGCGGTCGAGGAAGTGGAAATAGAAACCCTTGTACCCGGTCGATTCGTCGCTGCCGCCCTGGTCGCTGTCGCGGAAGAAACGCAACGCCGCCAGGCAATGATCGAGCGCCTCATCGCGTGCGATCCAGCCCCGTTCGACCGCCACCGGATAGGACGACAGCGCGAATCCGACCACTGCGATGCTGATCGGCGAGTGCGGGCGCGAAGTGTCGGCAAACAGGCCGTTGGCCGGATTGCGGTTGAGCAGGAAATACTCGAACGCCGCGCGCTGGTACTGCTCGAGCAGCGCGTCGTCGCTACTGTCGGCAGGATCATGCAGTGCCATGCTGGCGGCTTGTCCGAGCCCGGCATTGAGCGGCATCGAGTCGGCGGCGGTGGGGGAGGCTTTCTGCACTTCGGGCGCAGTGTAAGCCGGCGATCATGGGCTCGCCAACCCACTGCGTATTTACCTCGTCGTGACCGACGTCATGGCATAACCGGATCAGTTTCAGGGAGTCATTGGTCTCCGTGCCCGATCCTTTCCCTTTCGCCACTTCGATCCCGAGCGCGCATCTGCTGTCCAATGGACGCTACGCGGTCATGCTGACCGCGGCCGGGTCCGGTTACAGCCAATGGCTGGGGTGCGCGATCACGCGCTGGCGCGAGGATGTCACTTGCGATCCCTGGGGCAGCTACCTGTTCCTGCGTGACATCGCCTCCGGCCAGACCTGGTCGGCCGGCTACCAACCGTTGGGCGTCGCGCCGGACGATTACGCGGTGGCGTTCGCCGAAGATCGTGCCGTGATCACCCGTCGCGACGGCGCGATCACCACGACCATCGAGGTGCTGGTTGCGGCGGACGGCGACGCAGAAGTTCGTCGCCTGAGTCTGTTCAACCACGACGACAGCGAACGCGAGATCGAGATCACCACTTACACCGAGTTGGTGCTCGCACCCGCGGGCAACGACGCGGCGCACCCTGCATTTTCCAAGTTGTTCGTGCAGACCGAATATGTTCCGGCGCAGGAACTCCTGCTGGCAACGCGACGCCGGCGGGCGCCGGGCGAACAGGCGATCTGGGCGGCGCAGTGGCTGGATGTGGAAGGCGAGCCGGCAGGCGAGCTGCAATGGGAGACCAGTCGCGCATGCTTCATTGGCCGTGGTCGCACCTTGCGCTCGCCGGCCGCATTGGCAGGCGACACGCCGCTGGGCGGCGGCAGCGGGACCGTGCTCGATCCGATCTTCAGCTTGCGCCAACGCGTGCGCGTCGCGCCGGGCGCGACTGTGCGACTGCTGTTGTGGACCGTCGCTGCGGCCTCGCGCGATGAGGCGCTGGCGCTGGCGCAGCGTTACCGGCCGGTGCAGGCCTTCGCGCAGGCGCTGGAAGGTGCCGGACAGCGGGCACAGGCGTTGCTCGCAGATATCGGAATCGATGCGACGCAGGCGCAGCGTTTCCAGCGACTGGCGACTGCGTTGCTGTACAGCGATCCGGCGTTGCGCGCCGAACCCGGCGTGCTCGCACAAGGTGCGGGCGGACCGCCTACGCTGTGGGCCGGGGGTATTTCCGGCGACTATCCGATCGTCGTGATTCGAATCCGCGATGACGCCGGCCTGGCGCTGGTCGAGGAGCTGCTTCAGGGCCACGCGTTCTGGGCTGACAAACGCCTGAGCGTCGACCTGGTGGTGCTCAATGAAGCGTCGGCAAGCGCTGCATCCGCGCTGGACGATGCGTTGCAGACACGCATCAGTGCGCATGCGGACATCCACGCAAAGCCTGGTGCGAAGCCGGCCGTTTTTGCGTTGCGTAGCAATCGGATTGCGCCGGAATTGCATGCGGGTTTGTTGACGGTCGCCCGCATCGTGCTCGACCAGCAACGCGGCACGTTGGCGGAACAGGTCGATACATTACCAACCGTGGGCATCGTGCCATCGGCTGCGCGCATGCCGTCGCGTGCAGACCAGGCCGGGCCACGCGATGCGTCCGTCGAGGCTGCTTCCACCGAAGCCGGGCTGGAATATTTCAATGGCTACGGCGGTTTCGACGACGACGGCCGCGAGTTCGTGACGATCGTGCGCGACGGTCGTTTGCCACCGGCGCCCTGGCTCAATGTGATCGCCAATCCCGAGTTCGGCTTCACCGCGACCGAGACCGGGGGTGGCTATGCCTGGGCCCTGAACAGCCAGAAGAACCCGCTGACGCCGTGGGCCAATGACCCGGTCAGCGATCCGCCACAGGAAGTGCTGTACGTCCGCGATGACGAGGATGGCAGGGTGTGGACGGCCACCGCGTTGCCGGGCTGCGACCCCGAGGGCGAGTACGTGGTGCGACACGGCCAGGGTTACAGCCGCTTCCAGCGACAGGCGCACGGCATCGACCTGGAATTGCTGCAGTACGTTCCGGTCGTCGACGGCATCAAGATCTCGCGGCTACGGTTGCGCAATCGATCGGGTCGCACGCGGTGGCTTTCGATCACTGCATTCGTGCAATGGGCCCTCGGCCCGAACGGCTCGCAGCCGGCGCCGTTCATCGTGACCCAGCTGGATGCCGAGACTGGCGCGCTGTTCGCACGCAATGCCTGGCGTGCCGAATTCGGCCATCGCACCGCCTTCATCGATCTGCGTGGCCAGCAAACATCCCACACCGGCGATCGGACCGAGTTCCTCGGACGTCATGGCGTGCTGGAGTCGCCTGCGGCATTGCTGCAGGACGCGCCATTGTCCGGCCGGGTCGGCGCTGGCCTTGATCCCTGCGGCGCGCTGCAGACCCGGATCGAACTCGAGGCGGATTCGGAAAGCGAGATCGTGCTGCTGCTGGGCGACGCAGTCGATGCGGATGCGGCGCAAGCGCTGATCCGGCGTTACCGCGACGCCGATCTCGACCATGTGCTGCAGGCGGTGACACGCGAATGGAACGACACGCTCGACACTGTGCAGGTGCGAACGCCGGATCGCACGATGGACCTGCTGCTCAATCACTGGCTGCTGTACCAGACGCTGGGGTGCCGGGTCTGGGCGCGCACCGCGTACTACCAGGCCAGCGGCGCCTACGGTTTCCGCGACCAGCTGCAGGACGTGATGGCGCTGTGCATCGCCCGCCCGGAGGTTGCGCGCGAACATCTGCTGCGCGCGGCCAGCCGGCAGTTCGTCGAAGGCGACGTCCAGCACTGGTGGTTGCCGCCCGGCGGCGAAGGCGTGCGCACGCGCATGACCGACGATCGCCTGTGGTTGCCGCATGTCGCCTGCCATTACCTCACCACTACCGCAGACCATGACGTGCTCGACACGCGCCAGCCGTTCCTGGCGGGCGACCCGCTCAAGCCGGAGCAGGAGGATGCATTCTTCAAGCCATCGCCCGCGGCCGAGGACGGCAGCCTGTACGAGCATTGCGCACGCGCGATCGATGTCAGTTTGACCTTGGGCGTGCACGACCTGCCGTTGTTCGGCACCGGCGACTGGAACGACGGCATGAACCGGGTCGGCGAACAGGGCCGAGGTGAGAGCGTGTGGCTGGGCTGGTTCCTGGTCGCGACGATCGACGCGTTTGTGCCGTACGCGCAGGCGCGCGGCGATACGACGCGCGCGCAACGCTGGCTGGCATGCGCCGCGACCGTGCGCAAGGCGCTGGACAAGGGGGGTTGGGACGGACAGTGGTACCGGCGCGGCTATTACGACGACGGCACGCCGCTGGGTTCGCACCTGAGCCGCGAATGCCGGATCGACACGATCGCGCAATCCTGGAGCGTGATCGCCGGGGGCGGCGATCAGAAACATGCGAACGCGGCGATGGCAGCCGTCGACGCGCAGCTGATCCGGCGCCGCGATCAATTGGCCTTGCTGTTTACGCCGCCGTTCGACCAGGTCAACGAGGATCCCGGCTACATCAAGGCCTATCCGCCCGGCATCCGCGAGAATGGCGGTCAGTACACCCACGGCGCGGTGTGGTCGATCTTCGCACTGGCGAAAATGGGGCAGGGCGATCGCGCCGGGGAATTGTTCGCGCTGATCAATCCGATCCATCACGCCGGCAACTGCGAAGCGATCGATCGATACAAAGTCGAACCGTACGTGGCGTGCGCCGATGTGTATTCGGTGACGCCGCACGTCGGCCGCGGCGGCTGGACCTGGTACACCGGCTCGGCGGCGTGGCTGTATCGCGCCGGACTTGAAGCGA
>DASZZT010000020.1:0-56342 GCA_035543275.1 Luteimonas sp. | reverse complement strand
CGCCGCATCGTACTGGCGACCAACGTCGCCGAGACCTCGCTGACGGTGCCGCGCATCCGCTACGTTGTCGATCCCGGCCTGGCGCGGGTCAAGCGCTACAGCCCGCGCGGCAAGCTCGACCGGCTGCACATCGAACCGATCTCGCAGGCCAGCGCCGACCAGCGCAAGGGTCGCTGCGGACGCACTTCCGAAGGCACCTGTTACCGGCTGTATTCAGAAGCCGATTTCCAGTCGCGGCCGTTCTACACCGATCCGGAAATCCGCCGCGCCGCGCTGGCCGGCGTGATCCTGCGCATGCTGTCGCTCGGCCTGGGGCGGATCGAGGACTTCCCGTTCCTGGAGCCACCCGACCCGCGCGCGATTGCCGATGGCTGGCAGCAACTCGGCGAACTCGGCGCGGTCGACGAGGCGCACAAACTATCAGCGACCGGCAAGCTGATGGCGCGGCTGCCGGTCGACGTCAAGCTCGCGCGCATGCTGGTCGCGGCCAACCAGCACGGCTGCCTGCGCGAGATGCTCGCGATCGCATCGTTCCTCGGCATCCAGGATCCGCGCGAACGCCCGGCCGACCAGCGCACTGCAGCCGACAATGCGCACGCCGGGTTCGCCGACCAGAAGTCGGAATTCGTCGGCATCCTCAAGCTGTGGGACGCCTACCAGGCCGCGCACGAGGATCTCACCCAATCGAAGCTGCGTGCGTGGTGCGAGAAGCATTTCCTCGGCTTCCTGCGCATGCGCGAATGGCGCGAGCTGCATCGGCAACTGAAATTGATGGCCGACGACCTCGGCTGGCAGCAGGAAAGGGGGTCAGAGTCACTTTCCCCGCGAGAGTGTCGAGATCGCGCAGCATGTTCGGAGGAAAGTGACTCTGACCCCCTTTCCTACGCCACGCTGCACCGCGCGCTGATCGCCGGCTTGCCGACCCAGATCGGCCAGCGCGGCGACAAAGCGATCTACGACGGCCCGCGCGGACGCAAGTTCCAGCTGTTCCCGGGCTCGTCTCTGGCGAAAAAACCGCCACCATGGCTATTGGCCGCGACCCTGCTCGACACCGAGCGGGTGTGGTCGCTGACCAATGCCGGGATCGAACCCGAGTGGGCGATCCAGGAGCTGCCGCACCTGCTGGCGCGCAGACACCACGATCCGCACTGGGCACGTTCGCAAGGGCGGGTGGTCGGCAGCGAGCAGATCAGCCTGTTCGGCCTGGTGCTCGCACCGAAGCGGCCGGTGCATTACGGCGCGCTGTATCCCGAGGAGAGCCGCGCGATCTTCGCCCGCGACGCGCTGGTCACTGGCGAGATCAACACGCGCAGCACGTTTCTCGCGCGCAACCTCGCCACGCTGGCGAAGGCCACGGAAGAGGAAGCCAAGCAACGTCGCGCCGGCCTGGTCGTCGACGAGGAATGGCTGGCGCAGTGGTACCTCGACCGTCTACCGCCACACGCGCATAACGCGCAGGCGCTGGACGCGTGGTACGGCAAGCTGCCGGCCGCCGAGAAGGCCACGCTGGAGTGGTCGCTCGATGAGTTGCTGATCGGCGACGAAAGCGAGACATCGCGCTTCCCGCCGTTCATTGCGCTCGGCGATGCGCGGCTTGCGGTGAGCTACCGTTTCGAACCCGGCGCGCCCGATGACGGCATGACGATCACGGTGCCGCTGCATCTGCTCAATGCGCTCGATGCACCGCGGCTGTCGTGGCTGGCGCCGGGCTTCGTGGCGGACAAGGCGGCGGCGTTGATCAAGTCGCTGCCGAAGACATTGCGGCGCAATTTCGTGCCGGCGCCGGATTTTGCGCGCGCTTTTCTGGAGGCGCACCCGCAACCCGGTGCGGACACCTTGAGCGGCGAGCTCGCGCGCTTCCTGCACAAACTCACCGGCACCGTGGTATCGGCGACCGACTTCGACGAGGTGTCACTGGAGCCGCATTTGCGCGCCAACCTGCGCTTGCTCGACATTCCGGGTAAAGGCGGCGACGGTCGCAGCGTGCTGGCCGAGTCGCGCGATCTTGGCGAACTGCGCAAGCGCTTCGGCGAGCGCGCGGCAGCCGAGTTCGCGGCAAAGGCGGCGGATGGTCTCGCGCAACGCGGACTCACCACGTTCCCGGAAGCGCCAATCCCGCTGTCGGTGGCGGGCGCCGGCGGCGTACCCGCCTGGCCGGCGCTGCACGATGACGGAGAAAGCGTGTCGCTGCGCGTGCACGCCGAGCGCAGCGTCGCGCAGCGAGAGCATCCGCGCGGCGTGCACCGGCTGCTCGCGCTGGCGCTGGTCGACAAGCGCAAGCAGGCGCGCAAGCAGCTGCCGGTGTCGCCGAAGACCGGGCTGCTGTATGCCGCGATCGAATCGCAGGCGCGACGCGAGGACGGCCTACGCGAGGGCGACCGCCTGCGCGCCGATCTCGTCGATGGCGCGTTCGATGCGCTGCTGGCCGACGGGCTGGAATCGATCCGCGACGCCGGTGCGTTCGAAGCGCGCCGCGATGCCGTGGCCAGGCAGCTGTTTCCCGCAGCCATGGAACGTCTGCGTCAGGCCGAGACGATCCTTGCCGCCATCGCCGAGGCGCGCGCGAAGCTGGATTCGCCGCTGATCGGCTGGGCCAGCGGCAACCTCGACGACATGCGCGCGCAACTCGCCGCGCTGACGCCGCCGGGCTTCCTGCGCCAGGTGCCGGCCGACGCGCTGCGCGAATACCCGCGCTACCTGAAGGCTCTGGCGCTGCGTGGCGAGCGCGCATTGCGCGACCCGGTGCGCGACCAGGCGCGAATGCTGGAGCTCAAGCCGTTCGCCGATGCGCTGGTCGCGGCTAGCGCGAGCGGCATCGCCAACGCAAGCGAATGGCAGGCGTTGCGCTGGGAACTGGAAGAACTGCGCGTGCAGTTGTTCGCGCAGGAACTCGGTGCCCGCGGCGGGGTGTCGCCGAAGAAACTCGCCATGCGTCTGGCACAGCTGCGGGAAGTCACTGGATCCCCGCCTTCGCGGGTTATTTGATGCGCTCGACCTGGGCCCGGGTGTTGTAGTGCCCTGTTCCTCCGGGCTGGGCGCGGCTAGTGTAGACGTTCCCCATTGTCGTGACGCCCGCGTGCCTGTCTCCGAACGCGCCAATCCCGCTCCTTTGAACCTCGCTCAATTGCGTGCGAATCCGCTGAACGTCGCCGCGGTGCTCGCGTTGCCGGCCTGCGCCGCGATCGCGCCAAGCCTGCGTGCGTTGTTGGCGGACACCGCGCCCGCCGTGGACGCGTCGGCGCGCGATCCGCTCGACGTGCTGGTGGCGACGCTGGACTCGCTGGCCTTGCTAGTCGCCGACGGCGACATCATCGCGGCGGCGATCCTGCATGCCTGCCCGGCATGGCGCGCGAACGCCGCCGGCAAGCTCGAGCAGGCGCACCCGGTCGTGGCCGCGCTGCTCGACGGTCAGGCCGCTGCGGCGCAGGTCTGGGCGCTGCATGCCTCGCATCGCGATGATCGCAACCATGAAGGACTGCGCCGCCTGCTGCTGGCGATCGTGCGCGACCTGCGCGTGGTGCCGATCCTGCTGGCGCGGCAACTGGCGCGGCTGCGTTTCGCCGCGCGCCTGGCGGAACCCGAACGCTGCGCCTTGGCGCAGCTGACCCGCGACATCCATGCGCCGCTCGCCAACCGGCTCGGCATCTGGCAACTGAAGTGGGAGCTGGAGGATCTCGCCTTCCGCTATCTGCAGCCGGAGACCTACCAGCGCATCGCGCGTCTGCTCGACGACAAGCGCAGCGGCCGCGAGCGCTACATCGAGCAAGTCCGCGCCGCGCTGGTCGCAGCGCTGGCCGCGCAGGGCGTGCGCGCCGAAGTCGTCGGCCGTCCCAAGCACATCTACAGCATCTGGAAGAAGATGCAGAAGAAGGACGTGCCGATCGGCGAACTCTATGACCTGCGCGCGCTGCGCGTGCTGGTCGACGACGTGCCGGCCTGCTACGCCGCGCTCGGCGTGGTGCATGCGCTGTGGCTGCCGGTGCCGAGCGAGTTCGACGACTACATCGCCCGCCCCAAGCGCAACGACTATCGCTCGCTGCACACCGCGGTGGTCGGGCCGGAAGGCAAGACCCTGGAGGTGCAGATCCGCACCTTCGACATGCACGCGCAGGCCGAGCTCGGCGTCGCCGCGCACTGGCGTTACAAAGAGGGGAAAGGCGGGGAGGGACGGTCCGCGGCAGGCGATGCCGCGCTCGACCGCAAGATCGAATGGATGCGGCGGCTGCTCGACACCCACCATGACAGCGGCCACCACGACAGCGGCCGCGACGATGCCGGCCTGCTCGGCGAACTGGATACCGAACTGGCCGAGGAGCGCATCTACGTGCTGACGCCGCGCGGCGAAGTCGTCGACCTGCCGCTCGGCGCCACCCCGCTCGACTTCGCCTATCGCGTGCATACCGACATCGGCCATCGTTGTCGCGGCGCCAAGGTCGACGGTCGGATCGTGCCGCTCGACCACAAGCTGCACAGCGGCGACCGCGTCGAGATCATGACCGCGAAAACCGGCGAACCACGTCGTGACTGGCTGGTGGCCGCCAATGGCTTCCTCGCCAGCCCGCGCTCGCGCGAAAAGGTGCGCAACTGGTTCCACAAGCTCGACCGCGCGCGCAACCTGCAGGCTGGACGCGAACTGCTCGACAAGGAGCTGAAGCGGTTCGGCCTGCAGCATGCCGATCCGGCGCCGGCGTTGCAGAAATTCAACGTCGCAACCATCGACGATCTGCATGTGTCGGTGGCGCTCGGAGATATCGGACCGCACCAGGTCACGCGCGCGCTGCTCGAACACGAACGTGCCGGCGTCGCTGCCGCCGAACCCACGCTGCCGCAGCCACGCAAGCCGAAGGCGGCCGCAGCCGCTTCGTTCACCGTGCTCGGGCTCGGCAACCTGCTGGTGCAGATCTCGCGCTGCTGCCAGCCGCTGCCGGGCGAAGCGATCGCCGGCTACCTCACCCGCGGCCGCGGCGTCAGCGCGCATCGCTGCGATTGCGCGACGTTCCTGCGTCTGTCCGCGGCGCAGCCGCAGCGGGTGTTGCCGGTGGAATGGGGGCGTGTCGGTGGCGGCTTCGATTCCGACGTGCTGGTCGATGCGGTCGATCGCAAATGGTTGCTGAAGGACTTGACCAACCTGATCGCGCAGGAAGACGCGCACGTGCTCGACATCCACAGTGAGGCCTTGCGCGGCGGCGATCGCGTGCGCCTGCGATTGCGCTTGCGAGTCGGGGATTTCGGCCAGCTGTCGCGACTGCTGGGCAAGATCGACGGCCTGCCCGGGGTGGAGCGGACGCGCCGCGCCTGACACGGCGTGACGGCGTCGGCACGCAGGGTTCTTTTATGCTGCTCCGGTGAGTGACGAACGTGACCCTGCAGACGAGCGTGTACGGCCTGATGGCCGGCGCGAGCCGAGCATGGGCTGGATCGACGGGCTGCGTTTCGCAACGGATCGCGCTCGCGCCGGATCGCCGCGGCCGTCATCGCGCTGGCTGTGGCCGACCCTGGTCACCGCCACAGTGCTGCTGCTGGCATTGCTGCTGTCGCGTCGCCCGCTTGCCGACTGGCTGTGGCCGGAAACGCACGCGCAAGCGCTGCGCGACCAGGCCGCGGTGGCGCTGGCACACGGCCACCTCACTGCCGCCGACGGCACTGGCGCGCGCGAACTGTACGCAGCCGCGCTGGCGATCGATCCGGATCGCAACGACGCTCGCGAAGGCCTGATGCGGGTCGCGCAGGCGGCGCTGGCGCAGGCGCGCAGCGCGAGCGCGGCCGATCGTTATGGCGATGCCCATCGTGCACTGCAATTGGCGCGCGCGTTGTCGGTACCGCGCGCGCAGGCCGATGCGGTGGCGATGCAGCTGCGCCAGCGTGAAGCAAGCCACGCCGGGATCGAACGCCTGCTCGCGCAGGCGGCGACGGCGCGCAAGGCGCATCGGCTCGATGGCACGCCGGATGCGGCATTGCCACTGTACCGGCGCGTGCTGACGCTGCAGCCGGATCGGCTGGAAGCGCTGGAAGGCCGCGAGGATGCGCTCGCCGAGTTGCTGCAGCAGGCGTTGCAGGACCTGCAACGTGGACAATTGCCGGAGGCCGCCGCAGTCATCGCCGCGGCGCGTGGCTACGACGCCGGTCATGGCGACCTGCCCGCTGCGCAGGCGCAACTCGCACGTGCGATCGAACAGGCACGCCAGCAGGCAGACCGCGACCTGCGCCGTGACCGGCTCGAACACGCCGCGCAGGCTTACCAGACATTGCTGCGGATCGATGCCGGTGATGCGGCTGCGCAACGTGGTCTGGCTCAACGTGGTTTGGAGCAGGTCGCCGCGGCGTATGCACATCGCGCCGAACGACTGGGGTCCGATTTCCGTTTCGCCGATGCCGATGCCGCCCTTGGCCAAGCGCGCGCGCTGACGCCGCATGCAGCCGCGGTGCGCGACGCCGCCCAGCACGTCGCCCGGGCGCGGCAGGCGCAGGCCGGGCTGGCCTCGCCACTGTCGGTGCGCGAACGGCAACGCCGTGTGCGCCAATTGCTGGCCGAAGCTGCGGCGGCCGAAGCGCGCGGCGATCTGCTGACGCCGCCGGGCGACAGCGCCTTCGACAAGCTGCGCGCCGCGCGCGCGATCGCGCCGACCGATGCCGCCGTGCAGCGCGCCAGCGCCCGCCTGCTGCCGACCGCGCAAGCCTGCTTCGAGCGCGAACTGCGCGGCAATAATCTCGGCCGCGCGCGCGCCTGTCTCGACGCGCGGATAGCGCTGGAAGGCAGCAGCGCTACGGTATCGCACGCGCGGCGACGGCTCGCGCAACGCTGGCTGGCGGTCGGCGACGAGCGTCTCGGTGCGGGCGAAGTGCAGGCCGCATCCGCGGCGCTGGAATCGGCACGCGCGCTCGATCCTGCAACACCTGGCCTTGCGGCATTCGCGCAGCGGTTGCAGACCGCGTCGGCCGGCGATTGATCAGCGCGCGGCGGGCGGGAACAGCCGCTGCAACACGCCGCGTGCGGCATCCAGCGAAAAATGCCGGGCGACGTTGTCCAGGCCATTGGCGCTGAGCGCGTTCCACAGCGACGAATCGTCGTAGAGCTGCAGGATCGCAGCCGCGAACGCCTCGGCGCTGTCGGCCAGCAGCACGTCGCGGCCATCCACCAGATGCATGCCCTCGGCTGCGCAGGTGGTCGCCACCACCGGCTGGCCGTGGGCCATGCTGAGGTTGACCTTGCCCTTCACCCCGGCGCCGTAACGCAGCGGTGCGACCGCGATGCGGCAGCCGTCCATGTACGGGGTGATGTCGGGCAGGTGGCCGTGCACGATGACGCCCGGATGCGTGGCAAGTGCTTCGATCTCCGCGGTGACATGGCCGCCGATGCAGTGGAACTGCAATTCTGGCCGTTGCGCGCGCAGCAACGGAAAGATGTCGTGCACGAACCAGCGCACCGCATCGACGTTGGGCGGATGCCGGAAGCCGCCGACGAACACCAGGTCGCGTCGCTGCGCGAACGGTTGTCCGGGTCCAGCCAGCTGATGCAGGTTGGACAGCACCTCGACCTGCGCCTGCGGCGCATCGCGTGCCAGCAACTCGCGCTCGGCTTGGCTCACCACCACGGTGACGTCGCTGCGGGCGATCACGTCCAGCTCCGCCGTGCGGGTGCGTGTCGCCGCGCGCAGCAGCGGGGCGTCGTTGGCGAATTCGGCGGCGCGCGTTTCGCGCAGGTAGTGCAGGTCGACCGTATCGAAGATGATCCTTGCCTGCGGCCCATGCCGGCGCAGCAACGGCAGGAATTCGCGTGCGACGTAATGCCGGCACAGCAGCACGCTGTCGAAACGCGCGCCGTGTTCACGCAGCCACGCCGGTGCGCGCTGGGCGAACGGGGCGTACCAGGTCTCGACACCGAGTTGCTGCAGGTCTTCCGTGTAGCGCCCGGCGTGCTCGCGGTTGGCCGGCAGGAACACCACATGCATGCCCTGTTCGCGCAGCATTCGCATCAGATTCACGAGACGCAGCGATCCGGAATCGTGGTCCGGCGTTGGCGTCAGCGCATCGATCACCAGCACCTGGCGCTGGCCGCGATGCAGCACCGCGGGCGAGGGCACGGTACCGGGCGCGGGCTGCGACACCAGCGCAGCGCGACGATGTTCGGCGAAACGTTCGCGGTTGCGCGCCTGGCAGGCCTTGATGCCGCTGCCGGGGTCGGTGCCGGCGGTCGTGCCCTCGTCATGCACCACACGCGCGGCGGGCTGGTACAGCACGCGCTTGCCGGCCGCGCGCACGGCGAAGGCGAGGTCGGTGTCCTCGTAATAGGCCGGCGCGTAGCGGACGTCGAAACCGCCGAGCTGGACGAACAGCGCACGCGGGATGGCGATCGCGGCGCCGCTGACGTAATCGGCATCGCGCAGGTAGCCAAAGCGCGGATCGTCCGCGGATTCCAAACGGCCGTAATTCCAGCCGCTGCCGTCGGCGAACACCACGCCGCCGGCCTCCTGCAGGCGGCCATCGGGATACAGCAGTTGCGCACCGACCAGCCCGGCATCGGCGGTTTCGTCGAAAGTCCGCAGCAACGCATCCAGCCACCCCGGCTGCGGCACGGTGTCGTTGTTGAGGAAGACGAGGAAGTCGCCACGGGCGAGCGCGGCGCCGTCGTTGCAGGCGGCGATGAAGCCGCCATTCGTGGCGCGGCGGTGGTAGCGCAGGCCATCGACCTGCGGCAATGCGGTCGTGGCGTCGGAGGAGCCGTCGTCGACAACGATTATTTCGATCCCGGACTGCGGCGGATGCGCGGCCAGCGCGCGCAGGCACGCCAGCGTGTGCGCGAACTGGTTGAACACCGGGATCACGATGCTCGCGCGCGGTGCGTCAGCGTGCGGAACCGTGAACGGCGCGAACGGCGCCGGTTCCGGCGCATACAAGCGTGCGCGTTGCGCGGGCGCGACTCGCTGGAATTGCGCGCGCGCGCGTTGCCAGCTCGCCCGCCACCCGCGCGTGCGCAGGCTGACCAGGCCGCGACGGATCAGGCCGAGCGCGCGATCGAACAGAAACCGCGCATCGGCCAATGACGACGACATGCCAACGGAACTCCTGCTGACTGGGGACGGGTGCGCGCCGTGGTGGCGGTGGCGTCTGCGCTAGACTCGCCGCTCCCTGGCACATCGCCATTGTCGCATTCCGCAGAAGCCGACCGCCGGCTCGATCGAACCCCATGCCGCGCATCGACTACGACGAAGACGACCTCGACGACACCTCCGCGCCGGACTGGCGCCGCCGGCTACTGACTTGGGGCCTGGCCGCGATCGGCCTGGGCCTCGGTTTCCTGATTCCCTACACGCTCTATCTCAATCATCAGGTCGGCGCGCGTTTCGGGCAGCTGCGCTGGCAACTGCCGACCCGCGTCTACGCCCGTCCGCTGCAACTCGCGCCCGGGCTGGCGATGGACGCGCAGATGTTGAAGACCGAGCTCGACGCCGCCGCATATCGCGACGACGGCGCCGGCGTGCGCACCGGCACCTATCGCCACGACGGCGGACGCTGGCTGATCGCCAGCCGCGGATTCAACGATGTCGACGGCCCGGTCGGGCCGAGCCGGATCGAGGTGCTGCTCTCGGGCGGCCGTGTCGCCAGCCTGCATGATGTCAACGAGCATGATGTCAACGAGCGTGTCCCCGCACGCAAGCGCGCGATCAAGTCGGTGCGTCTGGATGTTGCGCGCATTGCCACGTTGTACGGGCAGAAGCAGGAAGAGCGGCGGCTGGTGCGGATCGAGGAAGTGCCGGAACTGCTGGTCACCGGGCTGCAGGCGGTGGAGGATCGCGATTTCGCCCACCACCACGGCATCGATGTCGGCGGCATGTTGCGTGCGGCCTTCGTCAACGTGAAATCCGGCGACACCAAACAGGGCGCCAGTACCCTGACCCAGCAGCTGGCGCGCAGTGGCCTGCTCGGCATCGGCCACGAGCAGACGATGTCTCGCAAGTTCAACGAGATCCTGTACGCGCTGCTGATCGAGGCGCGCTACGACAAGCGCACGATCCTGGAGACTTACCTCAACCAGGTGTACCTGGGCCAGCGCGGCCAGCAGGAGATCCGCGGCGTCGCTGCGGGCGCCGAGTTCTGGTTCGGCCGTGACCTGCGCGACCTGAGCACCGAACAGGTCGCGCTTCTGATCGGCATCATCCGGGGCCCGTCCTGGTACGACCCGCGCCGCAATCCCGAGCGCGCCACCGAGCGCCGCAACTTCGCGCTGGCGAAGATGCACGAGACCGGGCTGATCAACGACGCCGAGTTCGCGCGCACACAGAAGGCGCCGCTCGAGGTCACCAGCGCGCCGGGCAGCCTCGCCGCCAACCGTTTTCCCGCCTATGTCGATCTCGTCCGCAGGCAGCTGGCGCGCGACTATCCGGCCGACGCGCTGCAGGGCGCGGGCCTGAGCGTGATGACCGGGATGTCGCCGGCAGCCCAGGCTTACGCCGAGGGCGCGGTGACGCGCACATTGAAAGCACTCGACACCCGCAAGCGGCCGCCGCTGCAGGCCGGGCTGGTGCTCACCGACGTGCACGACGGCGAGGTGCGCGCCGTGGTTGGCAGCCGCGAATTCGACGAGCACGGTTTCAATCGCGCGGTCCAGGCGCAGCGGCCGGTGGGTTCGCTGCTGAAACCATTCGTCTACCTGCTGGCGCTGGCGCAACCGGGCAAATGGTCGCTGGCGAGCTGGATCGATGATTCCCCGGTCACCATCACCCTGGATAACGGCAAGCGCTGGAGCCCGGGCAATTCCGAGGGACGCAGCCACGGCACCGTGCGTCTGATCGACGCGCTGGCGCATTCCTGGAACATCGCCACCGTGCGCGTCGGCATGCAGGTCCGGCCGGAACGTCTCGTCGACCTGATCCGCACCCTCGCCGGTATCCAGGCCACCGCGAATCCGTCGCTGATCCTTGGCGCGGTCGATCAGAGCCCGTACGCGATGGCGCAGCTGTACCAGTTCCTAGCGTCCGACGGCGAGATCCAGCCGTTGCACGCGGTGCGCGGCGTGCTCGATCCCGGCGGCAAGGCCGTCAATCGCTATGACAAGGCCCCGGCGCCGGCGCAGGAAGGCGACGCGATCGCCGCGCGCCTGGTGACGACGGCGCTGCAGCAAGCGGTGACGAACGGCACCGGCCATCAACTGGTCGCCGATGGCCTTGGCCGCCTCAACGCCGCCGGCAAGACCGGTACCAGCAACGACAGCCGCGACAGCTGGTTCGCCGGCTGGACCGGCGACCATCTTGCGGTGATCTGGGTCGGCAACGACCAGAACCAGCCGACCGGCCTGTACGGCGCCACCGGTGCGATGCGGGTGTGGTCGGGCATCTTCTCGCGGCTGCCGAGTGCGCCGCTACAGGTCGCCGACAAGGGCCTGGACTGGCAGTGGGTGGCGCAGTCCAACAGCACCGATTCCGGCTGTCCGGGTGCGCGCCGCTTCGCCTTCGTCGCCGGCTTCGCACCGGCATACCAGCCCTGCGTCTACGCCCAGCCGGACCCCTACTACCAGCAGCAGACCGGTGACGAGCAGCCCGGTGGCGGCTGGCGCGAATGGTTCGGCTGGGGCGATCGGGGTAATCGCGGTGATCCGGCCAAGCAGGCGCCGTCGCAACCCGAGCAGGCACCTCTGCCTCCATCGCCACCGGAGCCGGAGCCGGATCAGCAATGATGCGACGCTCTAATGCATGGGTCGCCTGCGCTCTGGCCGCGAGCCTGCTTGCCGCCTGCAGCACCACGTCGCCGACGCCGCAACCGGTCGCGCTGAGCACCGCATCGCCGGAAGCGATGGTCGCCGTGATCCGTGCTGCCGCCGGCCATGACGACAGCGAGCTTGCGGTGCAGCCATTGCGCGACCCGATGGTCGAGGACCTGCGGCAAACGGCGACGCGCCTGGAGTCGCAACAGCAATACAAGCAAGCGGCCGCAGCGCTCGACCAGGCGCTGGCGATCGTTCCCGACGATCCGGCGCTGCTGCAGGAGCGCGCCGAAGCTGCGCTGCTGCTGAGGGACCCCGCCGGCGCCGAAGCCCTGGCGCGCCGCGCCTGGGGTCTTGGCTCGAAAGTCGGACCGCTGTGTCGACGGCACTGGGCCACCGTGCGTCAGGCGCGCCTGCTTGCCGGCGATGCTGCCGGTGCGGCCTCGGCGCAGGCGCAGGTCGATGCCTGCAAGGTCGCCGGCCCGAACCGATTCTGATGTCGCAGAGCGTGAATTCACGGCTTGCGCAAGTCAGCCGCGCCGCATTGTCCGAGGGCGGCGCGCTCGCGGACAACATCCCCGCGTTCGTGCCGCGCGACGCGCAACAGCGCCTGGCCGCAGCGGTCGCGGACGCCTTCGAGCGACGCGAGGTGCTGCTGGCGGAAGCGGGCACCGGCACCGGCAAGACCTACGCGTATCTCGTTCCGGCGCTGCTGTCGGGACTGAAGACGATCATCTCCACCGGCACCCGCGCGCTGCAGGACCAGCTCTACCATCGCGACCTGCCGCGGGTGCGCGACGCGCTCGGCATCGGGCTCAAGAGCGCGCTGCTGAAAGGCCGCGCCAATTACCTGTGCAAGTACCGGGTCGAGCAGGCCAAAGGCGAACCAGCCTTCGGCAATCGCGAGCAGGTCGCGCAGTTCCAGCGCATCGTCGCCTGGGGCGGGCGCACCCGCATGGGCGACCTGGCCGAACTCGACGCGCTGCCGGAAGATTCGCCGCTGCTGCCGATGGTGACGTCGACCGCCGAGAATTGCCTGGGCAGCGAATGTCCGTTCTGGAGCGAATGCTTCGTGGTGCAGGCGCGGCAACGCGCGCAGTCGGCCGATCTGGTGGTCGTCAACCACCACCTGCTGCTCGCCGATCTCGCGCTGAAGCAGGAAGGCTTCGGCGAGATCCTGCCGGGTGCGCAGGCGTTCGTGGTCGACGAGGCGCACCAGCTGCCGGAACTCGCCGCGCAATTCTTCGGTGAAGGGCTCGGCGCGAGATCGCTGGTGGAACTGGCACGTGACGCGATCCGCGAATGCAAGGACGTGCCGTCGGCATTGGCAGCGCTGCAGCAGCCGGCGCGCGAACTCGAACACGCGACGCGCGTCCTGCGCGCGGCGATGGAGTCATTGCCCACGCGAGGCACCCGGCAACGCGCCTTGCACGACGGGCCAACATGCGAAGCCTTCGATCTGCTGGCCTCCGCCTTGCTGCAACTCGCCGAGATTCTGGCGCCGCTGCGCGAGGCGTCGCCGGGTTTCGATAGTTGCCACGCGCGCGCGCATGGATTCGCAGCGCGGCTGGCGCGCTGGCTGATGCAGCGCGACCTCGATGCCGAATTCGACGCTGCGGACGACGACGTGCGCTGGTACGAGCTGTCGCCACGCGGCTTCCGCCTGCAGCGCACGCCGCTCGACGTCTCCGGCCCGCTGCGCGCGCATCGCGAGCGTTCGCAGGCGGCGTGGATATTCACTTCGGCGACGCTGGCGGTGGCTGGTGATTTCGCGCACATCGCGACCCGGCTTGGGCTCGATGCGCCGACCACGCTGCTGCAGCCGAGCCCGTTCGCCTGGAACACGCAGGCGCTGTGCTACCTGCCGCCGAACCTGCCCGAACCAATGTCGCGCGACTACAACAGCGCGCTGGTCGATGCGCTGCTGCCGGTGCTGCATGCGTCCAGTGGCCGCGCCTTCGTGCTGTTCGCCTCGCATCGCGCCCTGCGCGAAGCCGCCGAAGCCTTGCGCGATGGCCCGTGGCCGCTGTTCGTGCAGGGCGACGCCCCGCGCGCATTGCTGTTGCAACGCTTCCGCGAGTCCGGCAACGGCGTGCTGCTGGGAGCGGCGAGTTTCCGCGAAGGCGTCGACGTGGTCGGTGCTGCCTTGAGCGTGGTGGTGATCGACAAGCTGCCGTTCGCGGCGCCCGACGACCCGGTGTTCGAGGCGCGGCTGGAGGCCGTGCGCCGCAGCGGTGGCAATCCATTCCGCGACGAGCAGCTGCCGCAAGCGGTGATCGCGCTGAAGCAGGGCGCCGGCCGCCTGATCCGCAGCGAGTCCGATCGCGGCGTGCTGGTGCTGTGCGATCCGCGCCTGCTCGGCAAGAGCTACGGTCGCGTGTTCCTCGATTCGTTGCCGCCGCTGCCGCGGACGCGCCGCATCGCCGACGTGCAGGACTTCTTTGCGGGACAATCGTCGACGATGACAGGCACGGATCCGCGATGAAACTGCTGGCATTCGAGACTGCGACCGAAGGCTGCTCCGTTGCGCTGTGGATCGACGGCGAGCTGCGTGAACGCTTCGAGGTCGCGCCGCGCCGGCATGCCGAACTGGCGCTGCCGTGGGCGGAACAGTTGCTGGCGGAAGCGGGCATTGCCAAATCGCAACTCGACGCGATCGCGGTCGGCCGCGGCCCCGGTGCCTTCACCGGCGTGCGCCTTGCGATCGCGCTGGCGCAGGGCATCGCCCTGGCCTTGGACAAGCCGGTGGTGCCGGTATCGACGCTGGCAGCGCTGGCAATGCAAGCACGCGGCGACCACATTCTCGCCGCGATCGACGCCCGCATGGGCGAGGTCTACCTCGGCGCTTTCGCGCGCGAAGGCGACGGCGTGATCGCGCTCGCGGATGAAGTCGTGACGAAACCCGATGTAGCCATGATCCCGGATGGCGACGACTGGCACGGTGTTGGCACTGGTTTCGCTGCGGCCGACAACGTGCTGCAGGCGCGGCTGCAGTCGAAGCTGGTGACGGTCGATGTCGGCGCATTGCCGCACGCGGCCGATGTCGCGCGCCTGGCCGCCCTCGCATTCGCACGCGGCGAAGCGGTTGCGCCCGATCGCATCGAGCCGGCCTACCTGCGCAACAACGTCGCGCTGACCTTGGCACAACAGCAGGCATTGCGCGCAGCGCGCGCGGGTTGATCTGCGGTTACTGATCGTCGTGCAACGCACCGCCCGGCAGGAACTGCCAGGTACGGGTGACGTGCAGCACGTCGATGTTGTCCGCGGTCTTCGGCAGCGGCGGGTAGGGCTCAGCGAGGCGGGCAATGCGCAACGCCGCGTCATCGAGCAGCTTGATGCCGCTGGACTGGATGATGTCGGCGCGCTCGATCGAGCCGTCGCGGCGGATCGCCACGCTGATCACGAGCTCGCCAGACAATCGCCGACGGCGCGCCTCGTCGGGATAGTTGAGGTTGCCGACGTGTTCGACCCGGTCGACCCACGCGCGCAGGTAGCCGGCCCAGGCGTATTCGCGGGTGCTGGCGGACACGAACTTGCGCTTGGGGCGCTTCGCGTAGCGCTCCGAACGCAGGTGGATTTCCGCGGCCAGCCGCGCCATTGCCAGGTCGCGTTCGATCCGTTCGCGACCCTGCGGCAGCGGTGTCGGTGCGGCCTGCGGCGTGGCTTCCGGCAAGGGTGCGCGGGTCTCACCGCGGGTGCTGCTGATCACACGCGCCTGCGGCGGCGGTTGCGGCGCTGGCGCCTGCGCGCGCAATTCGCGCGGGGCGACGCCGTCGTCGGGCTTGGGTATGCGGCCGGGCTGGATGTCGCGCGGCCGGCTGGTTTTCTCGTGCTCGCCGCCGCCCTGGTTGTTGGCTTGGGCGAGGAAGTCGGCCTGCTTCGGTGTCAGCGCGGTTTGCGTCTGGGTCAGGATCACGTCCAGCGTCGGCAGCACCGGTGCGGCGTCATCGAGCGCGAAGCCCAGGCCGAGGATCAGCATGCCGTGCAGCAGCAGCGACAGCACCATCGTCGCGCTCAGGCGTTCCCGGTCGCCGATCGCCGGCGGGCGTGGCGCAGCAACGGCGGACATCAGCGCGCGGCGAGCCTCGCCTGGACGCCGACCAGCTCGTCGTATCGGGATTCAATGCGGTCGAACAACATGCCGGCGATATTGAGGCCGAACTGCGCATCGAGCTCGCGGATGCAGGTCGGGCTGGTGACGTTGACCTCGGTCAGGTAATCGCCGATCACGTCGAGCCCGACGAACAGCATGCCGCGCCGACGCATTTCCGGGCCGACCTGCTGCGCGATCCAGCGGTCGCGTTCCGACAGCGGCCGACCTTCGCCGCGGCCGCCGGCGGCGAGATTGCCGCGGAACTCGTCACCCTGCGGAATGCGCGCGAGGCAATAGTCGACCGGCTCGCCATCGATCAGCAGGATGCGCTTGTCGCCCTGCGCAATCTCGGGCAGATAGCGCTGCGCCAGCGCCAAGTGGCGGCCGCGCTCGGTCAACGTCTCGAGAATGACGTTGGTGTTGGGATCGCCAGCGCGGGCGCGGAAGATCGAATGTCCACCCATGCCGTCGAGCGTCTTCAGCACAGCCTGGCCGTGTTCGGCGATGAAGGCCTTGAGCGTGGCCGGGTCGCGGCTGACCACGGTCGGGGGGCTGCACTGCGGGAATTCCAGCGCGGTCAGCTTCTCGTTCATGTCGCGCAGGCCCTGCGGATCGTTGACCACAAGCGCGCCGGCGTGCTGGGCGCAGCCGAGCAGGTGGGTGTCGTGCAGGTAGTCGGCATCGACCGGCGGATCGGTGCGCATCAGCACCACGTCGCCAGTGCCCAGCGCACGTTGTGACGGCGTTCCCAGTTCGAACCAGGCTTGTTTGTCGTCGCGCACCTGCAGCGGGGCGCTGATGGCCAGCGGCTGGCCGTCGCGCAACGAAAGGCCGCCGGGAAGCACGTAATGCAGGCGGTGACCACGGCGCTGCGCCTCGAGCAGCATCGCGAAGGTCGAATCCTTGGCGATCTTGATCGACTCGATCGGGTCCATCACGGTGACGATATCCAGCGACATGCGACTCATCCGCGGCAGAATCCGACGAATGGTAGCAGGGCGATCGCTGGCGCAGATTGTGTGAACGGGCTCAGTTACCGGCAGCGGCCAACGGAAACTTGACAGTGCCGCCGCGGACTGGGATACAGGAGGTTCGTAGCGACGCCGGCAATCACGATGCGTCGCGCACAGGGGAGCAGCAATGACGTCAGACGTTAGTCGCGCCGGCAGCCTCAACGGCCTTCGCGTGATGGTGATCGACGATTCCAAGACGATCCGCCGCACGGCCGAGACGCTGCTCAAGCGCGAGGGCGCGGATGTGGTGACGGCGACCGACGGTTTCGAGGCGCTGGCCAAGATCGCCGACCACAAGCCGCAGATCATCTTCGTCGACATCATGATGCCGCGGCTGGATGGCTATCAGACCTGCGCATTGATCAAGAACAACCAGATCTTCAAATCGACGCCGGTGATCATGCTGTCGTCCAAGGACGGCCTTTTCGACAAGGCCCGCGGCCGCATCGTCGGTTCCGAGCAGTACGTCACCAAGCCATTCACGCGCGAGGAACTCCTCGACGCGATCCGCAAGCACGTCACCGCCTGACCTGGGGGTAAGGCATCATATGGCACGCATTCTCCTGATCGAGGACTCGCCGACCGACACGGCGGTACTCACCCAACTGCTGGAGCGCAACGGCCACCAGGTGCTGTCATCGGGCAGCGCCGAGGACGGCATCGAAATGTGCAAGCGCGAGCTGCCGGACCTGGTGTTGATGGATTTGGTCCTGCCCGGCATGAACGGCTTCCAGGCCACCCGCGCGCTGTCGCGCGACGGCGCCACCAGTGCGATCCCGGTGCTGATCGTCAGCACCAAGGGCATGGAGACCGACCGTGCCTGGGGCCTGCGCCAGGGCGCCAAGGACTACATCGTCAAGCCGCCGAACGAGGATGCGCTGATCGGCCGCATCAACGAACTGCTGGGCGCCTGATGGCCAAGCGTCGCAAACCGGGAGACGCCCGGCGACCGGCGGTCGCGCCGGCGACGGTCGCAACGCCCATGGTCGAACCGGTGCCCGCCGGCGATCCTGTGGCGGAAATGGCGGCTGTCGAGCGGCATGTGGCTGGAAACTCGCGCATGCGCAGTGCCGCAAGCGCCGACCCGTTCGAAATCCTTGCCGACTACGAGCAGCGCAGCCTGGCGCACGTCGCCGGCCTGCCGGAGCAGCTCAACGCGCCCGGCCTGTGGCGTGGCGTGGGTTTCCGCATCGGCCAAAAACGGCTGGCCGCAGGCTTCGACGAGGTGGTCGAGATCCTGCCGATGCCGCAGGTGACGCCGGTTCCGGGCGCGCAACCGTGGATGCTCGGCGTGGCCAACATCCGCGGCAATCTGCTGCCGATCGTCGACCTCAAGCAGTTCCTGGAAGGCGAACGCACGGTGCTGCACGAAAGCCAGCGCGTGATGGTCGTGCGCCAGTCCGGTGGCGACGTCGCGGTGACGATCGACGAGCTGTTCGGCCAGCGCAGCTTCGTCGATGAGCAGCAGATCCCCGCGGACACGCTGACCGAGAGCGCGCTGACCGAGGGACGTTACGCGCACTTCATCGACCGGGCCTACCGCCTGGCTGACGATTCCTGGGGCATCTTCAGCCTGGAACGGCTGGCCCGCACACCCGAATTCAGACAAGCCGCGGCCTGAGCCGCGCATCGCAACCGAAGACCGAGGTCGAACCATGAGCACTGTGATGGACACCGCTGCTGGCAAGGGCCGCAACGTCGGCACCAACGCCTGGCTGGGATTGCTGGTCGGATCGTTGATCGTCTTTGCCGCCAACACCGGCTACTCGATCTCCAAGGCCGCACGCCTCGGCGGCGCCAGTACCGCGGCCTCGAGCCTGCAGGTGAATTCGCAGAGGCTGGCCAACCAGGGCCGCGAAGCAGTTGGCGGCAACGCCGAATCGTTTGCGGCGTTCAAGGCTACAAAGGCGCAGATCGAAAACGACATCAGCTCCCTGAACGGTCGTTTCGGTCAAACCACCGGCGTCTCCGGCCCGATCAAGACCGTGACCGACGCCTGGACTCCGCTGGGCAAGAGTGCCGACCAGCTGATCGCCAGTGAGCGGGCCGTGCTCGGCCTTGCGGGCAACGCCGACAGCTTTACCCAGCGCGTGCCGCAGCTGCAGGCACAGCTGGACGAGGTAGGGCGTGCGATGTCGGCCAGCGGCTCGCCGCCGTCGCAGATCTACATCGCCGTACGCCAGCTGGTGCTGGCCGCAACCATGGCCCGCCGGGTCACCGAAATCCGCGCCGGCGGTCCCGGCGCCTCGCTCGCCGGCGATGCGCTCGCGCGCGACACCGGCGTGTTCGAGCAGGTGCTGAAGGGCCTTCGCGAGGGCGGCGCGGCCAATGTGCAGAAGCTGACCAACCCCGCAGCGGTTGCCGCGCTGAACCAGGCCAACGCCCTGTGGACCGGGATGAAGAAGGACCTCGACGCCATCCTCGGCACCTCGCAGAACCTGTTCCGCGCCCAGACCTCTGCCGCGGCGATCACCGACGGCTCGGACAAGCTGCTGGGCGACAGTGAGAACCTGTTCCGCGCTTTCACCGCATTCGGCTCGCTCAAGGACACCAGTTTTCTTGGCAACATCTGGATCAGCATCATCTTCGGTGCGTTGGCGCTGGGGTCGATCGCGGGCTTGTTGTTCAGCCTGAGCCGCGCCCAGCGCCGTCGTTACGAAACCACGATGGAACTCAACAACCGCAACCAGGAGGCGATCATGCGCCTGCTGGACGAGATGGGTTCGCTGGCAGAAGGCGACCTCACGGTGAAGGCGACGGTCACAGAAGACATGACCGGCGCGATTGCGGACTCGATCAACTTCGCGGTCGAGCAGCTGCGCAGCCTGGTGCAGACCATCACCGACACCTCGGTGCAGGTGGCTTCCAGCGCGCAGGAAACGCAGGCCACCGCGATGCACCTGGCCGAGGCCGCCGAACACCAGGCGCACGAGATCAGCTCGGCCTCCGACCGTATCAACGAGATCGCGGCCAGCATCAACCAGGTATCGAAGAACTCCGCCGAGTCGGCCGAGGTGGCGCAGCGTTCGGTGCGGATCGCGACCAGCGGCGCCGACGTGGTGCGGCAGACGATCGCCGGCATGGACTCGATCCGCGACCAGATCCAGGAAACCTCCAAGCGCATCAAGCGGCTGGGCGAAAGCTCGCAGGAAATCGGCTCGATCGTCGAACTGATCAACGACATTTCCGAGCAGACCAACATCCTGGCGCTGAACGCGGCGATCCAGGCGGCCTCCGCCGGTGAAGCAGGCCGCGGGTTCGCGGTCGTGGCCGACGAAGTGCAGCGACTCGCCGAGCGCTCCTCGAACGCGACCAAGCGCATCGAATCGCTGGTGCAGACGATTCAGGCCGATACCAACGAGGCGGTCAGCTCGATGGAACAGACGACCTCGGAAGTGGTCGCCGGTGCACGCCTGGCCGAGGACGCGGGTACCGCGCTGGGCGAGATCGAAAGCGTGTCGACGAACCTCGCCGACCTGATTCAGGGCATCTCCAGCGCCGCGCAACAGCAGTCGGCCGCGGCTTCGAACATCACCCAGACGATGAACACGATCCAGTCGATCACCGCGCAGACCTCGCAGGGCGCCAGCCAGACCGCCGAGTCGATCGGCAACCTGGCGCAGCTGGCCGCCGACCTGCGCCGTTCGGTCGCCGACTTCAAGCTGCCGGCCTGAGCGCGAAGGTCGTCGCCAGGATGAACATCACCGTCGCTGCATTTGGACGAAATGCCGGTCGAGTTGCCGGTCGAGTTGCCGGTCACCTCGCCGCACACGCCGCGGCGCGCGGAGCCATGCGATGACGACGGCACTACGCGACGCGATCGACTACACCGCGCTGGGCTGGATCAAGCCCGAGCTCGACGAAACCCTGCGCCAGGCGCGGATGGAAATCGAGGCGTTCGCCGACGACCCTTCCGACAGCAGCCGCATGCGTTTCTGCGCCAGCTACCTGCATCAGGTGCAGGGCACGTTGCGCATGGTCGAGCTGTATGCGCCGGCGATGGTCGCCGAGGAAATGGAGCAACTCGCGCAAGCGTTGCAGGCGGGCCAGGCGCGCGAGCGCGACGAGGCCTGCGCGACGCTGATGCGCGGCGTGGTGTTGCTACCCGATTACCTGGAACGTCTGCAGGGCGGGCACAAGGACATTCCGATCGTGCTGCTGCCGCTGCTCAACGAGCTGCGCGCCGCACGCGGCGAGCCCGGGCTCAGCGAGAGCGTGTTGTTCGCGCCGGACCTGCATCGGCCGCTGCCGACGGCGGCGCTGACGGCCGCCAGTGATGATTCGCGCCAGGTACGGGAGGCCACGGCGACGCCGTTGCTGGCGCAGCTGCAAGACGCGTTGTCGGCCTGGCCCGAGAACGGCGCGCCCGCCAGCGCCGCCGCGATTGCCGCCGCGATCGATGGTCTGCTGGCGCAGGCGGTCGAGGAAGCCGACCGCCGCATGCTGTGGGTCGCTTCGTCGGTGGCGGGCGCATTGCGCGACGGTGCATTGCCGCCGACACCGGCGTTGCGCCAGGCCTTTGCCAGCGTCGAACGCGAGGCGCGGCACCTGTTCGAGAACAATGGCTTCGGTCTGCCGCGCGCCGACGCTGCGCTCGAGCCGACCCGCCAGCTGCTCTATCACGTCGCCCATGCCGATGGCGAACACGTTGCGTTGCAGGATCTGCGCGACACCTTCGATCTCTCCGGGCAGGGTCCCAGCGAGTCGGAACTCGCCCACGCCCGCGGCAGCCTCAGCGGCCACAACCGGGCGCTGCTCGATACCGTGTCGGCTGCGATCAAGGAAGATATGCTGCGGATCAAGGACGCGCTCGACCTGCACCTGCGCTCCGGCCAGAGCGACGTGTCCGGCCTGCAGCCGCAGGTCGAGGCGCTCGGTCGCGTCGCCGACACCCTCGGTATGCTCGGCTTGGGCGTGGCCCGCAACGTCGTGCAGCAGCAGCGCGAAGCCCTGCGCGCGATCGTCGTCGGCGACCGTGGTGGCGACGAGGGCGCGCTGCTCGACATCGCCGGCGCGTTGCTCTATGTCGACGCCTCGCTCGACGAGCAGGTTGCCCGCATCGGCGGCCCGGACGAGGGGGCGGACGACGATGCCCTCGCCAGCGAGTCGCGCAAGGTGCTCGACGTGCTGGTGCGCGAGGCGATCGCGAACTTCGCCGACGCGCGCCAGGCCTTCGTCGCCTTCGTCGAGACCAACTGGGACCATGCCGAACTGGCGGAAGTGCCGCGCCTGCTGCTGGAGGTGTCCGGCGCGTTGCAGATGCTGGAGCTGCCGTTGCCGGCGAACTATCTGTCCGGCATCCGGCTGTATTCCGAGCGCGAGCTGATCGCGCGCCACCGTGTGCCAAACGGTCGCCAGCTCGACACCCTGGCCGATGCACTGGCCAGCATCGAGTACTACCTGGAAGCGCTGCGCGAGCAGCGCCCCAATCGCGACGACATCCTCGACATCGCCCGCAACAGCCTGGAAACGCTCGGCTACTGGCCGCTGCCGGCGCTCGAGCCGACGCCTGTTCCGGCGCCGGCGCAGACGCGGATTGCGCAGGCCGGGACGGCGGTCGAAGCCGCTGCCGATCTTGCGCCCGTCGACGAGACCGCTGCGCTGCAGCTGCCCGAAATCACGCCGCCGCTCGCGGTCGAACCGACACCGGCTGCGTCGCTCCAGCCACCCGCGCCGGTCGGGACCGGCAGCGTCGGAGGCTTCGAGGTCACCGGCGACGAGATCGACGACGAGATCCGCGAGGTCTTCCTCGAGGAGTTCGAGGAGGAGATCGGCAACCTCGACCAGTGGCTACCGCCGTGGCGTGCGGCCCCGGCCGAACTCGAACGCCTGCGTCCGATCCGGCGCGTGTTCCACACGCTCAAGGGCAGTGGCCGCCTGGTCGGCGCCAGGACCCTCGGCGAGTTCGCCTGGAAGGTCGAGAACATGCTCAACCGCGTGCTCGACAACACGCGACCGGCCAGCCCGGCGGTGGTGGCGATGGTCGACCAGGCCTTCTACACCTTGCCGCAACTGCATGCTGCCTTGCGCGGCGAGGGCGGCATCAGCACCGACCTGGAGGGGATGCAGGCGCTTGCCGATCGCGTCGCCGCCGGCGAGGAGGCGTTCTACACCGCGCCCCACAGCGTACCCGCGGTTGACGAAGCTGCCATTGCGGAGGAAGTCAGCGGCATCTTCGCGGAAGAGCCCTTGGTCGAGGCTGCAACGGCAACCGTCGAGCCTGTCGACGACGGCATTCCGGCCAGGGTCGATCCGCTGCTGCTGGAGATCCTTGATGCCGAGGTGGGTGGCCACTTGGCCACGGTCGATCGCTGGATCGCTGGCGCGCGCGCGACTCCGACCTTGGTTGATGACGCCTTGTTGCGCGCCATCCACACCATGAACGGCGCCTTCGCGATGACCGAAGTGCCGTCGATCACCGATGCGATGACGCCGGCCGAAGCCTACGTCAAGCGCCTGTTGGCTGCGCGCATTGAAGCGACGTCGGATGGCGTTGATGCGCTGGCACAACTCGCCGATGCCGCGCGTGCGACGGTAGCGGCGCTGCAGACGCCGGCGCCGCGCGTGCCGCGCTGCAGTGCGCTGGCGGCACGGCTGACTACCCTGCGTGACAGCCTGCCGGACGCCAGACTGCCCGTCGACGAGACCGCATTTCCAGCGTCGCCGTTCGAACAGGCCTCGAAGCCTGATGCGTTGGCGGAGGAACTCGCCGCGTTCGATCTCACGGCTTACGGCGATCTGGCCGAATCGCTCACCGACGCAACACCGGTCGAGGTCGCGCCGTCGCTGACCGACGACAATGCCGAAGCCGAACGTCTCGAAGCCGGGCGCGTCGAAGCTGCCCGGATCGAGGAGGAAGAGCGGGTCGAATACGAGCGCCTGGAAGTCGAATACGCCGAACAGGATCGCCTCGCCCGCGAGCAGAAGCTCCGAGCCGAACAGGCCGAAGCCGAACGTGCCGAAGCCGAACGCATCGAGACCGAGCGCGTCGAAGCCGAACGCATCGAAGCCGGACGCATCGAAGCCGAACGCATCGAAGCCGAACGCATCGAAGCCGAACGCATCGAAGCCGAGCGCGTCGAAGCCGAGCGCGTCGAAGCCGAGCGCGTCGAAGCCGAACGCATCGAAGCCGAGCGCGTCGAAGCCGAACACCTCGAAGCTGCCCGGATCGAGGAGGAAGAGCGGGTCGAATACGAGCGCCTGGAAGTCGAATACGCCGAACAGGACCGCCTCGCCCGCGAGCAGAAACTCCGAGCCGAACAGGCCGAAGCCGAACGCATCGAGACCGAGCGTGCCGAAGCCGAACGTGCCCAAACCGAACGCGTCGAAGCCGAGCGCGCCGAAGCTCCAGCAGCGATGTCGCCGGTGGTCGAACAACTGCTCGCCCAGGCGCGAGCTTCCGCCGAGGACCCGGACGAAGCGCTGGATCTCACCGGCATGGATGCGGAACTCGTCGACATCTTCGTCGAGGAAAGCGTCGACCTGCTCGATCATTCCGACGGCCTGCTCGCGCAATTGCGCCAGCATCCGGGCGAACGCGAGCCGCTGGTCGGCCTGCAGCGTGACCTGCATACGCTGAAAGGTGGCGCGCGCATGGCCGGCATCATGGCCGTGGGTGAACTCGGCCATGTCATGGAATCGCTGCTGGAAGCGGTGGTTGAACAGCGCAGCGAGCTCGGCCGCGATGGCGTGCCATTGCTGGAGCGCGGCTTCGACCGCCTGCATGCGATGGTCACCCGGGTCGGCGCGCGCCGTGCGGTCGGGTTGCCGTCGCAGCTGATCGCCGAGTTCGAAGCGCGGGTGCGCGGCGAAACCATCGTCGCGCGCGAACGCAGGGGCCTTGCCGCGCCGGTACCGGCGCCGCGCGTTGATCGCAAGCCGGCCGACCTCAAGCCGCTGTCGGCGCCGATCAGCGAATCGCGAGCCGGCGACGAGGACGATATCAGCGTCCGCGCACCGCAGGAGCAGGTGCGCATCCGCGCCGACCTGCTCGACCGGCTGGTCAACTACGCCGGCGAGGTCGCGATCTATCGCGCCCGCCTGGAGCAGCAGCTGGGTGCGTTCCGCAGCGCGGTGGTCGAGATGGAGCAGACCAATGCGCGTCTGCGCGACCAGCTGCGGCGCCTGGACAGCGAGACCGAAGCGCAGATCATCGCGCGCTACCAGCGCGAGAACGAGAATGCCGACGAGACCTTCGATCCGCTGGAACTCGACCGCTTCTCCACCCTGCAGCAGCTCTCGCGCGCGCTGGCCGAGTCCGCCGCCGACCTGACCTCGCTGCAGGGGTCGATGGACGACCTCACCAGCCAGTACGAAACCTTGCTGCTGCAGCAGTCGCGCGTCAGCTCGGACCTGCAGCAAGGCCTGATGCGCACGCGCATGGTGCCGTTCGATGCGCTGGTACCGCGCTTGCGCCGTGTGCTGCGCCAGGCTGCGACCGATACCGGCAAGCAGGTGCAGCTGAAGCTCGACGGCGCCCAGGGCGAACTCGACCGCAACGTGCTCGAGCGGATGACCGCGCCGCTGGAACACATGTTGCGCAACGCCGTCGCGCACGGGCTGGAAACCCCCGAGCAGCGGCTCAAGGCGAACAAGCCCGAAGAAGGCACGGTGCGGATCACCGTGCGCCGCGAAGGTTCGGAAGTGGTGCTGGAAGTCGGCGACGATGGCGCTGGCCTCAACCGCAAGGCGATTCACAAGCGCGCCGTGGAACGTGGCCTTCTTCGCGAAGACGCGCGTCTTGCCGACAGTGCGCTCGATGCGCTGATCATGGAGCCCGGCTTCTCCACCGCCGACGAGGTCAGCCGGGTGGCCGGCCGCGGCGTCGGCATGGACGTGGTCGCCAGCGAAGTGCGCCAGCTCGGCGGCACGCTCGACATCGCCTCGCACGCCGGCGAAGGCACCACCTTCACCTTGCGCCTGCCGCAGACGCTGGCGGTGACGCAGGCGGTGTTCGTGCGCATTGGTGACACCAGCTTCGCCGTGCCGATCGCCTCGGTGCGCGGCGTCGCCCGCATCGACCGCAGCGATCTCGAAAAGCCGGACGCGAGTTACCGCTATGGCGGTGAAGACTACGCGCTGCACGACCTCGGACTGCTGCTCGGCCACGCGCCGGCCAAGGCCGAGGGCCAGCTGCAGATGCCGCTGCTGCTGATCCGCGCCGGTGACCTGCGCGCGGCGGTCAGCATCGACCAGGTGATCGGCAGTCGCGAGATCGTGGTCAAGCCGGTCGGTCCGCAGGTGGCCTCGGTGCCCGGCATCTTCGGCGCCACCATCATGGGTGACGGCCGCGTGGTGGTCATCCTCGACGTCGCGCCGCTGGTGCGCCGCCAGGCCACGCTCCCGCGCGACTTCGCGCCGGCGCCGGTGGTGGAGGCACGCAAGGTGCCGCTGGTGATGGTGGTCGACGATTCGGTGACGATGCGCAAGGTCACCGGCCGCGTGCTGGAGCGTCACAACTTCGAGGTCGGCACTGCGAAGGACGGCATCGACGCGCTCGAACGCATGGTCGATCGCGTGCCGGACCTGATGCTGCTGGACATCGAGATGCCGCGCATGGACGGCTACGAACTGGCGACGCAGATGAAAGCCGATCCGCGCCTGCGCGACGTGCCGATCATCATGATCACCTCGCGCACCGGCGAGAAGCATCGCCAGCGTGCGTTCGAGATCGGTGTGCAGCGTTACCTCGGAAAGCCCTATCAGGAGCACGAACTGCTGCGCAACGTGTTCGAGTTGCTGGCACAGGAACAAGCCGATCGAGAGCCGGCCGACCAAGAGCCGGCCGACAATGAGCTGGCCGACAATGAGCTGGCCGACAATGGCTGAACCCGCCACGCGGGTCGCACTGCTGGCGCGTCCGGGCAACGCCTGTGATCGCCTGCAGGCGGCGCTGCGGGAGGCCGGCGCCGACATCGTGCTGGTCGCCGATCCGAACCAGATCGATGCTGGCGGCGTGCGCACGGCCGGGGCGCAGGCGATCCTGATTGCGCTGGAGCCGAGTATCGAGGACGCGCTCGACCGCTTCGACGCGGTGCTGGGTGATCCGGCGATCACGGTGATCTTTGACGAGGCGGAGCTGGCCGCGAAACGCGAAGGCTGGGATGCAGCGCGCTGGGTCCGCCATCTCGCCGCCAAGCTCAATCGCCACGGCGACGTGCTGCCGCCCGGTACCGAGAGCGAGCCCGCCTTCGACCTGCAACCGGCGCCGCTGGACCTGTACCAGCGGCCGGAAAGCGACTGGGCCATCGGCAGCTTCGATGGCGAAGCCATGTCGCAAGCGGCGACGGAGTTGCGGGACTTCGCCCCGGACGCCGTACTGGATCTTGACCAGTTGCTGCGCGAAGCGATCCCGGCCGAACCGGTACAGCCAGAAGCGGATGACGCGGTCGTCACCGATCGCTTCCGGCGCGACATGGATGACATCAGTGTTCGCACGTCCGCACTGGAGCTGAAACTCGACACACGCGGACCGGCAGGCGAACAGCCCGGCGCAGTCGTCGTGCTCGCCGGGGTCGGGGGGCCGGATGCGGTGCGCCAGTTTCTGGCCGCGATTCCACCCGGATTCCCGCGTCCGATCTTGATCCGGCAACGCCTGGACGGCGGCCGCCACGACCGGCTGGTGCGGCAGATGCAACGCGCGACCGGCATGCCCGTGGAGCTCGCACAGGCCGGCGAGGCGATGCTTCCCGGATGCGTCTACATCCTGCCGGACGGGATCACCACCGCATTGTGCGACGGCAAAACCCGGTTCGAGACCACGGAGTCGCCGGTGCCCGCATTGGCGGGATTATCCGCACCTGACAGCGCGATCCTGATGTTGAGCGGGGGCGATCCAGCCATGGTTGACGAGGTGATGTCGCAATCATGGAACGGCGCTCTGGTGGCCGGGCAGACACCCGACGAATGTTTCGATGGCACCGCTTCGGCTGCCTTGATCGCCAGGGGCGGCGAGTCCGGTGCGCCCAAGGACCTGGCGAAACGGCTTTCAACGCGCTGGCTTTCGCTGAAGGATTGATCTCGATGAGTACGAATCGATGAGCACCACAACCCAAGACATCCGTGGGGTCCTGATCCAGGTCGCCGGTACGCGCCTGCTGCTGCCCAACGCCACCATCGCCGAAGTACTTTCCTTCGCCGCCCCGGAGCCCGTTGCCGACGCGCCGGACTGGCTGCTCGGCCGCATCCGCTGGCGCGGCTGGCAGGTGCCACTGGTCGCATTCGCGCGGCTGGCCGGCATCGCCGATGAAAAAGGCGGCCTGGGCAGCAAGGTGGTCGTGCTCAAGGCGCTCGGCGGCGACGCCAAAGCGCCGTTCTTCGCCTTGCTGACGCAGGGCTTCCCGCGCCTGGTCACGGTTTCGCGCGATGCATTGGTTGCCCAGGACAGTGATGCCGCGTTGCCGGCCGGAGTCCGCGCGAATATCATGCTCAACGAAGATGCTGCGGTGCTGCCGGACCTGGAAGACGTGGAGCGCCTGATCGGCGACGCCCTCGCGGCTGCCGCCTAGTTCGCAAGCCTCCTTAGCCGAAATCGCCGAAGCGCGCCTGCAACGCCGCGATTGCCGCGATCCCGGCGGTTTCGGTGCGCAACACCCGCCGCCCAAGGCGAATGCCGATAAATCCCGCCGCGCGCAAAGCATCCAGGTCGCGCGGCGACCAGCCACCTTCGGGCCCGATTGCCAGCACCTGTTCAAGGTTGGCGCCGTCGTTGCCGCAAACGCCCAGACCGTGCGCAGCATCCGGATCGAGCAGCAGCCGCTTCGAGGCCGGCGGCAATGCCTGCAACGCAAGCACCAGCGGGCACGGTGACGCCATCTCCGGTACCTTCGCGCGGCCGCTTTGTTCGCATGCCGCGATGATCACCGAGTGCCAGTGCGCGACCCGCTTGCCCGCGCGCTCGCCATCCAGCTTCACCTCGCTGCGTTCGCTTTCCACCGGTACCAGCGCGACGACGCCGAGCTCGGTGGCCTTTTGCAGGATCCAGTCCATCTTGTCGCCGCGCGCCAGCGCCTGCAGCAGGGTGATGCGCAGCGGCGACTCGTTGTCGAGCGCTCGCGCGGCAACAATATCGACCTCGGCAGTGCGCTTGCCGATGGCGACGATGCGCGCGTCGTAGTCGCGGCCATCGCCGTTGAACAGCACGCACGTATCGCCCACGCCTGCGCGCAGCACCCGCAGCAGATGTCCCGCGACAGACTCGGGCAACACGATCCGGCCGCCGACGGCCAACGCGGCCTCGACATGCAGACGGGTCAGGCGCATGTGGTCGCCTCGTCGATCACGGCACGCGTGGTATCGGCCAGCAGCACGAGTTGCTCCTGGTCGATGCAGTACGGCGGCATCCAGTAGAGGATGTCGCCGAGCGGACGCAGCACCACACCGCGCTGCAACGCGGCGCGATACGCGCGCAGGCCGATGCGCTGCGCCGGATCGAACGGCCTGTCCTTGTCGCCGCTTTGCGTCAACTCGAAGGCGACGATCATGCCGGACTGGCGCACATCGGCGACATGCCGGTGGTCAGCCATCGGCGCGGCAAGTTCTGCCATGCATGCGGCGGTGTCGCGATTGCGTGCGAGCACATCGTCGCTGTCGAAGATCGCCAGCGACGCCAGCGCCGCCGCGCACGCGAGCGGATTGCCGGTGTAGCTGTGCGAATGCAGGAACGCGCGTTCGCGCGAGTCGTCGAGGAAGCCGTCGTAGGTGGCCTGCGTCGCCAGCACCGCGGCCAGCGGCAGGAAGCCACCGGTCAGTCCCTTCGACAGGCACAACAGGTCGGGTTGGATGCCGGCTTGCTCGCAGGCGAACAAGGTGCCGGTGCGGCCGAAGCCGACCGCGATCTCGTCGGCGATCAGCAGCACGCCATGCGCATCGCACAACGTGCGCGCATGCCGGAGGTAGGACGGATCGTGCATGCGCATGCCGCCTGCGCATTGCACCAGTGGCTCCAGGATCAGTGCGCAGATTTCGCCGCGGTGGCGTTCAAGCATGTCCCGAAGCGCATCCGCAGCGCGCGCGGCACGCTGTGCGGCGCTCTCGCCCGGTTCCGCGAGCCAGGCGTCGGGCGACGGCACGAACAAGGCTTCGGCCAGCAGCGGCGCATATACGCGGCGATACAGCGGGACGTCGCCGACTGCGAGCGCGCCGAGGGTCTCGCCGTGGTAGCCGTTCTCCAGCGCGATGAACTTCGTGCGCCGATGTTCGCCGCGGTTGTGGAACCAGTGGAATGCCATCTTCAGCGCCACCTCGACGCCGGCCGAACCGTTGTCGGCGTAGAACACTTTTGCCAACGACGCGCGGTCTGCCTGCCGCGGCGCGATCGCCAGCAGGCGCTCGGCCAGCTCGACCGCCGGCTGGTGCGAGAAGCCGGCCAGGATCACCTGCTCCAGGGTGCGTGCCTGGTGGGCGATCGCATCCGCAATCCGCGGCTCGGCATGGCCGAACAGGTTGGTCCACCAGCTGCTGACCGCGTCCAGGTAACGACGGCCATCGCGCCCGATCAGCCAGGCGCCGTCGCCGCGTTCGATCGGGACCAGCGGCAACGTGTCGGGGTGCTCGCGCATCTGCGTGCACGGATGCCACAGCACGTCGAGGTCGCGCGACCGCCAGTGATCGGCGTCCGTTATCATCGAGGCCTCATGAAGTCCGTCCCGCATCAGCGCATTATCGCTGCATCCATCGACTTCGCGGCGGCCGCTGCCGTCGCCGTCGCCGGAGCACGGCGATGACCCGGCGCCTGCCCACCATCCATGGCATCACCGAGCACGACGCCGGCCCGTACCGGATGGAACGGCTGGATCTCGAATTCGGCAACGGCGAGCGCCGCAACTTCGAACGCCTGCATGGCCGCGGCCATGGCGCAGTGGTAGTGGTGCCGCTGCTGGACGACAACACCGTGCTGCTGGTGCGCGAATACGCCGCCGGCGTGCACCGTTACGAACTCGGCCTGGTGCGCGGACGGATCGACGCCGGCGAGACACCGGAACAGGCCGCGGACCGCGAATTGCAGGAGGAAGCCGGCTATGGTGCGCGCTCGCTCCGGGTGCTGCGTTCGTTGAGCCTGGCGCCCAGTTACATGAGCCACCAGACCCAGCTGGTGATCGCGCGCGAGCTGTATCCGCAGCGCCTGCCCGGCGACGAGCCGGAGGAACTGGAAGTGGTGCCATGGAAGCTCGATGCGCTGCACGAACTGGTGCTGCGCGAGGACTTTTCGGAAGGGCGCGCGATCGCTGCGCTGTTCATCGCAAGGGAGTGGCTGCGGCATGGCGAGGCATGACATGGACCGGTTGCGCGAAGGCATCATCGCGCTCGCACGCGACGCGGCGGCGAAAATCCTGGTCATCTACGACAGCGAATTCGCGGTCGAGCGCAAGGACGACAACTCGCCGCTGACCGCGGCCGACCTTGCCGCGCACCACTGCATCGTCGCGGGGCTGGAGCGATTGACGCCGGACATCCCGATATTGTCGGAGGAATCGGCCGAGGACGTGCCGGCGATCGTGCGCCGCGAATGGCGACAATTGTGGCTGGTCGATCCGCTGGACGGAACCCGCGAGTTCGTCAAGCGTAACGGCGAGTTCACCGTCAACATCGCGCTGATCGATGACGGCGTTCCGGTGCTGGCCGTGGTGCAGGCGCCGGTGACGGGTGCGCTGTGGCATGCGCAGCGCGACCACGGCGCCTTCCGCCGCGACGGCGATGTCGACACGCGATTGCACACGCGCGCGCCTGCGATTGCACCGCTGCGGGTCGCCGCCAGCCGTTCGCACCGCGATCCGCGCACCGAGGCATTGATGCAGCACATCGGCGACACCGAATCCGTGCCGCTGGGCTCCTCGCTGAAATTCTGCCTGCTTGCCGAGGGCGGCATGGACGTGTATCCGCGCTTTGGCCCGACCAGCGAATGGGATACCGCCGCCGGCCAGTGCGTACTCGAAGGCGCAGGCGGCGTGGTGATCGATCCACGCGGGCGGCCGCTGCGCTACAACCAGCGCGACACGATCCTCAACGGCGACTTCCTCGCACTCGGCGATCCGGCATTGCCGTGGCGCGACTGGGTGAGCGGGCGCGCCGGGCAGATGCCTTGAAGGGCATCTGCTGCGCCCGTGAACGCCCGGCCATGGATGGCCGGGCCGGGCGGTCCGCAAGCCATCGTAGCCGCGCCATGGAAGGCAGCCGCGCCATACAGAGAAGATCTGCTTTCAGCCTGCGACGATGAACAATAACGCCGACATCAACACTCTGCTCGCGATCATGGCCAGGCTGCGCGATCCCGATGGCGGCTGCCCATGGGACGTCCAGCAGACCTTCGCCACGATCGCGCCGTACACGATCGAGGAGGCTTACGAAGTCGCCGACGCCATCGATCGCAACGACTTGGACGACCTGCGCGACGAACTCGGCGACCTGTTGCTGCAGGTGGTGTTCCATGCGCGCATGGCGCAGGAGCAGGGTGCCTTCGCCTTTGCCGACGTGGTCGCCGCGATCAGCGACAAGATGCTGCGACGGCATCCGCATGTGTTCGCCGGCGTCTCGGTCGAGGACGCCGAGGCACAGACCCGCGCCTGGGAGCAGCACAAACGCGACGAGCGCACAGCCGCGGGCCATGAGGATGCCTCCGCGCTCGCCGGTATCGCCCGCGGCCTGCCCGAATGGCAACGCGCGATCAAGCTGCAGCAGCGCGCGGCGCGCATTGGTTTCGACTGGCCCGATCCTGCACCGGTGATTGCCAAGCTGCATGAGGAAATCGAGGAAGTGCGCGTCGAGTTCGCCGCGGTCGCGCAAGCGCCGGGTGACGCGGATGCGCGCGACAAACTCGAAGACGAGATCGGCGACCTGCTGTTCGTCTGCGCCAACCTCGCGCGCCACGCCAAGGTCGAACCCGGCAGTGCGTTACGCCGCGCCAACCACAAGTTCGAGCGCCGCTTCCGCGCGATGGAATCGCTGGCGGCGGCCGAGGGCGTTGCGCTGGCATCGCTGTCGCTGGAGGCGCAGGATCGCTACTGGGATCGCGCCAAGGCGGCGGAGAAACGCGCGGAATAGCGAATTACCGTCATCCCGAGCGAAGCGAGGGATCTGCTTTTGCCGACGGGGATCGAAAGCAGATTCCTCACTGCCGAGCGATCAAGGCTGCGACACGGTCACGCCGCCAATTCGGCGTCCGCCGTGACAACACGCCCGCGCAGCGAATTCGCCAGCGCCTGGATGATCAGCACGTCGATGAACTGCCCGACGAGGCGCGGATGCCCCGGGAAATTCACCGAGCGCATGTTCTCGGTCTTGCCGGTCAGCTCGTTCGGATTCTTGCGCGAGGGGCCTTCGACCAGCACCGATTGCGTCGTGCCGACCATCGCCTGCGAGATCGTCGCCGAGTGCGCGCTGATATGCGCCTGCAGCCGCTCCAGTCGCGTGTGCTTGACGCTGTCCGGCGTGTGGTCTTCCAGATCGGCAGCCGGCGTGCCGGGCCGGCGCGAGTAGATGAACGAGAACGACTGGTCGAAGCCGACGTCCTCGATCAGCTTCATGGTCTTGTCAAAGTCCGCATCGGTTTCGCCGGGGAAGCCGACGATGAAGTCGGAGGAGATCGAGATGTCCGGACGCACCGCGCGCAGCTTGCGCAGCTTCTGCTTGAACTCGAGCGCGGTGTAGCCGCGCTTCATCGCAGCGAGGATGCGGTCGCTGCCGGACTGCACCGGCAAATGCAGGTAGTTGGCCAGCTGCGGCACGTCGCGGTAGGCCTCGATCAGCGAGTCGGAGAACTCCAGCGGATGCGAGGTGGTGAAGCGGATGCGGCTGATGCCCTCGATCTGGGCGACGGCGCGGATCAGCAGGCCGAGATCGGCGACCTCGCCATCGCCCTCGCTCTCATCAGAAGCAATCCGCCCGCGATAGGCATTGACGTTCTGCCCGAGCAGGTTGACCTCGCGCACGCCCTGCGCGGCGAGTTGCGCGACCTCGACCAGCACGTCCTCGAACGGGCGGCTGACCTCCTCGCCGCGGGTGTAGGGCACCACGCAGAAGCTGCAGTACTTGCTGCAACCTTCCATGATCGACACGAACGCGCTCGGGCCGTCAGCGCGCGGCTCGGGCAGGCGGTCGAACTTCTCGATCTCGGGGAAACTGATATCGACCTGCGGCTTGCCGGTCGCACGCCGGGCGGCGATCAGCTCGGGCAGCCGGTGCAGGGTCTGCGGGCCGAACACCAGGTCGACGTAGGGCGCGCGCTTGATGATGGCGGCGCCCTCCTGCGAGGCAACACAGCCGCCGACGCCGATCAGCACCGGCTTGCCGCCCTGCTTCAGCGCCTTCCAGCGGCCAAGTTGGCTGAAGACCTTTTCCTGGGCTTTTTCGCGGATCGAGCAGGTATTGACCAGGATCACGTCGGCTTCTTCGACGTTCGTGGTCAGTTCGAGGCCGTCGCTGGCAGCCAGCACGTCGGCCATCCGGGCCGAGTCGTACTCGTTCATCTGGCAGCCGTGGGTCTTGATGAACAACTTGCCGCGAGTAGAGGTGTCGGTCATGTCTGTCTTCGGTCCGGGAAGGCGGCGGTGAATCCGCACCGGAGGGGGTTAGTGTAATGCCGACCGGATTCGCGCACAGCCTGCGTTCATATAAATCAAGTACTTGTCAAGAGCGCGCGGTGAGGAGACACTGCCGGCCATGACTGGGGGCCGGGGACTTCTGACGCTCATTTGCCTGTTGGCAGCGGCTCCGGCCGTGGCCGGCACCGTGTACCGCTGCGACAGCGCCGATGGCGGTCGTAGTTACTCCAGCAAGCGCATCGGCGGTGCCAAGTGCACGGCGGTCAGCAGCTACAAGGCCACGCGCTACAAGGCGCCCGCGGGCGTCGGTAGCGTGACTCCGACCAACAAGGTCGAAGGCTCGCCAGTTTCGACCAGCGTGCCGGCCGGCCTGCCGGCCCAGGCCAGAGTCGGCCCCGCGCCGCCGCCATACCAGGCGCCACGGCTGGTACGCGGTCAGGTCTACTCCTACATCCAGGACGGCGTGCGCCATTACACCAGCAAGCCGCCGCGCGGTGGGGCCGGGGTCACGGCCATGCGCACGATCAAGTACAGCTTCATGGAGACCTGTTACGCCTGCGCCGCCAAGCCGGGGGTCAACTTCAATACCCTGCGCCTGAACACCGGTGCCTATCAGGCCGAGATCAGTGCGGCTGCCAGGGATTACGGCGTCGATGAGGCGATCGTGCGCGCCATCATCCATGCCGAGTCGGCGTTCAACCCCAATGCGCTGTCGCGGGTTGGTGCGCAAGGCCTGATGCAATTGATGCCGGCGACCGCGCGCCGGTTCGGCGTCGGCAACGCCTTTGATGCCGGACAAAATATCCGTGGCGGCGTGCAGTACCTGGCGTTCCTGCTGAAGCGCTTCAAAGGCGACCTCAGCCTGACCGCGGCCGGCTACAACGCCGGCGAAGGGGCGGTCGACAAGTACCAGGGCGTGCCGCCCTACAGCGAGACCCAGCGCTACGTGCAGCGCGTAGGCTTGCTCGCCGACCGCTACCGCGGCTCACTCGCGACGCGTTGATCACGGGGTTTCGGGCTTTTCCTGGTCCGAAACGTTGTCGGCAGAATTCACGTTCCGTTACACTTCCCCGTCTTTGCTGCCGTACGCCGTCCTTGCGCCTGACGCAGGGATGGACGGCCAAGCCTGATATCGAGTCTTTGCGGAGTGCCGGATGGGCAATGATGGGGTCGAAAACCAGGGCCGTCGCCGGTTCCTGACCGCGACCACAGCCGTGGTCGGTGCGGTGGGCGCCGGGTTTGTGGCGGTGCCGTTCATCAAATCGTGGAATCCGAGCGCCCAGGCCAAGCTGGCAGGCGCACCGATCACCGCCGACATCAGCGCGCTCGCTGAAGGCACCCGCATGGTGCTGGAGTGGCGCGGCCAGCCGATCTGGATCGTCAAGCGCACCAAGCAGATGCTGGACGTGCTGCCGACCCTGGACAACCGCCTGCGCGATCCCAAGTCGACCAACCTGGACCAGCAGCCGAAATACGCGCAAAACGCGTTCCGCTCGATCAAGCCGGAGATCTCGGTGCTGGTCGGGATCTGCACGCACCTGGGCTGCTCGCCGGAGATGGTGGCGGAGATCAAGCCCGAGCCGTTCGACCCGAACTGGAAGGGCGGCTATTTCTGCCCCTGCCACAAGTCGCGCTTCGACATGGCCGGTCGCGTGTTCGATGGCGTCCCGGCGCCAATCAACCTGCTGGTGCCGCCGCACCATTACGAGAGCGACACGTCGATCGTGATCGGCGTCGATCCCACGAACGGCAAGGGAGTCGGGTAAGTCATGGCGAACGTGATCACCCGCACCGCCGGCAACGTGATGGACTGGGTCAACGCGCGCGCGCCCGGCATGATGCCGATGTACCGCAAGCACATGACCGAGTACTACGCGCCGAAGAACTTCAACTTCTGGTACTACATGGGATCGCTGGCGCTGATCGTGCTGGTCAACCAGATCGTCACCGGCATCTTCCTGACGATGTACTTCAAGCCGAGTGCGGCCGAAGCGTTTTCGTCGATCGAATACATCATGCGCGACGTCGAGTGGGGCTGGCTGATCCGCTACATGCACTCGACCGGCGCCTCGCTGTTCTTCATCGTCGTCTACCTGCACATGTTCCGTGGCTTGCTGTACGGCTCCTACCAGAAGCCGCGCGAGCTGGTGTGGCTGCTTGGCATGGTGATCTACCTGGTGCTGATGGCCGAGGCGTTCATGGGCTACGTGCTGCCGTGGGGCCAGATGTCGTTCTGGGGCGCCAAGGTGATCATCTCGCTGTTCGGCGCGATCCCGGTGATCGGCAACGGCCTGACCGAATGGATCATGGGCGACTACCTGCCCGCGGATGCGACGCTCAACCGCTTCTTCGCCTTGCACGTCATCGCGCTGCCGCTGGTGCTGCTGCTGCTGGTGGTGCTGCACCTGGGTGCGCTGCACGAGGTCGGCTCCAACAACCCCGACGGCGTCGAGATCAAGAAGGGCCCGAAGGGCAACCGCTGGTCGACTACCGCGCCGACCGATGGGATCCCGTTCCACCCGTATTACACGGTCAAGGACCTGTTCGGCACCGGAGTCTTCCTGATCCTGGCCGCGTTCATCATCTTCTTCGCGCCGACCTTCGGCGGCTGGTTCCTGGAGCCCGACAACTTCATCGAGGCCAATCGCCTGGTGACGCCGACGCACATCAAGCCGGTGTGGTACTTCACCCCGTACTACGCGATGCTGCGGGTAGTGCCCTCGTTCTTCGCGATCAAGCTGTGGGGCGTGCTGGTGATGTTCGGCGCGATCGCGGTGCTGTTCTTCGTGCCGTGGCTCGACAAAAGCCCCGTCAAGTCGTTCCGTTATCGTGGCTGGCTGTCCAAGTCGATGCTGGCGATGTTCGTCATCTGCTTCGTTTGGCTCATGAAGATCGGCGCGGGCCCCGGCACCGACCCGGTCGAGGTCATCATTGGCCGCGTGCTGACCTTCCTTTACTTCGCGTTCTTCATCACCATGCCGCTGTGGACCAGGATCGACAAGACCAGGCCGGTGCCGGATCGGGTGACGACGCATGACTAAGTCATTCCGTCCGATGACCATGCGCAACATCGCGATGCTGTTTGCCGGCAGGCTGTTCGCCGGCAGGCTGTTCGCCAGCAGGCTGTTCGCCAGCAGGCTGTTCGCCAGCATGTTCCTCGCCGGGCTGCTGCTTTCGGCCTCGGCGTTCGCTGCCGAAGGCGGCGACACCCTGCAGTCCGGCACCGACCTTGGCGATCAAGCCTCACTGCAGCGCGGCGCCAAGCTGTTCATGAACTATTGCTCCGGCTGCCATTCGCTGCAATACCTGCGCTACTCGCGCATGGCCGAGGACCTCGGCCTGAGCGAAGACGAAGTGCAGGCCAACCTCAACTTCACCGGCGCCAAGGTCGGCGAGCAGGTGCAGGTGGCGCTGACCGAGGACCACGCCAGGCAGTTCTTCGGCAAGATGCCGCCGGACCTGAGCGTGATCGCGCGCGTGCGCGGCAGTGACTGGATCTACACCTATCTGAAGTCCTTCTATCTCGACGAATCGCGCCCGCTGGGCTGGAACAACAAGTTGTTCCCGAACGCATCGATGCCCAATCCGTTGTGGCAGCTGCAGGGCCTGCAGCACGCCGAGTACGGCAAGAAGGCCGACGCCGGCGGCGATCGTCCGGTCGAGAAGCTGCTGCTGGCGCAACCCGGCACGCAGAATCCGGCCGAGTTCGACCAGACCGCGCGCGACATCACCGCTTTCCTCGAGTACGCCGGCGAACCGGCCGCGCTCAAGCGCCAGAACATGGGCGTCTGGGTGATCCTGTTCCTGGCGTTCTTCACGTTCCTCGCCTGGTTGCTGAAAAAGGAATACTGGCGCGACGTGCATTGACGCGGATCCCGCCGCAAGAGTCCGGCCATCGATGGCCGGACTCTTCCAGGAAAAGCCGCTGAAGTAGCGGCGTCCCGGAAGCCAGGGATTTCGCGGCTCGGGAACCGTGACGACCGCTTGCAAGGGGCAGGCGGCGTCGATGCGATTGGCGGATTCCAGTCACAGGAGTTGTCCGATGATGGCTACCAATCCGCGCATGCGAAACGCCCTGACCCTGTTCTCGTCTGTCGATGATGTGCTGTGCCATCGCGCGCGCCTGGTGCTGGCGGCGAAAGGCGTCACCTACGATTTCATCCCGGTCGATCCGCAGAATCCACCCGAGGATCTGATCGACCTCAACCCGTACCACTCCGTGCCCACGCTGGTGGAGCGCGAACTGGTGCTGTACGCGGCCAGCGTGGTCAGCGAATACCTCGACGAGCGCTACCCGCATCCGCCGCTGATGCCGGTCGACCCGCTGTCGCGGGCGCGCCTGCGCCTGGCGATGCTGCGCATCGAGCACGACTGGGTGCCGCAGGTGCAGGCGATCCAGCTCGGCAGCAAGCAGCAGGCCGAAGCCGGGCGCAAGCGCCTGAAGGAACTGCTGACCGCCTCGGTGCCGTTGTTCAAGGCCAGCAAGTTCTTTCTCAACGCAGAAATGAGCCTGGCCGACTGCGCGATGGCGCCGATCGTCTGGCGCCTGGATGCGCTCGGTGTCGGCTTGCCCAAGGATGGCAAGGCGATCGAGGATTACGGCAATCGCATCTTCCGCAATCCCGGCTTCGTCCGCAGCCTGACGCCGCAGGAGAAGAACCTGCGCAAGTTGCCGGCCTGAGGCCGGGCACGCGACGCATGAGCGATTCCACGTCCGGCGACGCCACGCCACGGATGACCAGTCACCGCCCGTACCTGCTGCGGGCGCTGTACGAATGGATCGCCGACAATGGCTTGACCCCGCACCTGCTGGTCGACGCGACCCAGCCCGGCGTGCAGGTGCCGGTGCACACGGTCAAGGACGGCAAGGTGGTATTGAACATCGCCGAGCGCGCCGTGGCCAAGCTCGAGCTGGGCATCGACGCGGTGCGCTTCACCGCGCGCTTCGGCGGCGTCAGCCACCCGGTGAAGGTGCCGATCGCCGCAGTGCTGGCGATCTACGCGCGTGAAACCGGGCAGGGCATGGCGCTCCCGGAAGACACCACCGCATCCGGTCCCGAGGATGAGCCGCCGAGTCCGATGCCCGATGGCCCCATGCCCGACGCCCCCATGCCCGACGGAAGCCGCGACGACCCGGCGTCCACCCGACGCGGCGGCCATCTTCGGGTCGTGAAATAACTTCAGCGCAGCGCGGCTTTCAGTGCAGTGGGGCTTTCAGTGAAGCGCGGCGTTCAGTGCAGCGTGATAACCGAGGCCGCGCGGGTCGGCCCGCTGAACGCGACCAGCTGCTCGCCATGCAGCACTACCCGGCCGACATGACGGTCGCTGCCGTCCTCGGAATACTCGAAGCGGAAGCTGCGCTCGAAGCCGAGCCGGCCATCGTTGCGACGGCGCAGGCGCAGGCCGCTGGCGTGCACGGTCTGGTCGAGCCACTGCACCCCGGCTGCGTGGCAGGCGTCGCGCCCGACCTGTTCGGCGCGTTCGGCGGCGGCGCGTGCGGCGCTCCAGAAGGCGAACGCCGCCGCGGCCACGATCATCACGACGAGTAGGGTCGGCATCCGCCTAATGTGGCGGTGGCCCCTCCCGGTCGCAAGCGTCTTGGCATACGATTCCCCAAACGGAGCCCACCCAGCCATGAAACTCGTCTTCCCCGGCGGCGAACATCCGCAGGTCCTGCTCGGTCCCGGCATCAGCCGGATCGGTTCCGATCCGCAGGCCACGATCGTGCTCGATCGCCCGGGCGTGCTGCCACAGCACTGCGAGCTGCACGTGACCGCACACGGTGTGATGCTGCAGGTACCGCACGGCACCACCGTCAGCGTCAACGGCCGCGCGGTCGACGGGCTGATCGCATTGCGCCAGGGCGACAGCGTCAGCTTCGACCGCGTGCAGGCGCGACTGGCCTCGCTCGAGGCCGCCGCGCCGGTCCATCGCCATACCGGGCCGTTGCCGGCGCCGGCCAACGATGATCCGGGCGCGACCGCCATCCGGCCGGTGCTGCCGAAGTACGTGCTGCGCGGCGTCTCCGGCCCTGCCCTGGGGCGCTGCTATCCGCTGCTCGGCCCGACGTTGGTCGGGCGCGCGCCCGAATGCGCCCTGCGCATCGACGAGACCGGCTTGTCGCGCCAGCACGCGCGCATCGTGCCGACCGGTGACGGCCTGCAGATCGAGGATCTGGGCTCGACCAACGGCAGCTTCATCAACGGCAAGCGCGTGCAGCGTGGCTTCGCCGCGGTCGGTGACGAGATCGGTTTCGACACGGTGCGTTTTCGCCTGGCCGCGCCCGGCAAGCAGGATCCCGCGTCAGCTGCCGTACCGGTCGCGGTGCGTTCGGCTGTATCGCCGTGGTGGTGGGTTGGGGTTGCCGCACTCGCGCTCGCGGGCCTCTGGATTGCCGCGCTGCTGCGCTGAGCCGCTAAAGAGTCAAACGGCCGGCGGCAGGCCGAGCTTCATCGACAGGTCGATGGCGCGCACGTGCTTGGTCAGCGCGCCGATCGAGATGCAATCGACCCCGTCCTCCGCGATCGCACGCACTGTGGACAGATCCACGCCGCCGGATACTTCCAGTGGGATCGTGCCATTGAACGGCGCGCCTGCCGCGATGCGTACCGCCTCACGCCGGGTCCGGGCATCGAAGTCATCGATCAGGATGCGGGTGCAACCCTCGTGCAAGGCCTGTTCCAGCTGCGCCAGCGTTTCCACTTCCACGATCAGCGGCAATGCCGGGTGCAGCGCACGCGCGGTGCGGATCGCGGCGGTCAGTGAACCCGCGGCGCGGATATGGTTTTCCTTCAGCATCACCGCATCGAACAGGCCGATGCGATGGTTGCTGCCGCCGCCGACGCGCACCGCGTACTTCTGTGCCAGGCGCAGGCCGGGGATGGTCTTGCGGGTATCGAGGATCCGCGCCCGGGTGCCACGTACGGCATCGACATAAGCCACGGTGGTGGTCGCGGTGCCGCTGAGCGTCTGCAGGAAGTTCAAGGCCACGCGTTCGGCGCTGACCAGCGCGCGCGCGTGGCCGGTGAGCGTGGCCAGCACGGTGCCCGCGCCGACACGATCGCCTTCGGCTACGCGCCAGTCGATGCGCACGTCCGGATCCAGCGCGCGATGGCAGGCGTCGAACCACGGCCGTCCGCAGATGACGGCGTCTTCCTTGCACAGCAGGTACGCGCTATCAGCGTGATCGGGCAGCAGCTCGGCGGTGACGTCGCCGCTGCCGAGATCCTCGGCCAATGCGCGCGCCACATCGGCCGCGACCACGCCTGCCGGCGGTGGCGCAAAGTCGTGGCGCATGCCGCCGGAACTCATTCCTTCGGAAAACCGGCGACCTGGCCAGTGGCGATGCCTTCCTCGACCAGCAGCACCGGGATGCCGTCGTCGATGCGGTAGGCGAGCTTGCGGTCGCGCGTGACCAGCGCTTCGCGTAGCGGTTCCGATTGTGGGGTGTCGTCGACACGGCGGATGCCGCCGGCGACGATGGCGCGATTGAGTGCGTCGAGTCCGCGCGGCTCCAGCAACGCCAGCGGCTGGCGCGTGGCCGGGCAGGCGAGGATGTCGAGGAGTTTCCGGTCCATGGCGATACCAGCTGCGAACAAGCGCGGATGCGCGCGAGGCCGGTAGAATACGTGTTTGCGACTGGGGACGACCATGTCTGCCAACCTGACAAGCCCGCTGGTCGGCATCGTGATGGGCTCGCGCTCCGACTGGGAGACGATGCAGCACGCTGCGGCAAAGCTCGACGCGCTCGGCATTGCGCATGAGGTGCGCGTGATTTCCGCGCATCGCACCCCGGATGCGTTGTTCGAATACGCCGCCAGCGCGCAGTCGCGTGGCTTGCGCATCATCATTGCTGGTGCCGGCGGCGCCGCACACCTGCCGGGCATGCTCGCGGCGAAGACCGCGGTGCCGGTGCTCGGCGTGCCCGTGCAGTCCAAGGCGCTCAACGGCATGGACTCGCTGCTGTCGATCGTGCAGATGCCGGCCGGAATTCCGGTTGCGACCTTCGCCATCGGCAACGCCGGCGCCGCCAACGCGGCGTTGTTCGCCGCGGCGATACTGGCGCACGACGACCCGAAGATCGCGGCTGCGCTCGCGGCGTTCCGCGACAGGCAGACCGGCGAAGTCACCGCCAACGACGATCCACGCAAGTGAACGGCGCGCGATGACCACCGTCGGCATCCTCGGCGGCGGGCAACTGGCCCGCATGCTCGCGCTTTCCGGCGCGCCGCTGGGCCTGCGTTTCCTGGTGATGGACACCGCGGACGACGCCTGCGCCGGGCAGTTCTTGCCGATGGTGGTGGGCGACTACCGCGACGAGGCCGCGCTGGCGGAGTTTGCGTCGCAGATCGACGTCGCCACCTTCGACTTCGAGAACGTGCCGGCCGAGTCCGCGCAATGGCTCAGCGAACGCGTGCCGGTGTTCCCGAGCCCGCGCGCGCTGGGCGTCGCCCAGGACCGCCTCGCCGAGAAGACCTTGTTCCGCGAACTCGGCATTCCGGTGCCGCCCTTTGCCGCGATCGCGACGCGCGCCGAACTCGATGCGGCGATCGCGACCATCGGCACGCCCTGCATCCTCAAGACCCGCCGCCTGGGCTACGACGGCAAGGGCCAGTTCCGCCTCAAGTCCGACGCCGATACCGACTCCGCGTGGGACGCACTCGGTTCGCAGGCGACGACGGTCGGGCTGATCCTGGAAGGCTTCATCGCCTTCGAGCGCGAACTGAGCGTGGTCGCGGTGCGCGGCCGCGACGGCGAATTCCGCAGCTGGCCGCTGACCGAGAACTGGCATGTCGACGGCGTGCTGTCGGCGAGCCTGGCGCCGGCCAGGGTCAGCGACGCGCTGGCCGCCACCGCATTCGCGCATGCCAGGGCCCTGGCCGAAGCACTCGACTACGTCGGCGTGTTCGCGCTGGAACTGTTCTGTCGCGATGGCGAACTGCTCGCCAACGAGCTGGCCCCGCGCGTGCACAACTCCGGCCACTGGACGATCGAGGGCAGCGAGACCTCGCAGTTCCAGAACCACCTGCGTGCGGTACTCGGCCTGCCGCTGGGCGACACCCGCATGCTCGGTCATGCCTGCATGCTCAACTGGATCGGCGAACTTCCCGACGCCAACGTCGTGCTGCGCGAAGCTGGTGGCCACTGGCACGATTACGGCAAGTCGTCGCGTGCGGGTCGCAAGGTCGGGCATGCGACGTTGCGTACGGATTCGAGCGACGAACTGGCGGCAGCGCTGGGGCACGTCGGCGCTGCGCTTGGGCGAGAGGCTCAGGTCGCGCCCGTGGTCGGGCGGCTGCGCGACTTGCTCGTCATTCCCGCGTAGGCGGGAATTCAGCGACTTTGTTGTTTCGGTAGCGCCTCGTTCCGCAGCGCCAACCCGCATCGCGAACAGCATCTTTGAAGCAGCAGCAACGTCACTGGATTCCCGCCTGCGCGGGAATGACGGGCCAAGAAAACAAACGGCCAGATTGCCCGACCGTTTGCATACTGCCGTTGACGATTTTGATCAGCGCATGTTCGACGCGACGAAATCCCAATTGACCAGGTTCCAGAACGCCTCGACGTACTTCGGCCGCGCATTGCGGTAGTCGATGTAATACGCGTGCTCCCAGACGTCGCAGGTGAGCAGCGCGGTGTCCTCGCCGGTCAGCGGGGTCGCCGCGTTGGGCGTGCTCGCCAGCGCCAGCGCGCCATCCGGGCGCTGCACCAGCCAGGCCCAACCCGAGCCGAAGGTCTTCACCGCGGTGTCGCTGAACTGTTCCTTGAATTTGGCGAAATCGCCGAACGCCTTGGCGATCGCGTCGGCGAGCTTGCCGCTCGGCTCGCCGCCACCCGCAGGCTTGAGGCAATTCCAATAGAAGGTGTGGTTCCACACCTGCGCTGCATTGTTGAACATCGCGCCCTGGGCCTTGCGGATGATGTCCTCCAGCGGCATTTCGGCGAACTGCGTGCCCCCGATCATCTTGTTGAGGTTGTCGACGTAGGCCTTGTGGTGCTTGCCGTAGTGGAAGTCGATGGTTTCGCCGGAGATGTGCGGCTCGAGCGCGGCGCGATCAAAGGGCAGGGGGGGCAGTTCGATGGCCATTTTGATGGCTCCTTTGGACGTAGGGGGCGGGGCGGCGCGGATGCCTCGCCGCGGGAAGTCTTACAATACGAATTCTACCCCCCACGCCCGTGGCCGGCCCGTCAATTGCCGGCCGCGGTGCTTTGCAGGAGATGCTGATGCAGATGTCACAACGGATCCAGGCCGAAGTCGAAGGCCATCCGATCGTCCTTTTCATGAAGGGCACGTCGCAGTTCCCGATGTGCGGCTTTTCCAGCCGCACGGTGCAGGCGTTGAAGGCCGCCGGCGCCACCGGCATGCACACGGTCAACGTGCTGGAAGAACCCGAAATCCGCGCCAACCTGCCGCGCTATTCCAACTGGCCGACGTTCCCGCAGCTGTTCATCCAGGGCGAGTTGATCGGTGGCTGCGACATCACCCTGGAACTGCTGGAGTCCGGTGAGCTGGCGCGCATGATCGCGGAAGCGCAGAAGGCGTGAGTGCGGTGCCGGCCAATGCCGGCGCAGGCGCGCTGGCAGGACGCGTGGTGCTGGTCTCCGGTGCGCACGGCGGGCTCGGAAGCGCCGCGTCGCTGGCCTGCGCACGTGCCGGCGCGACCGTCGTGCTGCTCGGCCGCAAGCTGCCAAAATTGAATCGTCTCTACGACACGCTGGCCGAGGTCGGCCCGCAGCCGCTGTTGTATCCGCTCGACCTCGAAGGTGCCGCGCCCGACGACTATGCGGAACTCGCGTCGCGGATCGAAACCGAACTCGGCCATCTCGATGGCCTGCTGCACTGCGCCGCCGAATTTCGCGGCCTGACCCCGCTCGTGCACACCGATCCGGCCGCGTTCGCGCGCGCGCTGCACGTCAACCTGACCGCGCCGTGGTGGCTGTCCCAGGCCTGCCTGCCGTTGCTGTCGAAAGCCGAAGACTCAGCAGTAGTCTTCGCACTCGACGATCCGCAGCAGACGCGGCAGGCGTTCTGGGGTGGCTATGGTGTCGCCCAGCACGGGCTCGCCGCGCTGGTCGGAATGCTCCATGCCGAACTCGCCAACGGCAGCGTACGCATAAGTGCATTGCAACCCGGGCCGATGCGCACCGCGCTGCGCGCGAAGGCGTTCGTCGAAGAGGATGACAAGATCGCACGCGATCCAACTGCCTACGCCGACGCCTGCGTCACCTTGCTGTCCAACGCAGGTGTGGCGCATCGCGGCCAGATCTGGGACGTGCGCGCATGACCATTGCCTCGGCCGCGCTGCTGCTGTTCCTGATCCTTGATCCGCTCGGCAACATCCCGGTATTCCTCGGCCTGCTGCGCGGCCTGCCGCCGCAGCGGCAGCGGATCGTGGTGATGCGCGAGTTGCTGATCGCGCTCGGCGTGCTGATGCTGTTCCTGTGGGGCGGGCGCTATGCGCTGGATCTCATGCACCTGCGCCAGGAGTCGGTCTCGATCGCCGGCGGCATCGTGCTGTTCCTGATCGGCCTGCGCATGATCTTCCCGCCACCAGAAGGCCTGATGGGCGACCTGCCGGAGGGCGAACCGTTCATCGTGCCGCTGGCGATCCCGATGGTGGCCGGGCCCTCGGGCATGGCAGCCGTGATGCTGATGGGCAGCCAGGAGCCCGACCGCATGGGCGCCTGGAGCCTGGCGCTGATGATCGCGTGGGCCGCGACCGCGGTGATCCTGTTCTCGGCCACCTACCTCTACAAATGGCTGGGTTTGCGCGTGCTGATAGCGATCGAGCGGCTGATGGGCATGGTGATCGTGGCGATCTCGGTGCAGATGTTCCTCGACGGCCTCGGCGTCTATCTCAAGGGCGCCGGCTGACCTGCCGCATTTGTAGGAGCGCCCTAAGGGCGCGAAGCAACCCGCATTTGTAGGAGCGCCCCATGGGCGCGATGGGCTCTACCGGTGAAAACATCACGGCGAAACAGCGCGCCAAAAGTATCGCGCCCATGCTCTGAACGAGCACGGGGCGCTCCTGCAGGGGAGTGTGCGTTACAGTCAGCGGTCTACCGCTTGCCGCCGCCGAATGAACGATATCGCCACTCCCACGCTCCCCACCCTCAACGCCCACATCTATCCAAGCGGCGGCCTCGACGTGCTCTCGCGCGAGGAAGTCGCGCGCCTGCGCGACGCCTCCGCCGGCGGCATGCACGAGCTGCTACGTCGCTGCGCGCTGGCGGTGCTGACCACCGGCAGCACGTCCGATGATCCGCGTGCCGCGCGCGAGTTCTATGCGGATTTCGATATCCAGGTGTTGCAGCAGGACCGCGGCCTGCGTCTGGACCTGTTCAACGCGCCGGCGATGGCGTTCGTCGATGGCGAGCTCATCCGCGGCGTCGCCGAGTTGCTGTTCGCGGTGGTGCGCGACCTGATCTACACCGCGGTCGAGCTCGCGCCCGAATACGCCGATGAGCTCGGCACCTCCGCCGGCATCACCGACGCCGTATTCCGCTTGCTGCGCAACGCCCGCGTACTGAATCCGGGCGACCCCAACCTGGTGGTGTGCTGGGGTGGGCATTCGATCAATCGCGACGAATACCTCTACACCAAGCAGGTCGGCTACGAACTCGGGCTGCGCGGGCTGGACATCTGCACCGGCTGCGGCCCGGGCGCAATGAAAGGACCGATGAAGGGCGCCACTATCGCCCATGCCAAGCAGCGTCGTCGGCGCATGCGCTACATCGGCCTCACCGAGCCGGGCATCATTGCAGCCGAGTCGCCGAATCCGATCGTCAACCACCTGGTGATCCTGCCGGACATCGAGAAGCGGCTGGAATCCTTCGTCCGCATCGGCCACGGCATCATCGTTTTCCCGGGCGGCGTCGGCACCTGCGAGGAGATCCTGTATCTGCTCGGCATCCTGCTGCGCGAGGAGAACGCGCAGCTGCCGTTCCCGCTGATCCTCACCGGCCCGACCTCATCGGCGCCGTACTTCCAGCAGATCGACCAGTTCCTGCGCCTGACCCTGGGCGAGGCTGCGACCGCGCGCTACCAGATCGTGACCGGCGACTGCGCCGAGGTCGCCCGGCGCATGCGTGCCGGCATCCGCAAGGTGCGCGAGTTCCGCATCGCGCACAGGGACTCGTTCTTCTTCAACTGGTCGCTGGACGTGCCGCTGGAATTCCAGCAGCCGTTCGTGCCCACCCATGAAGCGATGGCCGCGCTCAATCTGCACCATGGCCGCAAACCATTCGAACTGGCCGCCGACCTGCGCCGCGCGTTCTCGGGCATCGTCGCCGGCAACGTCAAGGAGGAGGGGATGCGCCGCGTCGAGGAACTCGGCCCGTACCAAATCCACGGCGCCCCGGACATGATGCAGGCGCTCGATGCACTGCTGCGCGCGTTCGTGGAGCAGCGCCGGATGAAGATTTCCGGCGAGTACCGGCCGTGTTACGAGGTGGTGGTGTAGCCCTTGCCACCAAACCAGAAACCTGTAGGAGCGCCCCATGCTTCTGCAGAGCATGGGCGCGATGGGCTTTACTACGCTCCGCGATGGCCCGCGCGAAATGTGCGGAACGTCATGCTCTCCTGATCGTATGCGAGCGCATTAATCACTTTGCCAAATATAACCTACTAGGTTAGTATCCGCGATGGAAAAAGGCGCACCTCACTGCAAACTGTCAGTCGTCAAAGCCATGATCGAAGCGGGAAAGGTGCGCTCAACCATGTCGGCGCTGGCTGGGGGTGCCGCAATGGGGTTCGACTTTGAAGGCATCGTCGGCGTCGTCTTGGCCCTCACCCCGGCAGACTTCTACAAAAGCATGACAACGCAGGCCGACCATCGGATTTGGCAAGACGTGTACCGGCCAACCACGCCAATTGGAGAGGTCTACGTGAAACTCACGGTCATTGATGACGTGCTCATCGTGTCCTTCAAGGAGCTATGAACATGAAATGTCCATCTTGCGCGGCGGCGGAACTGGTGCATGACACCCGCGACATGCCGTACACCTACAAAGGTGAATCGACCCTCATCCCGTCCGTGACCGGCGACTTCTGCATGGCCTGCGGTGAAGCCGTTCTCGATGCGGCCGAATCGACTCGTACCAGCACGGCAATGCTGGAATTTAACAAGCAGGTAAATGCGTCAATTGTCGATCCAGGCTTCATTGCCAGCGTTCGCAAGAAGCTCTCGCTTGATCAGCGGGAAGCCGCCGAGATTTTCGGCGGCGGAGTCAATGCCTTTTCGCGCTACGAAAATGGCAAGACCAGGCCGCCCTTGGCGCTGGTGAAGCTGCTCAAGGTGCTTGACCGTCATCCCGATCTGCTGGCCGAAGTCAGGACGGCATAACGGGCAGGCGGAATCTGAAAGTCTCGTGTCCGGAGGGAGTACACCTCAACCTGACGTCAGCCGTTGGGCTTCAATTGCGTCAGATCGGGAAGATATCGGTTTATCTATGGCCGCGCTCGACCTGCACCACGACCGCAAGCCGTTCGAACTGGCCGCCGACCTGCGCCGCGGCATCGAAGGCATCGTCGCCGGCAACGTCAAGGAAGAGGGCATCCGCCGGATCCAGGAACACGGCCCGTGCCAGATCCACGGCGACCCGGACATGATGCAGGCGCTGGACGCGCTGCTGCGCGCGTTCTTGGAGCAGCGGCGGATGAAGATTTCTGGGGAGTACCGGCCGTGTTACGAGGTGGTGGCGTAATCGTTCGAAATCAGTTGCAGGATGCCGTGCCCCATGTTGGCTTGCCTGCTTGGGTTCCGGTCAATGTACCGCAGCGGTCCCCGGTCTGTGCGCCCGCGCGCGTAGCGGTCAGGCTGTACTGGGTGCGGGCTGCGACGGTCGTGGCATCTGTAGGGGCTGCCACCGCCAGCGTGTAGAAATCGCTGATCGGCAACGTGCCGATTTGCGCTTGCGTGGCATAGGCGGGGTTTTCCGCACGCCAGCGTTCTTGGCGCAACTGTAGTTCCCCGATTGCCCGCACGGCATCCGCCCGACGTCCTTTGCGGACCTGCTCCGTATAGCTAGGGATAGCGATGGCGGCGATGATCCCGACGATCGCGATCACCACCATCAACTCGATCAGCGTAAAACCCTTCGCTGCGTGACGGTTCATCGTCGAGTCTCCCCCAAGAATCCCGTGGCGATAGTAGCACCGGCGGTCGCCCCCTATTGGCAGCATGGGGTCGTTCGTCCGGCTCACTCCACCGCCCATCCCCTCGCGCTTGCCGGCCTCGGTTTGGCCAACTAGATTGCCAGCTGGGGAAGACGGAGGGCCGACGCATGCGTTTGTCGCACGCCAAGTGGGTATTGGGATTCACACTCATCGAGCTGATGGTCACCCTTGCGGTGATGGCCATCGTGCTGGTCGCGGCCGTGCCGTCCTTCGTCGACTTCTTCGATAAGAACCGTGTGCGCGGCGCTGCGGATGGCGTGATCAGCGTGATCAGCAACGCCCGCGCCGAGTCGGTCAAGAACGACCTCGACGTGAACCTCGCATTCACCGGTAGCGGCACTGCGTGGTGTCTCGGTGCCAATGCTGCCCTCGCGCCGGGTGCGACCGGTGGACCGCCGTTCGGCTCGCCCGCGCCCGGCGCGACGGCCTGCACCTGCACCGATCCCACCAGCACAACCCAATGCCGTGTCTCCGGCCAGCGTTCCGCAGTCGAGGTCGCCGCCTATCCGGGCGTGGCGATCGGCGCACTGCCCGCGGCAACGATCTTCGACGGCAAGCTTGGCGCGATCTCGCCGCTGGGTGTAAGGAACGTCACCCTGACATCGCCCAAGGGCAAGTACGACCTCACGGTCGAGGTGAATGCGCTGGGGCAGGCGCGGCTTTGCGTGCCCACGGGCAAGCCATCCATTGCAGGAATCGCCGCATGCGCACCATGAATTCGCGTAGCGGGAAGGCACGGGGCTTTTCCCTTATCGAGCTGATGGTGGCGCTGGTGGTCGGCCTGATCGTCGTCGGTGCCACCTTGGCGCTGGTGGTAGCGATCATGAAATCCAATCGCCAGACCTTGCAGTCGACCCGGCTGAACCAGGAGCTGCGGGCGACCATGGCGGTGATTGTGAACGATCTGCGTCGCTCGCGCGGTACGACTGACCCGCTTACGGAAGCCAAGCTTTCCGATGGGGAGCGGTACAACAAAAACATCGCCTACTCGACGGCGGGCTGCATTCGATTTGGGTACGCCGATGCGTCTGGTAGCAATGCCGTGCCGCCCGTCGCTACACCGTCGTGCCACGTCATCATGCGCGCAACGACCGGGTCCGATGCCAATCGTGTGTTCCTAAACACGGTTCCGCCGGTTACGACTGCGTTTTCGCCGGGACCTCCGGCGGTGCCCAAAACAGTAACGTGCGACACCACTTGTCCGACGGCGGGCGCCGGCACCAAGCTGGGCTCCGACCAAGTCGAGATTACCGCGCTGACGTTCACCCCGACGTCCCCATGCACTACGACGAATCCTTGTGCCCCGCTTCCGGCTGTCGACACTGTTCGCAGTTTCGACATAACCGTCACCGGTCGCTTGGTCGACCAGGATGCGGAACTCAGCAGCATCTATCGAACGATCACCCAGTCCGTCCAGATACGCTCGATCGGTAAAGGTAACTAAGGATATCCAGGAGCATGGCCATGCAATCCATTCGCCAATTCTCATCGCCTTCCCGGCAGTCCGGCGCCGTGCTGCTGGTCGCAGTCGTGTTGCTGCTGCTGGCGGGGGTGATGACCTTGTTCGCACTGAACGCCGGCGTGTTCGAGCAGCGCAGCACCGGCAACGACGTGCGCGCGAAAGCGGTCAATGATGTGGCCGAAGCCGGGCTCGCCCAGGGCTTCGAATACCTGATGCACCAGCATGCGGACATGCTCTTCAATATTGGTCTCTGGGAAAAGTGCGTTGCCACGGATGTAACCTTTCCCTGTGGCGCGATCAGCGCCGACCAGGTCGATGTGGATGGCGATCCGGCGACGACCGCAACGCAGCCACGGCGCGAGACGATGTACCGCCTCAAGGAGAATACGGGCAACGTCATCACGGATATCAACATCGCACTGTCGAAGTACATGTTGCCGCTGACCAGCGGTTCGAAGCTGAGCACGGCGGCCAACGGCGCGACGGTCGCCTATGGCGTCGCGCCGGTGCTGTGCATGATCAAGCGCCCGCTCAAGCCCGATGATCCGGCCAAGCCACCGATCCCGATCCTGTGTGGCGATGGCACCGGCACGGGTGCGACCGGGCTGCGGGTCGCGACGTTCGTCAGTGTCGCCAAGATCCCGGGCGAATCCGCCAGCGCGACGCTGGTGCAGACCATCGGCCAGTATCCCAAGCTCGGTGACCTGCTGACCAAGCCGCCGATCACCACGGCCGGCAGCGCTGACGTCACCGGTACGCTGCAACTCGTCACCAATCCCAATGCGGGCGGCGCTGGCGTGCCGGTGTCGGTGTGGACCCGCGTCGACGTGCAGAAGACCGGTACCACCAATACCTGCTATGCCGACGAGTTCTTCCGCTATACCTCAGGTAGCGTGACACCGCTCCCCTACCAGGGCACGATCCGTTGCGACAACTGCCGATGCGACGCAAACAGCGCCCCCTCGGCGCTGAGCTTCGACAACAGTGGCAGTGCTCAGCAGGAGGGTATCGACATTCTTGATGTTGATACCGGTACCAATTCGACCACCGCCTTTGGTGCGGGCGGGCAGGTCGGCGCCAACTACAACGTCCGCAGCGACTCGCTTTCCTACCCGCTCTGCGAGTTTCCGCCGGACCTGTTCAAGTACGTGTTCCACACCGCGGTATGGAACGATACGAATAGCGATTGCTTCGGTGATACGAAGCTGCCCAAGGTGCTCTATACGAACAAAGCCGGAGCGTCCGCCATGGTCGACCCGGACGAGGCCTACCTCTACAAGAATGCGGACAAGATCATCGGCGCACCCAACGTGGCCCTATTGAATCCCGGTCAAGCCGCAACAAATGCGCTGCTGGATAATTCCCCGTCCACGTCAGGCATGGTCTGGTGCCACACGGGATGCGATATCCAGACAACTCAGCCTTTGACCCCAGTCAGTTCTCCGTCTGCACCGGTCGTCCTGATCCTGGATGGGCCCGTTACCATCCACGGCACGGTGTTCGGTTTCATCTTCATCCGCGACCCCGTCACGAGCGGCGGAACCCAGGCCACCCTGTCCCCGGCGACTGGCAGTAGTGGGAGCGGGAATTGCCCCAGCAACTGCATGCTGACGATGGCGGCCGGCGCTGCCGTCTATGGCGCGCTGGTGATTCAGGGCCAGATGAAGTCGAGCGGCACCTCGGCCGTCATCTATGACGCCACCGTGCTTGGCGGTCTCGACGGCGACAACTTCATTGGCTACGCGACGCTTCCCGGCGCGTGGAACGACCAGCGCTCGTATTGAGCGGGAGCAACATCATGATCAGACTCAAGTCCACAGGCTATCGATCGCGCGGTTTCAGCCTGCTCGAAGTCATGATCGCGGTGGTGGTGCTTGCGACTGGATTGCTGGCGCTTGCAGCGCTGCAGGGCAGCCTGACCCGCAGTTCCGCCGAGGCGAAGGTGCGCGGGCGGGTTGCCGCCATGCTGTCGGCGCGGATGGACGAGTTGCGCAGCGTCGGCTATGGCAATGCCGCACTCAACACCGGCACCGTGACGACACCCATTACGCTCGGTACGATCGATCCCTGTGATGGGGATGCGACGGACTGGCTCGATTGCACGCGCACCCAGGCAGGCTTGGGCAGTCTGGACGTCACCCAGGTCACCCATATCTGGTCCAGCATCGCGGGGGCCAGCAACTTCACCGAGGACCGGGTACCGGCGGCCGACGAGCCGGAGTTCAAGCGGGTCAGCCTGACTGCGTCGTGGACCGATGCGACTGGTGGCAATCACCAGTTGGCGAGCGTCTCGGATATGAGTTTCCTGGGGCTGAGCGCCAGCCTGATCCCGCCGCCCGACGACGAGGCATCGGGTGGTGGCGGGCCGACCGTCCGCACCACCAACCCGGCGACGGCTGGCGTCATTCCAATCGCGCTGGGCAACGGTGAGTCGAGCGCGGCCTCCAATCCGACGCCGGAGCTCGTTGGTAGCCAAAGCAACCAGAAAATCGTGGGCACCAAGTTCAACGTGCTGACGTACACGCCCTCGGGTAACGCCGCGATCATCCAGAGGCGTTTCGAAAACGAAGTGATCAAATGCAGTTGCCAGTATGGTGCCGGAAGTACGCTCCCGGCCATCTATCAAACGGCTCAATGGCCCGCGATCTGGACGGGCGAGCGCTATGACCTTTACAAGCCGAATCCTGTAGCGCCCGCGCCCGGCCAAGCGCTGAGTTCCGGGCGGAAGTCCGGCGTCGAACAGAGCCCTTTGTGCCAGGAATGCTGCCGCGACCACCACGACACCAGCACGGCGGGCGTCGCCAAGTTCGATCCCGAAAGGACGATTGCGACCGGCGAAACCACCGGCCGCGAGAAATACTACCTCACCAACCAGAACGCCTTGCAGATCACGCCCAACACCACCAACTTCGACTATGTCAACGCTTGCCGCGTAATCCGCGTCGACGGTTTCTGGCGCACTGCTTCGGACATGTATTCCCGCCAGTTCGGACTGCTGGAAACCGAGTCTCGGGTCGAAGGAGGCGTAACCAAGCAGGCCAAGACCGGTTTGCCGACGACGGCGGCGACCGTCGCCTACACGACTTTCGTCAAGAACTACCTGAAGCAGTACGACGGAACGGTTGCTACCGCGCCGACTGGCGCGCAAGCATTGTTTGATGGGACGACAGGCATCAATGTTCCATCCCTGGTCACAATCGATGCGCCAAACACGACGGATTACCGCTACCTGCACGGACGCGGACTCTACGTCGATTACCTGGAGGCCAAGGCGCGCACCAAGCTGGTGGACGTGCTCGCCGACACCGGCGCGCAAGGCCGGTGCCCGACCGGATCCAACATCGAGGATTGCGTCCTGCCATATCTGCCCTTCACCTCGGCCAACCTCACCGAGATCGCGACGTGGATCGCAAGCGTGCCGACGGTGCTGGTTGTCAATAGCGGAAACCTGCTTGCCACCGACCCGAGCCAGCCCTCGGGCAGTCGAACATATGGCCGGCTCTCGGGCACCTCCAACAACACCGCGACCGTCCGGCAGTCCAACTCCGGCGTTGCAATCAACACGGTGTTGACGACGCTAGATGGTGTCGATCCAACGGACAACACCACGGTGAATGACGCGCAGCCGTTCCAGGTCAGTGGTTCACTCGGTACCGGCGACGACTTCTTCGTGAGAATCAGCGGGGGCGGGCTGAATCCCTTCGTCTTCTACACCGTTCCAATCCTTGGTGCAGATAGCGGTGAGTGCCTCAAACCGGCGGGCAGCCCTCATGATTGCGGGACCAATTCGACATTGCCATCAAGCGGATCGATCAGTCTTTCGCATTACTGGAGCGAAGCCCCGGTATCCACGTCGACCACAACCACGCTGGGATCCATCCAGTGCACTTACAACGGCAGCCCCGTTACGGTGCAGACCAATGGACAAAACGCGAATATCGATGTGCCTGCATTCCACAATTACTATGTCAGCGCGGCTTCCATCGGAGCGACACCAGGGCTCCTCCCTTATACCGTCGTCGGTGATGGCCTGAAGACGGAGACCACGTCCGTGTCGTTTGCTTTAATTCCGAACGGATCAACGGCGCAGGTTACTCTTAGTGAGCAGTCGGGCAGCCCGATATTGGCGACTCTCGTGAGTTGTACTGCTACACAGCAAGGAAACAACTACTACTTCGGCGTAGGCACTTGGAACCAGTCGTGGTAAGCCTGAGGCAGTTGTTTTTCTGGGATAAGGAGCGATAAGGGGACGGAGCAAGCGTCACTGACACGGCCTTTTCCTACCCGTCATGATCGGTTCTGCCGATGCCCGACGCCGTCAGTGACAGGCAGGCTGCTGCTGTCTCGGTTCAGCAGTCGCCTCCATGCCGCGTCGTCCTCGTCTTGAACTTCCAGGCGTTCCCCTGCATGTGACGCAGCGGGGCGTCAACCGTGCCGCGATTTTTCTCGACAACGACGACCGTGATCACTACCGCCGCCTGCTCCACGACGCCTGCATCCAGCATGATGTAGCCGTGCATGCATGCATGCATGCATGCGTGCTGATGGGTTTCTCGGACTGCAAGGCGGTTGTAACGTGAATCGTTACGAGATACACTCGGCCATGATTATCGGGTTCCGACACAAGGGCATCGAAATCTTCTACCGAACGGGCTCGATACGCGGCATCCAGGCGGCGCACGTCGTCAAGCTCGCGCGCCTTCTGGCCGCTCTCGATGCCGCTTCCACTTCCGACGAACTGAACTTGCCCTCGTTCAAGCTTCATCCACTCAAGGGCAAGCTGAAAGGTCACTGGTCGGTGTGGGTCAACGGCAATTGGCGCCTGACTTTCCGCTTCGCGGGTGTCGATGTCGAGTTGGTCGATTATCTTGATTACCACTGAAGGATCACGGCTTATGATGAAGAACCCTCCCCATCCAGGCGAGTTGTTGCGCGAGGACGTGTTGATTCCGTTCGGCCTGGCGGTTACCGAGGCCGCCGGACGGCTGAGCATGTCGCGCGTCGCCCTCTCGCGAGTACTCAATGGTCATGCAGGCATCAGTCCGGATCTGGCTATCCGGCTAGAGCGTGCTGGAGTCAGTACCGCGCGGTTCTGGGTCACGCTGCAGGCCAACTATGATCTTGCCCAGGCCCTGAAGCACGATCAGCCGCGAGTGAAGGCGTTGCAGGCAGCATGAAGGCAGGCGCCCAAAGGGGACGGAGCAACTGTCTTGTGATCACTGGAGTGCCCCGGGTTTCACAGACAGGCAGTCTGACTAGTGCCGCTTGACGTTACTAACGGTATCCGTTAGCATCCAGTCATGCCGATCCAATCGTTTCGTTGTGCAGACACGCAAGAGCTGTTCAACGGAACCCGCATTC